>NZ_JBFAKS010000004.1:0-295708 GCF_040655855.1 Kribbella sp. NPDC050281 | reverse complement strand
CGGACAACCAGCAATTCCAGGGGTTGTCCGTTCATATCGCAGGGTGCCGTGCGCCGGCCGCACCGGGCTCGCCCTCGGACGGCTTTGCGGTGGGGACGCGGACAGGAACCGGGGACCTCGGACAAGGTATTTCCTGTCCGCGATCCCCAGATGGTGTCCGCGGCCGCCGCGACCAGCGCAGTACGACGCGCTGTCCCGGAACGAGACCGGCCGAAACCGACCCACACATCAGACAGAGGAGCCGGATCTCTCCTCGGGACCGGAGGGCCGGTGCGGGTGGCGTGGGCGGGTGGGGTGGGGGTGGGGGTGGGGGTGCGGGGGTCAGGCGGTCAGGGTGGTTAGGGAGCAGCCTGGGTCGTCCCAGGCGGTGTAGAAGTCCTCGCGGCTGAGTGGGCGCAGCGCCCACTCGTCGCGGTCCAGGGCCTGGTCGGTGAGGATGCCCTCGTCGTCCTCGAGCCGCTGCCACCAGTACCTGGTGATGGTCCCGTCCTCGGCCGCCCCGAGCTGCCGGACGACGACCCACTCCCGCTCGTGCCAGACCGCCTCGTACAGCCAGTCGGTGCCTTCCTCGTCGGCCAGCGCGCCGTACGTGCGAGGCGCAGTACCGCGGTCGAGGTCGCGGATCAGCTCGACGGTCGACCGGATCGCGGCCACCGTCTCGGGCGACCAGTCACGCCGCTCGGCCAGCTCGGCGTAGTAGCCCTCGACCTCGTCCGGGAAGCTGCTCATGCCGCCCGACCCTATCGAACCGGTGCACCCGGCATCCTGAAAGGATGCTGTGAAAACGACCGCTTGAGAAGGGACCGTGCTGTGAGCGAGGCCGAACGCCGCGACGCCTTCGAGGACGACGTCCGTACGGCGCTCTTCCGCCCGAACGGGGAGCTCAAGCGGCTGCAGTTCCGGCTGATGGGATTCGCGATCGGACTGGCGCTGCTGGTCACGCTCGCACCCACCTGGCTGACCACGCACGGCGAATCGTCGCGGTCGACGATCAGGATCTACAGCGGGATCAGCCTGTTCGGCCTGACGCCGGGAGCCGACTCGCCGATGGGTGCTCTGGGCACCGTTCTGTTCCTGCTCTTCCTGCTGCTCGCGCTGGCGTTGCTGCTGGTCCCGCCGGAGACTCTGGTCGCGCTGATCGCCGGAACCGCCGGCCTGGTGGCGACGTTCGTGATCCTGGTCAACCAGCCGGAGTCGGCGACGCGGGAGGCCGACTGGACCGGCGCACCGGCCGTCGCCCTCGGCTTGTGGATGCTGGCCGTCACCGTGGCCGGAGTCGCCCGCAGCACGACCCGCAGCTGAACGCAACGGCGGCCCGGTGGAAACACCCACCGGGCCGTCGCAACTGAAGATCAGCAGACCTTGGTCATCCAGTTGTGGGTGTCGGGGGTGCGGCCGTACTGGACGTCGAGGAGCGCGCTGCGGACCGCGGCGGTGACCGGGCCACCGTTGCCGTCGGAGACCTGCACCTCGCCGTCCTTCCACTTCAGCGACGCGACCGGGGTGATCACCGCGGCCGTGCCACAGGCGAACACCTCGCGGATCTTGCCCGACGCCGCACCGTCGCGCCACTCGTCGATCGAGATCTTCCGCTCGGTGACGGTGTGGCCGAGGTCGGTGACCAGCTTGAGGATCGAGTCCCGGGTGACGCCCTCAAGGATGGTGCCGGACAGCTCCGGCGTGACGACCGAGTTGTCGTCGAGGACGAAGTACAGGTTCATCCCGCCGAGCTCCTCGATCCACTTCTTCTCGACCGCGTCGAGGAAGGCGACCTGGTCGCAGCCCTGCTCGATGGCTTCGGCCTGCGCGATCAGCGACGAGGCGTAGTTGCCGCCCGTCTTGGCCGCGCCGGTGCCACCGGGGGCCGCCCGGGTGTACTCCTCGCTCAGCCAGATCCGCACCGGCTTGACGCCGTTGGCGAAGTACGAGCCGGCCGGGGACGTGATCACGCAGTACGTGACCTCCGCGGACGGCCGGACGCCGAGGAACGGGTCCGATCCGAACATGAACGGCCGCAGGTAGAGCGACGTCTCGCCGCCACCGGGGACCCAGGCCTTGTCCAACTCGACCAGCTTGCGCAGCGAGTCCAGGAAGGCGGCCTCGGGCAGCTCGGGCAGCGCGAGCCGGCGCGCCGACTTCGCGAACCGGGCGGCGTTGGCCTCGGGACGGAACATGTGGATCGAGTCGTCGGGATGCCGGTAGGCCTTCATCCCCTCGAAGATGGTCTGGGCGTAGTGGAACACCGCGGTGGCCGGAGACAGCTCCAGCGGTCCGAAGGCGGTGATCCTCGCGTCGTGCCAGCCGTTCTCCTTGGTCCAGGTGGCGATCGCCATGTGGTCGGAGAAATACTGCCCGAATCCCGGGTTCGCCAGGATCGTGGCGCGCTGGTCGTCGCTGGCCGCATGGGTGGTTGGCTCAACGGTGAATCGCAGATCGGCGCTCATAGCCGCACCGTACCTCTTGGCTGACTGGTCATGCGAGCGTCAGCCGATCGCGCGCTTGGCGATGGCGTCACCGATCTCCGCGGTGCTCCGGACGGCGCCGGTACGCTCCGCGATGTCGGCCGTGACAGCCGCCTCGATCGCCGCCGCGGCCTCGGTCAGACCGAGGTGGTCGCACAACAGCGACGCGGACAGGATCGCCGCGGTCGGGTCGGCCTTCTGCTGACCGGCGATGTCCGGCGCGGAGCCGTGCACCGGCTCGAACATGCTCGGCGCGGTCCGGTCCGGGTTGATGTTGCCGCTCGCGGCCAGCCCGATACCACCGCTGATCGCGGCCGCCAGGTCGGTGATGATGTCGCCGAACAGGTTGTCGGTGACGATCACGTCGAACCGGGCCGGGTCGGTGACCAGGAAGATGGTCGCCGCGTCCACGTGCAGGTAGTCGACCGCGATCTCCGGGAAGTCCGCGGCGACCTTGTCGACGGTCCGCTTCCACAGGTGGCCGGCGTACACGAGGACGTTGTTCTTGTGCACCAGCGTGAGCTTCTTGCGCGGCCGCGCCTGTGCCCGGGCGAACGCGTCCCGGACCACGCGCTCCACGCCGTACGCCGTGTTGACGGAGACCTCGGTGGCGATCTCGGCCGGCGTACCGACTCGCAGGGCGCCACCGTTGCCGACGTACGGGCCCTCGGTGCCCTCGCGGACGACGACGAAGTCGACGTCGCCCGGGTCCGCCAGTGGGGAGCCGACGGAGGGGTAGATCTTCGACGGGCGAAGGTTCACGTAGTGGTCGAGGGTGAACCGGAGCTTCAGCAGCAGGCCGCGCTCGAGCACCCCGGAGGGGACCGACGGGTCGCCGACCGCACCGAGCAGGATCGCGTCGTGCTTGCGGATCTCCTCGAGCTCGGCGTCCGGCAGCGTCTCGCCGGTCGCGTGCCAGCGCCTCGCGCCGAGGTCGTACTCGGTCCGCTCGAACGTCACGCCGTGCTGCGCGGCTACCGCGTCGAGCACCTTCAGCGCCTCGGTGGTCACCTCCGGACCGATACCGTCACCGGGGACCACGGCCAGCGTGAAGTTCTTCTTGTCGCTCACTTCTTGGGTTCTCCCCCATTGTCACGGCGGTTCATAGCCTCTTGGACGGCCCTGGCCTCGGACGCGGTCACGCTCCCCCGGCGCGCCGGACGGCGACGGCGGGTCGCCTTCCGTTCCCGGGCGTCGATCGCGGGCCAGTTGGCCGGATACATGTCGTACATGCTGCTCCTCCCCAGACAGGATGCGGGCGGCAGGATGCCGACGAATTTACTCTGACGTCCGACTATTTCACCACTATGCGGGCACGATGTCCCGGAATGTGAGATGCCGGTGCAGGCGCTGGACCAGAGCTGTGCAACTCTCAACCGGTGAGTGCTCCTCCAGAACTACCGCCGCTGGTTTCAGCGGCCCTCAGCCTGTCGGGCCGACGTGGATTCGTCAGCTCCACCAGGAACGAGACCGGCCGGCTGCTGGCGACTCTCGCCGCGTCGAGGACCGGTCTGCTCGGTGAGCTCGGGACCGGCTGTGGCGTGGGCTCCGCCTGGTTGCGCAGCGGCGCCGCGGAGAGCACCCGCATCGTCACCGCGGAGAGCGACCCGCAGCTGGCGAAGGCAGTGGCGGAGCTGTTCGCCGCCGACGAGCGGATCGAGGTCGTGTCGGCCGACTGGACCGCCCTGATCGAGCGCGGCCCGTTCGCGCTGCTGTTCGTGGACGCCCGCGAGGCGAAGCTGTCGGCCCGCGACATCATCGCGGACGTCGTCGAGCCGGGCGGCTTCGTCGTCCTGGACGACTTCACGCCATCGGCGGTCTGGCCGCCCATGTACGAGGGCCGGGTCGACACGCTCCGGCAGGAGTGGCTGATGGACAAGCGGTTCACCACCGTCGAGGTGATGGTCGCGCCGGACGCCGCCGTACTGCTGGCCACCCGGCACTGAAACAGCCGAGAACCAAGGCGGGCCCGAGCCATAGGTGGCTCGGGCCCTTGCCGGCCGCCATGCGCCTGCGGGCGGCCGACCGCCTCCAGTAAATCAGTCGTTCGTCTGAATTACGCTTCCAGGTCCACAGTGCGAGCCGTGTCGGCCTGCACCGCACCGGCGATGTCGTCCAGTACGCCGGTCGCGATCGCCGAGTCGACGGCCAGCGCGACCAGCGCCTTGCCGCCCTTGCGGTCCCGGCTGACCTGCATGCCGGCGATGTTCACTTCCGCGTCGCCGAGGATGCGGCCGATCTGGCCGACGATGCCCGGCCGGTCCTCGTAGGTGAGGAAGGCCAGGTGCGCGGACAGCTCGATCTCGACGTCGAACCCGTCGATCTCGACCAGCCGCTCCGACTGCCGGACGCCGATCAGCGTGCCGGACACCGACACCTGGATGCCGTCGGCAAGGGTCCCGCGCAGAGTGATCAGGTTGCGGTGCTCGGGGCTGTCGTGGTCGGTGACGAGCCGGACCTCGAGGCCCCGCTCGGCCGCCAGCAGCGGCGCGTTCACGTACGACACGTTGTCCTCGACCACGTCGGCGAAGACGCCCTTCAGCGCGGCCAGCTCGAGCACCTTCACGTCGTACTGCGTGATCTCGCCGCGGACCTCGACGTCGAGCTGCTGCGCGACGCCGCCGGCCAGCGCGGTGAAGATCCGGCCCAGCTTCTCGGTCAGGCCGATGCCCGGCCGGACGTCCTCGGCGATCACGCCGCCCTGGACGTTGACCGCGTCCGGCACCAGCTCGCCCGACAGCGCCAGCCGGACCGACTTGGCCACGGCGATGCCGGCCTTCTCCTGCGCCTCGTCGGTGGACGCGCCCAGGTGCGGGGTGGCGATCACGTTCTCGAACTCGAACAGCGGCGAGTCGGTGCACGGCTCGGACGCGAACACGTCCAGGCCGGCGCCGGCCACCCGGCCTTCCTTGAGCGCGGAGTAGAGCGCCTGCTCGTCGACGATGCCGCCGCGGGCCGCGTTCACGACGATGACCTCGGGCTTGACCTTGTGCAGCTCCTCGTCGCCGATCAGGCCGATCGTCTCCGGGGTCTTCGGCAGGTGCACCGAGATGAAGTCGCTGGCCGCGAGCAGCTCGTCCAGGGACGCCAGCCGCACACCCATCTGAGCGGCCCGGCCGGCCTGCACGTACGGGTCGTAGGCGATCACGTTCATGCCGAAGGCAGCCAGCCGCTGCGCGACCAGGACACCGATCTTGCCGAGGCCGACGATGCCGACGGTCTTCTCGAACAGCTCGACACCGGAGTACTTGCTGCGCTTCCACTCGCCGTTCTTCAGCGACTGGTCGGCGGCCGGGACCCGGCGCGCGGTGGCCAGCAGCAGCGCGACCGCGAGCTCGGCGGCGCTGACGATGTTGGAGGTCGGCGCGTTGACCACCATCACGCCGGCCTGGGTGGCGGCCTTCACGTCCACGTTGTCCAGGCCGACACCGGCCCGGGCGACGACCTTCAGGCGCTTGGCCGCGGCCAGCGCCTCGGCGTCCACCTTGGTGGCACTGCGGATCAGGATGGCGTCGACGTCGGCGATGGCCGGGAGCAGCTGGGCGCGATCGGCGCCGTTGGTGTGCCGGATCTCGAAGTCGGGGCCGAGGGCCTCGACGGTGGCCGGGCTCAGCTCTTCGGCGATCAGGACGACGGGCCGGGTTACGTCAGTCATGGGAGAAGTCTCCTGCAGAAGCGGTAGGGGCTCGAAAGTTCAGAGCACCGCGCTGTGCCCGCTGGTCAGATAGTACCTGGTCGCCGGTCAGACCCGCCGGGCGACCCGAATGACGGTCAGTCGGTGTCGCAGCTCTGCGGGAGGTTCACCGAACTGCCCTGGTCGACCTTGAGCCGGTTGCCCTCCCGGACCACACGGTAGCGGACGTCCAGCCGGTTGCAGGTCTGACCCTTCGCGCCGCTCGAGTTCGGCGAGAACAGCACGGTGAACATCATCCGGACGTTCACGCCCAGCGCGTTGGTGGTCACCTCGGTGATCCTGGCGCCGAAGAAGTACGTCGTCTGGTGGCTGTCCCGGTCCCGTTTCTCCGACAGCGCACCGAGCAGCCGCTTGGAGTAGTAGGCCGTCCGCAGCCCGCTGAAGTCGTGCTGGTTCATCAGGGTCAGGTAGGTGCCGAGCAGTCCCTGCGCCTCGATCGCCAGCTTGGTCTTCGAGACCAGCAGTTCCGGCACGATCGGGGTCTGCGGTCCGCGCGACCGGTCACAGGTGCCGCCCGGTTCAGGCGTGAGCGCCGGCGCGTTCGGTACGACGTACTCGCGCAACCGGGCGACCGGGACGATGCTCGCGGTCGCGGCGGTGTCACCGACGACCAGGCCGACAACCTGGCCGGACTTGTCGAGGACCGGCCCACCGAGCTTGGCCGTGTTCATGATCTCGGTCAGCGCCCGCGGGCGATCCGTCGTACCGACCTTCTGGACGGCCTGCCTCCCGGCCGCGGTGTAGCCGATGTGGGCACGCTCGGCCTTCCGGTCCGGGTCCGTGGGCGCCAGCGACACTGGGTCGTCGTCGAGCCGCCCGATCATGCGCAGTACGGCGACTCCGTCCGCACTGGTCCCGAGCAGGTTGGCCCGGCGGATCCGGCCGTCCGGGGTCACGATCGCCATCGAGAGCGACTGCTTCATCGCGGACGCGGCGGTCAGGACCAGCCCGGCACCGATCACGACTCCACTCGCTTCACCGTTCCCCGCGCACGTCGTCGCCAGGACCCGGACAACTCCCGGGCCGGCCAGGTCAAGGACCTTCGCGGTGTCGATCTTGAGGCTCTGCGCGCGGATCAGCCAGCCGGCCGAAGCGCCGGCGCCGAGGATCAGCAGTACGACGAGGAGTCCGGCCAGGAACCGGCCGAACTTCCGCGGAGGCCGTCGTCGACGGCGTGGGGCCCGCGGGATCGGGATCTGCAGTTGGGTGAGGACGCCGGCGCCCACCGGCACGCGCCGGGGCGGCCGCGGCAGCGCATGCCTGCCGTCCTCCACCGAGGCTCACCTCCCCCACCATCACCAGTCCAGACCACAATCGTCACCGATTGTGCCAAAGAACAGGCCCGGACCACCCACTTGGATGGTCCGGGCCTATCACAAGGTGGGTGTCAGCGGGCTGCCGTGCCCTCCACGTAGTCCTCGTCGTGGGACTTGACCCAGGCCATCAGGCCGCGCAGTTCCTTGCCGACCGCCTCGATCGGGTGCGACTCGCTCTGCTTGCGGAACTCGGCGAACTCCGGCGCGCCGGCGTCCTGGTCGGCGATGAAGCGGGCCGCGAAGGTGCCGTCGGTGATGTCGCCGAGGACCTCCTTCATCCGCTGCTTGACCGACGCGTCGATGATGCGGGGCCCGGACACGTAGTCGCCGTACTCGGCGGTGTCGGAGACCGACCAGCGCTGCTTGGCGATGCCGCCTTCGTAGATCAGGTCGACGATCAGCTTGAGCTCGTGCAGGCACTCGAAGTACGCGACCTCGGGCTGGTAGCCGGCCTCGGTCAGTACCTCGAAGCCGTTCTGGATCAGCGCGGACACGCCACCGCAGAGGACGGCCTGCTCACCGAACAGGTCGGTCTCGGTCTCCTCGGTGAAGGTGGTCTTGATGCCGCCGGCCCGGAGGCCGCCGATGCCCTTGGCGTACGACAGCGCGAGGTCCCACGCCTTGCCGGTGGCGTCCTGCTCGACCGCTACCAGCACGGGTACGCCGCGACCCTCGGTGTACTCACGGCGGACCAGGTGGCCCGGGCCCTTCGGGGCGACCATGAACACGTCCACGCCGGCCGGCGGCTTGATGTAGCCGAACCGGATGTTGAAGCCGTGACCGAAGACGAGCGCGTCGCCGTCGACCAGGTTCGGCTCGATGGCCTCCTTGTAGAGCTTGCGCTGGGCCGGGTCCGGCGCGAGGACGACGATCACGTCGGCCTCCTCCACCGCCTCGGCCGGGCTGAGTACGCGCAGGCCCTGGGCCTCGGCCTTGGCCCTGCTCCTGGAGCCCTCGGGGAGGCCCACCCGGACGTCGACGCCGGAGTCGCGCAGGGACAGCGCGTGCGCGTGGCCCTGGGAGCCGTAGCCGAGAACGGCCACGTGGCGGCCCTGGATCACCGACAGGTCGGCGTTGTCGTCGTAGAACATTTCAGCAGCCACTTTGGCGCTCTTCTCCTCTGTAGATATTCGGTACGGCGCTTGTTGTCGGCTCAGCCCTGGCGGGCCGGGGCCGCGGGTCGGCCCGGCGGCGGCGCCGGCACCGGGTGATGGGGGCGCTCGGCGGGTTGCGCCTGCAGGTTCGGGGGACCCGACGCGACGTGCGGCGGTGGCACCGGGACCGGCCGGAGCGTGCGGTCGGAGATGGAGCGACTGCCCCGGCCGATCGCCACCATGCCGGACTGCACCAGCTCGCGAACGCCGAACGGTTCCAGCACCCGCAGCATGGCCTCGAGCTTCTCGGGATTGCCGGTCGCCTCGATCGTGATCGCGTCCGGAGCCACGTCCACCACCTTCGCACGGAACAGCTGGACGGTCTCCAGCACCTGTCCCCTGGTCAGGGTGTCCGCCTTGACCTTCACCAGCAGCAGTTCACGCTGCACGGTCTGGCTGGGCTCGAGTTCGACGATCTTGATCACGTTCACCAGCTTGTTCAGCTGCTTGGTGATCTGCTCCAGAGGCTGCTCGTCCACGCTGACCGCGATGGTCATCCGGGACACCTCCGGGTGCTCGGTCGGACCGACCGCGAGGGAATCGATGTTGAACCCGCGGCGCGAGATCAGCGCCGCCACCCGGGCCAGCACACCGTGCTTGTTCTCGACCAGGATGCTCAGAGTGTGCTTGCTCATCGACGTCCTCGCTTCGCTCCGGGCGCCGATGAGCAAGCACCGGCTTCACTGTGCTCTCTGATGCCTTCGCTTCGCTCAGTCATGTCAGAGCTCCTCGGTGTCCCAGGCCGGCGCCATGTCGCGGGCGATCTGGATGTCGTCGTTGCTGGTGCCGGCCGCGACCATCGGCCAGACCATCGCGTCGCGGTGCACGACGAAGTCGACCACCACCGGCGCGTCGGTGACCGCCATCGCCTTCTCGATCGTGGCGTCGACCGAGTCGCGGTCGGAGCAGCGCAGCCCGACGCCACCCATCGCCTCGGACAGCTTGGCGAAGTCCGGGATCCGGGCCGAGTGCAGGTCGGTGTTGGAGTAGCGCTTGTCGTAGAACAGGGTCTGCCACTGCCGGACCATGCCCAGCGACTGGTTGTTGATCACGGCAACCTTGATCGGGATGCCCTCCAGCGCGCAGGTGACCAGCTCCTGGTTGGTCATCTGGAAGCAGCCGTCACCGTCGATCGCCCACACGGTCTTGTCCGGCCGGGCGACCTTTGCTCCCATCGCGGCCGGAACGGCGTACCCCATCGTGCCGAGGCCGCCGGAGTTCAGCCAGTGGCGCGGCTTCTCGAACGGGAGATAGTGCGCGGCCCACATCTGGTGCTGGCCGACGCCCGCGGTGTAGATGGCGTCCGGGCCGGCGATCTGGCCGATCCGCTCGATCACGTACTGCGGGGACAGGCTGCCGTCCTCGGGCTCGTCGTACGCGACCGGGTACTTGGCCCGCACGGCCTCGAGCTGGTGCCGCCAGGTGTCGTACGACGGGGTCCGGCCGGCGTTCGCGATCTCGGTCTGGAGCGCGGCGATGAGGTCGGTGATGACCTCCTTGCAGTCACCCACGATCGGCACGTCGGCGGCCCGGTTCTTGCCGATCTCGGCCGGGTCGATGTCGGCGTGGATGACCTTCGCCTCCGGGGCGAACGAGTCGAGCTTGCCGGTCACCCGGTCGTCGAAGCGGGCCCCCAGGCAGATGAGCAGATCGGAGCGCTGGAGCGCGCCGACCGCGGAGACCGAGCCGTGCATGCCCGGCATGCCGAAGTGCAGGTCGTGGGTGTCCGGCAGCGCGCCGCGGGCCATCAGCGTGGTCACCACCGGGATGCCGAGGAGCTCCGCGAGTTCCTTCAGCTCGGCGTGGGCCTGAGCCCGGATCACACCGCCGCCGACGTACAGGACCGGCTTCTCGGCCGCGGCGATCAGGCGGGCCGCCTCACGGACCTGCTTGGGGTGCGGCCGCGTCACCGGCCGGTAGCCGGGCAGCGACAGTTCGGTCGGCCACTGGAAGTCGACCCGCGCCTGCATCGCGTCCTTGGTCACGTCGACCAGCACCGGACCGGGCCGGCCGGTCGAGGCGATGTGGAACGCCTCGGCCACCGTGGTGGCGATGTCGTTCGGGTCGTTGACCAGGAAGTTGTGCTTGGTGATCGGCATCGTGATGCCGCGGATGTCGGCCTCCTGGAAGGCGTCCGTCCCGATCGCGGCGCTGGCCACCTGGCCGGTGATCGCGACCAGCGGGACCGAGTCCATGTACGCGTCCGCGATCGGCGTCACCAGGTTGGTCGCGCCGGGCCCGGAGGTCGCCATGCACACGCCGGTCTTGCCGGACGCCGAGGCGTACCCCTGGGCGGCGTGGCCGGCGCCCTGCTCGTGACGTACCAGGATGTGGCGGATCTGGGTCGAGTCGAGCATCGGGTCGTACGCCGGGAGGATCGCGCCACCCGGGATGCCGAAGACGGTGTCCACTCCGGCATGTTCCAGTGCGCGGATCAGAGCCTGTGCCCCGGTCAGCTGCTCACTCATGAGTGCCTTCCCTCAGTCCTGTCACGATATGGCCTTGACGATCTGGCTGGTCGCGACCGATCCATCCTCGCTTGTGGCTGTCGCTTGGCGATATCTGGGTCGCAGATAGTCGCATTGGCAACAAAAAACCCCTTCCGCCGGTTGGCTGAAGGGGCGCGCTCGACTCGGTGGTCGCGTCAGTCGGCGCGCCGCACAAGTACGAGGAGAATCGATCGCATGTAGGCAACAGTCGCCGACGGAATGCGATCGGGTCAAGTTCGGCTCGGCGTTCTCTCATATCGTGAGATGGCTGTCTTAGATGCAGACAGCTCCTTCGGAGGCCGAGCGGACCAGGCGGGTGTACTTGCCGAGCACGCCCTTGGTGATCGCCGGGGTCTTCGGGGTCCAGCCGACCTTGCGGCGTTCGAGTTCCTCCGGGCTGATGTGCAGGTCGAGCGTGCGGTTCTTGACGTCGAGCGTGATCCGGTCGCCGTCGCGGACGAACGCTATCGGGCCGCCGTCGACGGCCTCCGGCGCGACATGGCCCACGCAGAGTCCCGTCGTACCGCCGGAGAAACGGCCGTCGGTGAGCAGCAGGACCTCCTTGCCGAGGCCCGCGCCCTTGATCGCGCCGGTGACCGCGAGCATCTCGCGCATCCCGGGGCCGCCCTTCGGGCCTTCGTAGCGGATCACCACGACGTCACCGGGGTTGAGTCCGGCGACCGCGTCCATGGCGGGGCGCTCGCCGTCGAAGACTCGCGCCGTACCTTCGAAGACGTCGGAGTCGAAGCCGGCGCTCTTCACCACCGCGCCCTCCGGAGCGAGCGAGCCGTGCAGGATCGTGATGCCGCCGGTGCCGTGAATCGGCTTGTCCAGCGCGCGGATGATCGTGCCGTCGACATCCGGCGGCGCGATGTCGGCGAGGTTCTCGGCCATCGTCTTGCCGGTGACGGTGAGGCAGTCGCCGTGCAGCAGGCCGGCATCGAGGAGCGAACGCATGACGACCGGGATGCCGCCGACGCGATCCACGTCCGTCATCACATAGCGCCCGAACGGCTTGAGGTCGCCGAGATGCGGGACCCGGTCGCCGATCCGGTTGAAGTCCGCCAGGGTCAGGTCGACGTCGGCCTCGCGCGCGATCGCGAGCAGATGCAGTACGGCGTTCGTCGAGCCACCGAGCGCCATCACGACGGCGATCGCGTTCTCGAACGCTTCCTTGGTGAGGATCTGGCGGGCCGTGATCCCCTTCTGCAGAAGGCCGACCGCGGCCTCGCCGGACTTGCGCGCGTAGCCGTCGCGACGTCGGTCGACCGCGGGCGGTGCGGCCGAGCCGGGGAGCGACATACCGAGCGCTTCGGCGGAGGCGGCCATGGTGTTCGCGGTGTACATGCCGCCACAGGCACCTTCGCCCGGGCAGATAGCGCGCTCGACCGCGTCCACCTCGTCCTGCGTGATCAGGCCACGCAGGCAGGCACCGACCGCCTCGAACGCGTCGATGATCGTGACGTCCTTGTCGCCGAGCTTGCCGGGCATGATCGAACCGGCGTACAGGAAGACCGAGGCCAGGTCGAGCCGGGCCGCGGCCATCAGCATGCCGGGCAGCGACTTGTCGCAGCCGGCCAGCAGCACCGAGCCGTCCAGCCGCTCGGCCTCCATCACGGTCTCGACCGAGTCGGCGATGATCTCGCGGCTGACGAGCGAGTAGTGCATGCCGACGTGGCCCATCGAGATGCCGTCGGACACGCTGATCGTGCCGAACTCCAGCGGATAGCCGCCGGCCGCGTGCACGCCTTCCTTGACCGCCTTCGCGAGCCGGTCCAGGGACAGGTTGCATGGAGTGATCTCGTTCCAGCTCGACGCGACTCCGACCTGTGGCTTGGCCCAGTCGTCGTCACCCATCCCGACCGCGCGAAGCATCCCGCGCGATGCGGTCGCCTCCAGCCCGTCGGTCACCGTCCGGCTCCGTGGCTTCACATCGACCATGCCGGTCACTCTATTCCTCGTAAATCAACAACGCTGCCCTCGTCCGACCGCGCCGGGTCTCAGGACATCTGGTGTGCCACCGCCGTCGCGAAGGCGGTCAGGGGGTCGGGGTCGTTGGTGTAGCCCCAGGGCAGGCTCTCGATCCGGCCTGTGGTCAGGGCGGCGTGCTCCATTGCGGCGGCCTTCGCGCCGACCGCCTTCAACGCGAACGCCATCGCACCGTGGGCGGAGATGTCCTCCGGTTGTTGCTCGCGTCCGGGGGTCCACCACTTGTCCCGGGCGGCCAGCAGTTCCTCCCGCCGGTTCGAGACCTCGCGCGTCAGGCGGGCGCCGCGCTGCAGCCGGGAGAGCTCGCTGTCGCCGAATACGTCGACCCACACCTCGTTGATCACCTGCGCGGTGACGGCACACAAGGCGCTACCCCCCTGTGCGTTCGCCACCACCTGATGCCCGAAGTGCACGAGCTCGGCGAGCTCCAGGCCGGACCACTTCGGGGCCAGCACCTGCACCCGTCCGCTGTGCGCGGCGTAGCTGTCGGGATGCCGCTCCACCGCGGACCGAAAGACCGTGTCCTTCACCTCCATCGACGACTGCAGTCCGACCGTGGCCCACTGCAGCACCTCCCACGGGGCCGCATCGTCGGGCGCCGCATCGATCGCATGATTCAGTACTGCGCCCGCGGTCCCGAGGACGTCGTGGAAGGACGTGAACTGCTGCTCGGAGACGTACTTCGCGAGACTCCCGCTCCGCACTTCCCAGGCCTCGAACACCATCGTCTGCCCGAGCCACAGCAACAGATCCGGATCCCCGGGCAATGCCTCCAGCCGCAACTCCAACTGCTCGCTGTGCCCAACGGCCGCCCGGCCGAGTCCCACCACCCGCACCGACCGCAGTCCGGTGTTCACCGGCGTCGCCTTCAGCAACGCCATCCCCGTCGACAGATCCCCCGCCCGCACAGCGGCGTACGCCCGATCGAGCTCGGGATCGGCCCACGCCTGATCAAGCCGAAGCCTGGAGACATCCACCGCCTTGCGAGAGAAGATCCCCATGCTCGGATCGTACGTGTGCGGGGTGCTCGAATAGACTGCCGAACGACCGCGACTGGCGAGGGTGGAGTACCACCGGGGAGCGGTCGGCCGGCAAGCAAGGCGTCGTCCGCCTGGGCGCCTCCGATGTGTTTCGATCTCGGAGGTCGCTGGATGCGTTATGGAATGAACCCACACCAGTCCGCCACGATGACCCCGGTGTCCGGTCGGGCGCCGTTCACAGTCGTCAGCGGGAGTCCGTCGTACATCAATGTCTTGGATGCGCTCACCGGTTGGCAGCTCGTGCGGGAGGCGGCTGGGGCGTTCGGGCTGGTCACGGCGGCGTCGTACAAGCACGTCTCCCCCGCCGGTGCTGCGCTCGCGGACTCGGTGAGCGCGGCGTATGTGCGTGCCCGTGATGCCGATCCGAAGTCGTCGTACGGCGACTTCGTTGCGGTGTCGCATCCGGTTGATGCCGAGCTTGCGGGCGTGCTCAAGCGGGTCGTGAGCGACGGGATCATTGCGCCCGGGTACGCCGAAGGCGTCGTCGGAGTGTTGGCCGGGAAGAAACGCGGGACCTTTCTCGTCCTCGAAGCCGATGCGTCCTTCGAGCCTCCGGAGCACGAGGTGCGCGAGGTGTACGGGCTACGGCTGACGCAGCAGCGGGACGACCGGCCGTTGACTCGTGAGCTGCTGGATCCGGGCGTGCCGGATGCAGCAGCCCGCGACCTGTTGCTCGGGATGATCGTGGCGCGGTACACGCAGTCGAACACGGTCGCGATGGTGAAGGACGGTACGACGATCGGCATCGGCGCCGGCCAGCAGTCACGAGTCGACTGCGTCCGCCTGGCCGGCGAGAAAGCAGACGAATGGTGGTCCCGCCGCTCGGCCGAGCCGCTGACCGGCGTCGCGATGGTCTCCGACGGCGCCATCCCCTTCGTCGACAACATCGACGAAGCCCACCGCCACGGCGTAGCCCACATCGCCGAACCCGGCGGCTCGATCCGCTCCGACGAGGTCGCCGAGGCGTGCGCTGCCCGCGGAATCACGCTGTCACGAACCGGCGTACGCCTCTTCCGCCATTGAGCAGGTCAGGAGACGGGTTCGACCTTGGGGGTTTCTTGGGGAGTTGGTGGGGGTGGGGCTGGCGGGCCGCCTTCCAGTTGGATGTCGGGCACGATGCGGTCGAGCCAGCGGGGCAGCCACCAGGCGCGGTCGCCGAGGAGCGTCATGACGGACGGGACCAGGACCATCCGGACGATGCTGGCGTCGATGAGTACGGCGACCGCCATGCCCACCGCGAGCATCTTGACCGTCGGGTCGTCGTCGAGGACGAAGCTGAGGAAGACCACGATCATGATCGCGGCCGCGGTGGTGATCACCCGGGCCGTCGCGCCGATCCCGATCGCCACGGCGCGGTGACTGTCCTTGGTCGCGATCCACGCCTCGTGCACCCGGGACAGCAGGAACACTTCGTAGTCCATCGACAACCCGAACACGATCGCGAACATCAGCATCGGCACGAACGACGGGATCGGCACCTTCTCGTCGATCCCGACCAACGAGGATCCCCAGCCCCACTGGAACACCGCGACGATCACGCCATACGCCGCTCCGACCGACAGCAGGTTGAGGATCGCGGCCTTGATCCCGATCAGGAGCGATCGGAACGCGACCGTGAGCAGCAGGAACGCCAGCAGCACGACAGCCCCGATCAGCCACAGCATCCGCCCGGCGACCTTCTCGGTGAAGTCGACGTACCCGGCGGTCGTGCCCACGACGTACGTCGGCTCCTGCTGCCCGGACAGGACGTCGTCCCGGATCCGGTTGACCAGGTCCTCCGTCTCTGCCGCGGACGGCGACGTGGTGGGGATGACGTTGATGATCGCCGTCGTACCGGAGCTGTTCAGGCTCGGCGGCTGTACGGCGGCCACGCCGGACGTCTTCTGCAGCGTCGACGCGAGACCGTTCAGCAAGGTCTGCTTGTCGGTGGAGCTCTCGGACGGGAGCTGTACGACGACCGTCAGCGGACCGTTGGCGCCCGGGCCGAAGCCTTGGGCCACCAGGTCGTACGCCTTCCGGCTCGAGTCCTGCTCCGGGTCCGTGCCGGCGTCGAGCTGGCCGAGGTTCATCGACAGCAGCGGGATCGCCAGGACGAGCAGCACCAGCGTGGCGACAATGCCGTACGGCCACGGCCGGTCGCTGACCTTGCGCCCCCAGCGGGCGAACGCGCTCTGCTCGTGTTTGATGTCGCGCCGCTCGCGCTCCTCGGCCCGGTGTTCGGCCACGGCCACCTCGTCCTCGAGGCCGGCCTCGAGCTCCTGTTCCTCCACCAGGTGCTGCCGGTCCTTGCGGTTCAGTACCAGGAACTTCGCCAGACCGAGCATCGCCGGGATGAGTGTCAGGGCAGCCAGCACAGTGACCGCGACCACGATGGCCGACGACAGACCGAGCGCACCGACGAACGGTACGCCGGACACGTACAGGCCGAGAATCGCGATGACGACCGTCCCACCGGCGACCAGGATGGCCGCACCAGAGGTCGACTCGGTCCGGCCGACGGACTCCTCGACGCCTTGGCCGTCGTCGAGTTGTTCGCGATGGCGGGACACCATGAAGAGCCCGTAGTCGATCGCGACACCGAGTCCGAGCAGGGTCGCGACCGTCGGTGCCGAGACGGGGAAGTCCTTCACGGCCGCGAGCAGACCGAGTATGGCCAGACCGCCGCCGACGCTGAAGATCGCGGCCACCAACGGCAGCGCGGACGCGACGATGGACCGGAACATCAGGAACAGCAACAGCAGCGCCAGCGCGAGACCGATCGCCTCCGAGAGCGCATCGTCGGCCTGCTTGCCGATCTGCCCGGCGCCTCCGCCGTACTCGACCTCGAGTCCGGCGGCGCGGGCCGGCTGGACGGCCGCGTCCAGCTTGTCGAGGTAGCTGCTGTCGAGCGAGGCCGGCACCACCGAGAACGACACCGGAGCGTTGACGACGGTCCCGTCCTTCGAGATGTACGTCGTCGATGACGTCGCCAGCGGATCGACGGCCGAGACGACGTCAGGCAGTTTGCCGACCGCCGCCATCGACGTCTTGACCGCGTCGGACTGCTCGGAGACCGTGCCGGACTTGGCGTGGAAGACGATCGATCCGGAGTACCCGCCGGCCGTGGAGAAGTCCTTGTTCAGGATCGTCAATCCAGCCGACGATTCACTGCCGGGGACCGTGTAGTTGTTGACGTACGTACCGCCGAACGCGGCCCGCAGGACGAACAACCCGACCACGGCAACCAGCCAGCCGGCGATCACGAACCAGTGAAATCGTGCGGCCCCTCGACCGAGCCGATCCAGAAACACATGCACAGGGCGCCCCCTCCCCCAGGCGCCCCCAGGCCCGGCCACGCCGCGCGCCCCTTCGCCGACAGTAGGCCGGGCGCGACCCCGCGACAACCCCTCGGTCACTGTCCGTATCTCTACGCCACTGCGAGATCGCTCTTCGTCGTCACCCGACCAAGCGGAAGCGCTGGGAGGAGACCGCACGCCGTACTTCGTCCGCCGTGCCGGGCGCATCCAGTCCGCTGGTGTCGATCGCATGCGACTCGAGCTCACCCAATTCGGCGAAGAATCGGTGCAGCCCGGTGATCGCCTCGGCATCCTGCAGCGAGTCGCCGCCCCGGTCCCGGGCCCGGGCCAGCGTGGTCTCGAGATCCGGCCGGAGTACGACGTACGACAGCACCAGGCCGGCCCGCTCCGCGGCGGCGCGGAACGGTGGCACATAGTGGAGGCCGACGACCCCGTCCACCACGACGTCGTACCCGCCTCGTGCGTACGTCGTCGCCGCCGCGACGATGACGTCGACGACCACGTCGTTCTGGTCCGCCGACCCAGGCAGGTACGGCGGCACGAAGCCGGTGCGGATTGCCGTGTAGAACTGATCGGTCAGGAGGTGCACGGTCAGACGTTCCGCATCCGTGGCAACCAACTCGGCCACTGTCGACTTGCCTGCACCAGGCGGTCCGGTCAGCACGATGAGCTCGCCGTTCATGCTGCGAGACGCTAGCCAACCCGCGCCGGAAACTGCACTCATTTAGCCGCCGGCGACGCTGGGCAGGATGAGGAGCTCGGCTTCGGCGGGCAGCTTGGTGTCCAGACCGTCCAGGTCGCGGATGTTGTCGTTGCCCAGATACACGTTCACGTGCCGACGGATCGCACCCTGCTCGTCGGTCAGGCGCCGGCGCAGCGCCGGGTGCTGAGCCTCGAGGGCGGCGAAGACCGAGGCAACGGTCGGCTGGCCGCCGGCCTCGATCTCGACCCGCTCGGCTCCGTCCGCGAATGGTCTGAGCACCGTCGGCAGCCTGACCGCGACCATCGTCAGCCCAGCACCGCGGCGCGCACGGTGAGCACGTCCGGCAGGTGACTCGCCACCTCGACCCACGTGTCACCGGCATCCGCGCTCGCGTACACGCACCCGTCGCGCGTGCCGACGTACACCCCGGCCGGGTCGGCCGTGTCGGTCGTCATCGCGTCGCGCAGGACGGGCACGAACGAAACGTCGGGCAGTCCGCTGGACAACGGCTCCCAGGTCGCCCCGGCGTCGCGAGACCGGTAGACGCGGCAACTGGCCTCGGTGGGGATCCGGTTCGCGTCCGCGACCAGCGGGAAGACGTAGACGGTGTCGGGGTCGTGCGGATGCACCACGATCGGGAACCCGAAGTCCGAGGGCAGTCCGTCAGCGATCGACTTCCAGATCGCGCCACCGTCGTCGGACCGGTAGACGCCGTGGTGGTTCTGCGCGAACATCCGCTCCGGTACGTCGGGATGCCCGGCCAGCTTGTGCACGCACTGACCGAACTCCGGATCCGGGTCGGGCATGAACTTCGCCTTGATCCCGTGGTTCGCCGGCGACCACGACGCACCGCCGTCGGTGGTCTGGTACACGCCACCGGTCGACATCGCGACACTCACCTGCCCGGGGTCACTAGGGTGCGGGAGCACGGTGTGCACCGCCTGCCCGCCGAAGCCGGCGCCCCACTCCTTGCGGTGCGGATGGTCCCACAGGCCGCGGACCAGCTCGAACGTCACTCCTCCGTCGGTCGACTTCCACAGCGCCGACGGCTGCGTCCCGGCGTACACGACTCCGGGCTGCGATTCGGGCGCCGGCTGGATCTGCCAGACCCGCTCGAGCGATGCGTCGGAGCCTTCAGGGAAGCCGATCGAGCCCTGGGGCGGTTCGGCCCACGTCTTGCCGAGGTCGTCGGAGTGGAACACCGCCGGGCCCCAGTGCTCGCTCGTCCCACCGACGAACAGCCGGGGCTGGTCGCCGCGCGGGTCGATACCGACCGCGTACACACCCTGCATCTCGAACTCCGGCACCGGGCCGTCCAGGCTCCACGTCCGGCGCGCGGCGTCACTCCGCCCGATCCAGAGCCCCTTCTTGGTCCCGATCAGCAGTACGGCCTCGGACATCGTTGTCCTCCTTTAGCGTGGTGGCCCCGCCACCACATTGACGAGTGCTTCCCCTTGCGCATACCGCTCCAGCTGCGCACGCACCAGCCGGGCGACTCGCGGCTCGAACGCCGTCGACGCACCGCCACGGTGCGGGTTGATCAGAACGTTCGGAGCCGACCACAGCGGATGTCCGGCGGGCAACGGCTCGGGATGGGTCACGTCGAGCGCGGCGCTGATCCGCTCCGAGCTGAGCTCCGCCAGCAACGCGTCCGTGTCCACGACGACACCGCGTGCGACGTTCACCAGCAGCGCGCCGTCCTTCAGCTGGGCCAGGAACTTCGCGTCCACCATCCCCCGCGTCTCGGCCGTCGCCGGCGTCAGTACGACGACGACATCCGCGCGCGGGAGCAGCTCAGGCAGGTCGGTGATCGGGTGCACACCCTCCCGGGGCCGCCGGGCGACCCGGATGATCTCGCACTCGAACCCGGTCAGCCGCCGCTCCAGCGCCTCGCCGATCGACCCGTATCCGAGGATCATCACCGTCCGGTCCGCGAGCGAGTCGTCCAGCTCGGTGTACGACGACGGCCAGACCTCCTGCTCCTGGTTGCGGACGGCTCGCGGCAGGCGCCGGTACGACGCCAGGATCAGGCCGACCGCCAGCTCCGCGGTGGACGCGTCATGGACGCCGCGGGCGTTGCACAAGGTGACTCCGTCGGCCAGGTGCGGCACAACATGCTCGAACCCGGCCGTCTGGGTCTGCACGACCTTGAGATTCGGCATCTCCCGGACGACCTGGATCACCCGGTCACCGCCCATGTACCCCGGAACGTAGAACTCGACCTCCGCGAGCGACGCCGGCCGCTCGTCACCATCGAAGAAGTCCACGTCGAAACCCGCGGGCA
This sequence comes from Kribbella sp. NPDC050281, assembly GCF_040655855.1. Classification (NCBI taxonomy): domain Bacteria; kingdom Bacillati; phylum Actinomycetota; class Actinomycetes; order Propionibacteriales; family Kribbellaceae; genus Kribbella; species Kribbella sp. NPDC050281. The sequence goes on along the minus strand of NZ_JBFAKS010000004.1, from coordinate 275,281 downwards.
GCCCGCCGAGGAAGGTGTCGGGGTCCTCCCAGGGCAGCCATGCCTTCACCACATCAGCCATGCCCACGAACCTACTCGGCCACTCCGACAGTGTGAACTCCCGTGCCAGGCGCGAAGCTCCGTCGTACTCTGGATCGGTGCCTTCGACATCGGATCCGGTTCGGACTCTCGATCACGATCAGGCGGTAGGGCAGCTGCGGGCGTCGTACGAACGGATCCCCGCAGGCAGGCCCGTCCGGCTGGCGAAGCGCAGTTCCAACTTGTTCCGGCCGAGAACCGAGATCGACCAGGCCGGTCTCGATGTGTCCGGACTGACCGGCGTGATCGATGTCGATCCGGTGGCGCGGACGGCCGACGTCCAGGGCATGTGTACGTACGAGGACCTGGTCGCGGCGACGCTGCCGCACGGCCTCACCCCGATGGTCGTCCCGCAGTTGAAGACCATCACCCTCGGCGGCGCGGTCACCGGACTCGGCATCGAGTCGTCGTCGTTCCGCGCCGGGCTGCCGCACGAGTCGGTGCTCGAACTCGACATCCTCACCGGGGCCGGCCAGCTCGTCACGGCCCGGCCCGACGGTGAGCACGCGGAGCTGTTCCGCACCTTCCCGAACTCCTACGGCACGCTCGGCTACGCGACCCGGCTGCGGATCGAGCTCGACCGGATCTCGCCGTACGTCGCGCTGCGGCATGTGCGGGTCGACCTGGACCGGCTCGGCCCGGTGATCGAGGAGATCGTTGCCTCCGGCACGTACGAGGGCGAGCCGGTGCACTTCGTCGACGGGGTGGCGTTCACGCCGTCGGAGGCGTACCTGACGCTCGGTCGCAACAGCGACGCGGCGGTGCGGACCAGCGACTACACCGGACAGCAGATCTACTACCGCTCGATCCAGCAGCGACCGACCGACTTCCTCACCGCACACGACTATCTGTGGCGCTGGGACACCGACTGGTTCTGGTGCTCGGCCGCGTTCGGCGCGCAGAATCCCTGGGTACGGCGGGTGTGGCCGCGGCGCTGGCGGCGCAGCGACGTGTTCCACAAGATCGTCGGCTTCGAGAACCGGCATCACGTCGCCGCGCGGCTCAATCGCCGGCGCGGCCACGCCGACCGCGAACGCGTGGTCCAGGACGTCGAGATTCCGGCGTCGCAGCTGGCCGGGTTCCTGCGCTGGTTCGACGCCGAGGTGGGGATGCGGCCGGTGTGGCTGTGCCCGCTGCGGCTGCGCGGGTCCATCGACTGGCCGCTGTATCCGCTGAAGCCCGGCGAGACGTACGTGAACGTCGGCTTCTGGGGCACCGTGGCCATGGCCGACGGTGCCGCCGACGGTGACGTGAACCGGGCGATCGAGGACGCCGTCGCGCGGTTCGACGGCCACAAGTCGCTGTACTCCGATGCCTACTACGACCGCGACACGTTCGACCGCCTCTACAACGTTCCGGCCTTGAACGCGGTGAAGAAACGGTACGACCCCGACGCCCGGCTCACCGGGCTCTACGAGAAGGCGGTGACGCGCCGATGACGACGCTTGCGACCCAGGTTTCGATTGCCGATGCACTCACGACAGTGACCCCGGACGGTCTCCCGTTCCGGTTCACGGCGTACGACGGCAGCGCGACCGGCCCGGAGGATTCGCCGATCCACATGCACCTCGCGTCCGAGCGTGGCCTGTCCTACGTACTCACGGCGCCCGGCGACCTCGGCCTGGTCCGCGCCTACGTGATGGGCGATCTGGAGATCACCGGCGTGCACCCGGCCAATCCGTACGAGCTGATGCGGATGATGCTCAACCAGCTCCACTTCGAGCGGCCGACGACGGCGGAGGCGCTGCGCATCGTCCGCGGGCTCGGCTGGAGCCACCTGAAACCACCGCCGCCCCCGCCGCAGGAGCACCTGCCGAAGTGGCGCCGTACGTTCGAGGGACTGCGCCACTCGCGGACCCGGGACAAGGCCGCGATCCACCACCACTACGACGTGTCGAACACGTTCTACGAGTGGATCCTCGGGCCGTCGATGACGTACACCTGCGCGGTGTACCCGTCCGCGGACGCGACCTTGGAGCAGGCGCAGTACGAGAAGTACGACCTGGTTGCGCGCAAGCTCGATCTGAAGGCGGGTCAGCGGCTGCTCGACGTCGGGTGCGGGTGGGGCGGCATGGTCCGGCACGCGGCCCGCGAGTACGGCGTTCGCGCGCTGGGCGTCACGTTGTCGTCGGCGCAGGCCGAGTGGGCGTCGGAGGCGATCAAGGCCGAAGGGCTGGAGGATCTGGCCGAGGTACGGTTCCTCGACTACCGCGATGTGCCGGAGCGCGACTTCGACGCGATCAGCTCGATCGGCCTGACGGAGCACATCGGCGTACGCAACTATCCGTCGTACTTCGGTTTCCTGCTGGACCGGCTCAAGCCCGGCGGCCGGCTGCTGAACCACTGCATCACCCGGCCGGACAACCGCTTCCGCTCCACCGGCGCCTTCATCGACCGCTACATCTTCCCCGACGGCGAACTGATCGGCTCCGGCCGCATCATCGCCGAAGCCCAGGACGCCGGCTTCGAGGTCCGCCACTCGGAGAACCTCCGCGAGCACTACGCCCTCACCCTCGCCGCCTGGTCCGACAACCTCCAGACCCACTGGGACGAGGCGGTCGCCGAAGTAGGCCACCCCATCGCCAAGATCTGGGGCCTCTACCTAGCCGCCTGCCGAGTCGGCTTCGAACGCAACAACACCCAACTCCACCAGTTCCTGGCCGTAAAACTGGACAACCAATCCAACGCCCACTTCCCCCTCCGCCCCACCTGGCTCAGCTGACCGAGAGGCTCCAGCCCGCGGGCGGTTGCAGCGGTGGAGTCGTCTGCGTCACCTGCACCCGGGTGGCCAGCATCAGCGACTCGTCCGCGAGCTGGAGCGTCACGGAGAATCGGCGGTCGGGATAGGCCGACGCGAGCCGCGCCGACCAGGTCTCGACCAGCAGACTGCCGAGCTGCCGCACTACGTCCTCCTGCAAGTCCCCCGACGCCGGCCGGACACCGAACAGATACTCCAACTCGAAGAAGTTGAAGCTGTCGACCGCCTCTGCCCACGACCCACGCGGCTCGTCCCGGCTCGCAGCAATCGCTGCTGCGAGCCGCTCGGCGATGTACGCCTCGTCATCTCCGTTGAGGGCCAGGAATACCGCCCCGTGCAGCTCCACCAGCTTGGGCCAGTACAGCCATCCGTAAACCAGTGCGTCGACCGCCGAACCGATCTCCCCGAAATACTCGACCGGGTCCTCGGACTCCACGTCGGGGAACGAAGCCTGGAAGAGCCTGCGCACGGCAGCGGAGTCCATCTAATCTCCATCTAGATAACCTGGCGGAATGCGATCCGGGACGTCCGCCCCCGGGATGGCCTGACCTCTGCCCTTAGGGTAGTAGAGCGGCGGACTTATCCCGGAGTGTTTACCACCCGTACCACGGAAGCGCGGGCCTGGCTGCCAACCCGCCGGATGACGATCGTTCTTGATGAAGGTCTGGTACCTGGTCACCACGCCGTTCGCGTCCCGCTCGAACACAGTGTGATCGCCGGTTGCGTTCTCATCCGGAGACAGTCCCTGCGCGCGACTGCGTTTGGCGGCTTCGGCTACCTCGTCCTCGCCACCACAGTTGTGGACGAGCACCGGCGTCGCGCCAGCCATCACATAGTAGGTATGTGGGCCTGCCACCGTCAGGTTGTGGACCCGGGCGACGGCTTCGTACCGGGTCCGCGCAACAACCCGCACCGGCTCCGACGATCCAAAGCTCGACAGTTCGTCGCCTACGGCGAGGTCGGCCGCTGTGACCCACTGGTGAGGGCCAGGCAGGTAGAACGGATGCCCGTCGGTCGACACGAGGTGCTGGACTCCCCGCGAATCCGCATCCTTCGCCGCGACTGCGATATCGACAAGCTTCTTGGTGCCTTCGCCGATGATGGTAGCCACGACCGGATGCGACGCGACTTCCCCGCTGCTCGGCTCCGAGGCCAGAACCCCGTCACCGACTTCGATCTTGTCGATCGGTTTGGTCTTTCCGTTCGCCAGGAGTACCAGTGTCCCGGGTTCGAACGAGTTACATCGTGCGGCGGCCTTGAGGTCGTCTTCGGCTTTGCGGAGGCCCTTGATGCCGTCGATCGCTTCGCCGACGAGGTCTTTGATGCGGCCTATGAGTTTCCAGGCCTTCTTCATCTTGAAGAGGTATTTGCTGATGAGTTTGCCGGCTATGCCGCCGACGAAGGAGGCCAGGACGGTGACGCCGGTGGCGACGCAGGCACCCAGGTCGCCGTTGGTGAAGCAGTTGAGGGCGTCGGTGATGCCCAGTTCGTCGGCGACGATCTTGACCAGGTCCTTGATGACCTTCTTGATGCGTTTCTTGGTCTCCTTGACCTTCTGGGTGTGCTGGGAGATCTCGGACTCTTCCCAGGTGTTGATCTGCTTGCCGTCGTCGTCCTTGTAGGAGATGAGGCCGCCGCGGCCCTCCTTCTTGGACTTCTGGTACTCCTCGACGTTGTTCGAGCCGCCGTTGCGGTACTCGGGCCCGTCCTCGCCCCGGCCGCCCAGGAACATCAGCCCGTCGGGGTCGCTGAACGTCGCCGGGCTGTTGTTGGAGTAGGCGTAGGCGTTGAGGGTCTGCGGATCGGCGATGTCGACCAGCGGGTCGACACTGATGAAGCGGCCGAGCTTCGGGTCGTACTCGCGGGCGCCGAGATGTGTCAATCCGGTCGACGGATCGTCGACGCCGTTGACGAAGCCGCGGGAGTTCGGTTCCCAGGTCGGTGATGTCGTACCCCGGGTGTTCCCGAACGGGTCCATCAGGCGACGGGACACGGTCGTCGTCAGTCCGTCGACGGACACCGACGCGGTGCCGTGCGGGTCCGCCATCAGGTACTCGACCGACGAACTGTTGTTGCGCATGGCAATCGTCGCGCCGTTGAAGTCGTAGTACCGGGTCGAGCTGGCAGTGTCCGTGGTCTTGTCCCAGCGGACCTCGGCCGACGCGAGGTAGAGCGTGGCTCCCTTCGGATCGTGACGGATCAGGCGACTGCCGTCCGCGTCGTAGACGAAGCTGGTGTCGCCGTCCGGGCCGCTGACGGACGCCAGGTGACCTTCCGCATCCCAGGTGAACGCGTCCGTGTCACCGCCGACCGTCCGCGTCGCCAAGTTGCCGGCGGCGTCGTACCCGTAGGTGTCGGCCGACGTTCCACCCGGGCCTGCGGCGGACACACCAGTGACCGCGTGCGGCCGAGCGGCCGTCGGCGCCGGGTACGCGTAGGTCGATGTGGTGTCCCCAGCCACCTTGTGGTCGACCAGACCGGTCCGGTTGCCCGACGCGTCGTACGAATACGACTGCCAGTACGGCGCTGGGCCGCCCAACGTGGACGCGGACCGCGCATCCGTGCACTTGCTCGCCGGAGTCCACGCCTCGGTGGTCCGCTGCAGGTAATCGGTCGCGAAGCACTGGAGATCGAGCGACGTGCCGTACTGGTGCGAGATCGACGTGACGTTCGACGCGTCGTCGTACCCGTAGACGAAGGTGTCGTCGGTCTGCAGCACCGCTTCGCGGTCGACCTTCATCTTGGCCAGCCGCCGCGTGCCCTGCTCGTACTCGAAGGACTGGTAGACGCCCTTCCCGGTCTGCTGACCGGCGTGGTACTGCAGCGGGTCGCCGTACTCTCCGTAGACAGTTCCACTGACGTAGGCCTGCCAGCCGCCCATCTTCGACAGGTTCCCGGATGCGTCGTACGAGAGATCGATCGTTTCGTCCGGCAGGCCCGGCGTGGTCGGCAGCTTGGCCTTCTTGACGGTGCCGTCCGGGTTGTACTGCGTGGTGCTCGCATAGGTGCCGGCCAGCTTGCCTTCGGACGCCGGGATGACGACCTGAGTGCCGACCGGGCGATCCATCGAGTCGTATCCGGTGATGGCGGACACATAGTTGTTGCCATTGATCGTCCGGGTGGACGACGTCAGCAGTCCCTTCCCGAGCGTGTCGTACACCCAGCTCGCCAGCACCGAGCCGGTCGCCGATCCGTTGCGTACGGCGGTCTTGCGGTCCAACTCGTCGTAGGAGAAGTAGAGCTCCTGCCCACGCGCGTCCTTGGTGGACACGACCCGGTCCGCCGCGTCGTACACCGAGGTCGTGGTGCCCTTGTCGGGGTCGTCGGCGCGGATCTGCCGACCGCGCAGGTCGTAGCCGTAGCTCCAGACACTGCCGGCCGCGTTGGTGACGGTCTCCAGCTGATCGTCCGGTGTGTAGGTGTACTTGGTCGAGTCGTAGTCACCACCGGCCGCGCGGCCGTGGAACTGCCGGAGCTCCGTGACCTTGCCCCGGGCATCGAGCATCTTGATCGTGGTGGTCGCGCCCTCCGGCGGGATCACCGCGACCGCGTTGCCGCCGTAGATCGTCTGGGTGCGCCACTTCTCCGCGTTCTGGACGACGAACTGCGACAGGATGGCGCGGTTCGCGCCGTCGTAGGTATTGAGCGTCCGGGCCGGCAGATTCGGCTCGTCGGCGTCGAAGAGCGTGTTGGACGGTGCGGACGTGTTGTCGTAGTACGGCCCGTCCTGACTCGCCACGTTGCCGCGGGCGTCGTACCTGGTGTCGATCAGTACCCGGCCGAGACCGGTTGCCGCGGGCGTCTGCACCTGGCGCTGTCTCAGCAAACCGTCGAACAGCGTCCGGCTCGTCTTGTAGGTGCCGTCCGGCTTGAGCTCCTGGGTCGCGACGACGTTGGGCGCGGTCTTCGACACCAGGTAGCTGAAGATCATCGACGCGGTCGCACCGCCGGCCTTGGAGCGGTTCGGCAGCCAGACCCCGGTCAGCCGCCCGAACGCGTCGTACGTGAGATCGGTACGGCGTCCGTTCGGGTCGACCTCGGCCAGAGTGGCTCCCCAGGCCGGGGAAACTGTGGTCGTGTTGACGAATCCCTTGGCGTCCGTGGTGGTCATCGCGGTCACCGGGCCGCCGGTGGCCGGAATGAAGGCGACCGTACTGGTCTGCCGGTTCAGGCCGTCCCAGGTCCCGACGATCCGGCCGAGCGAGTCGTACGACGTCCGCGAGCGCTGCTCGTAGATCGGGCCGGAGGTCCAGCCGCTCATAGTCTCGACCTTGGTGACGAGGCCCCGGACCGGCGCGTCGGCCAGACCGGTCTTCCCGTCGTAGTAGCTGCGCTCGTCGGAGATCACCTGAGTGGGACGGTTCGGCGTCGCACCACAGGCAACGGAAACCGTCTCCTCGCGGCTCACCGGGCTCAGCAGCCACAGGTCGTTGCTGCGGTTGTAGGTGTAGCGGGTGCACCGGTCGTCCGCAGTCGTTGCCAGGTCACCCAGGTCGTCGACCGAGGTGGGCAGACCGACCGAGTCGAAGGTCGTCACCGAGCCCGCCGTACGGTAACTGCCGCTGCTCAACCGCGTCCGGGTCACCGACGACTTCGTCCGCAGGATCATCGCGGTGTCGACACCCGCCGTACCCGTCGCGGTCACCCACGGCGTGGAGATCGTCCCCTCGACCTCGGCGCCACCGGCGCCGTCGTACGTGATCTCCTCGCGGACGAACCCGTTGTACCGGTTCGCGTCCTCGATCGTGCCGCCCTGGCTGTCGGTCACGATCGCCGTCTTCTTCGTCGTCCCCGCAGGGTCGAGGTAGTCGTCGTGCATCCCGCGGAAGAAGGTGTACTGCGTCTGGGTCTGGTTGCCGAGCGGTCCGGCCTTCACGTTGACCTTGGAATACCCGCGCCAGTCACCCCAACTGCGGTACTTCAGCAGCGTCAGTTCGTTGTCGTCGAAGTGCCAGGCCGGTGTTCCCAGATACTCGTACGTCGTCTGCTGGTCGGGGGCATCGGTGGTCTGGTCGTCGACCGCGACAGACGTGACGACGTACTTGTTGAACCACTGCAGGGTCGGCGCGGCGCCGCCGTCGATGGTCCAGTAGACCGGGAAGCACAACCGGGTGTTGGTCGCCACGTTGGCCGGTTTCGAGGTCGGCGTGCAGTCCGCGGCGCTGTAGTTGACGTTGGTCGTCTGACCCGATTCCGACGTGACCGACGAGACGCGGTACTTCACCATCGCCGGGGCGCCGTCGCCGATGGCGTCGACCCGGTTCGGCTTGTCGATACCGGTGAACGTGACGCTGGGGTTCGTCAACGCTGTGCCGACCCGGCCCTGGTGGGTGATCGAGCGCAGGAACAACGACGGCGCGACGTCCGTGGCCGGATAGTCCTGGGTCAGGGTCCAGGTGTCGACCGGGTTGTAGGTGTTGTTGCTGCCGAGGACCTCGGTGTTGATCGTGGTCAGCCGCTTGCGGGTGAAGAACGACGGCGAGGTCCGGTTCGGGCAGGTGGTCGACGACGTACAGAGCTGGTCGAACGGCGTGTCCGGCCAGCGCGAGGCGTTCGCCGCGGTCAGCTGGGCCGGGTCACAGGTCACCGTTCCACCGGGGAGGCACCGCTCGGAGACGCCGAACCAGACCCGGGTCGGCGCGGCCGTGGTCGTCTCGGTGCTGCCGGCAACCTTTCCGTAGTCGATGATCCACGGGTAGCTGGCGCGCTGGTAGATCGAGACGCCGGTGTTGTTGTTGCGGCCGTAGTAGTTGCTCTCCTGGATGTACCGGTAGCTCATCAGGTTGTTGCTGAGGTCAACCACCCGGTCGACGTTCCAGCGCCAGGCCTGGGTGCAGTACGACGCGGCGAACGTCGCCTGGTAGCACGGCTCACCGACCTGGTTGCCGAAGACCGGGACCGTGCTGACCGAGTCGGAACGGGCGTTGCCGGGCACGCTCGGGTTGAGACCGAAGGAGTACTTCGTTCCGTCCGTGGTCGTGACCTGCCAGTACTCGCCGTCCTTGGCGCCGTTCGTCGCGCCGTAGCGGCGCTGGATCAGCGAACCGTCGTCGTTCTTCAACCGGAACGTGTCGATCTTCGCGACCGGGTCGCTGCTGATCTTCAGGAGTTCACCGGAGTGGCTGCCCAGCGAGAGGACCGCGTTGTCGGACTTCCAGCACAGGTCGCCGGTCTTCACGGTCGTGTTGCTGTTGGTCATGTCATCGGCGCAGGACACGTACTTGCGCTCGATGAAGCCAGGCTCTAGAGAATGCCCCTGGCCAATCCACGAGGTCTGGTTGTTCGTCGACGCCACCTGCCCGTCGACCGACCCGGAGCTGTAGCTGATCGAGAGCTCGGGCTTGGGACCAGCCGTACCCGGTGGGACGCGGAGCGGATAGCTCCAGGTGAAGTCGCCGGTCTGAGCCCCGACGTTCCAGGTCGCCGAGGCCGAGAGCGTCGTCGCCGCGTAGGAGCCGGCCGGGCCGGACGCCCCAGCCGTCAGGGCCAGCGTGGTGAACTGACTCGTCGCCTGCTTGGCAGCGAGCTGGACCTCACCGGACACGACCTTGGTGTCGACGTTGTTCCGTGTCGCCGCCACCGGCCGTTCCTGCGTACAAGTGGTGGCGGCGGTGCAGGTCAGTTCGACCAGCCGAAGCCGCGACGACCAGTCGCCGCCGTAGGCGCTCGCGAACTTCGAATAGTCGAACTGGACCTTCACCTTCGCGGGCGCTGCCTGCGCGTCCGTCCGGCTGAGACGCATCGCGACACCGGTGACGCCGAGCCGGTTGCTGTCGGCCTGACCGAGCACCTCGAGCTTCGCAGACGGGGACGCCGTACTCCGGGCCGTCGCACTGACGGAGGCGGACACGGATGATGCGACCTTGCTCTGCACCGAGGCGCCGACCGTCGAGACCGACGCCTCCGGCCATACCGGAGCCGCGGGCACCTTCGAGGCCGCCGCGGCCTGCTTCGACTGGGCCGCCGGCGCCGGGACGAAGTTCTTGCCCGGCGTCGGCTTCTCCTGCTGCACCGCCGGCGCGGGCCGGCTGGGCGTCTTGGCCTCGGCCTCGGGGACGTACGCCGCCACACCTGCCACCAGGCTGACGCCGAGCAAGGTAACCAGCGCGGCCATCCGGCGCCGCTTGGTGTGAAGTGATCGCATGAGAGGTCCTCAGTTGGTCGGGGCGGAGTCGTACAGGTCCGTGTAGACCGCGGCGTTGTCGATCGGACCGGGGTAGATGCGAACGTCGTCGACCTGACCGTCGATCGGACGGGCCACACTCGCGACCGTGCCGGTACCGACTCGCAGCAGCCCGGGTGCGTCCGTCGTCGGAGGGATGTTCGCGGTCGTCGCCACCGCGTCCTCGCCGACGAACAGGGTCAGCGTGTGTTCCCCGGAGTCGTAAATGCCGGTGAGATAGACCCAGTCACCGGCCAGGTACGGCGTGGGTTGCGACAGGACCGACAACTCGCCGGATCCATTCGGGTTCGGGATCGAGAAGGACCACACGGCCTTGGGATCGCCAGGATCGGACAAGTCCTGGCTCTGGACTCCCAGCATGAATCCACTGGTGCCGGCGCGGTCCTCGCTCAACGCGATCTGACGCCCGGGTGTGTTTCCCAGCTTCACTCTCACGCTGGCGCTGAAGCTCCGGCTGGTGTCGACGATGTCGCTCGCCGGCGAACCCAGCGTGGCACCGCCGGTCAGCGCGACCGACCAGTCCTGTTTCGTCGCCGACGGATCCCACCGGTCCCCGGGCGCCCAGGTCGCCGTCGTGGCCAGGTTGAGTCGACGCCCGAACGTACTTGAGTCCGCTGTCGTGACTCCCGAGCCCTCATCCATCCTCCAGATACCGGCTGCGGCGCCCGTCTGGACCTTTGCGACCGCCTCGCCGTACAAGGCACTGCGGTTGTTCGAGCGGTCGTAGGCCCAGGCCCTGATCACCGTCGGGCCGGTCTTCGTGGCGGTGAAGGTGAAGGTGCCGGGACTGACCGGGATGTTCGCGCTCGTCGGCTCCTCGCTGTCGATGGTGTAGCGGAAGTAGTTCTGGTCGACGGCGGTCGCGACGATCTTGACGCTGACCGTCTCACCGAGGGAGTAGATCTTGTCCTCCCCCGATGTGATCGTGACGTCCGGAGCCACCGGTTTGGAGGTGTCGATGATGAACCAGCAGAACGGCGACCAGGCCGAGTAGTCGACACCGTCCCAGGCACGGACCCGCCAGCCGATCAACCGGTTCGTCTCCAGCGGTGCGACATCGGCTTGTGGCGTGAAGTCAATCGTGCTGCCACTGACCTTGGTGACGCTGGGCAGCCGCTGGGCCGCCGCCCCGCCGCCGTTGTACCAGAACTCGAAGCCTGCCGACGACGGCTGCAGGTCGCTGTCGAGGATCTTGACGTGCGGGACCGGGCTGGTCTGGTTGAGCCGGGCCGGGTTCTGGTAGTCGGTCGCGCAACCCGACGTGGGATCCGTCGTCCGCATGCCGGAGACCTGCGGGATCCAGTTGTAGGTGATCGTCAACTTGACCGCCTTGTGGAATCTCTTCCAGGCCAGCGAGTCGGCTTCGTTGGTCGCGCGCACACCCAGATGGACCCAGCCGCTCCGCGCGGCGGCCTGCTCGGCGACCGCGGTCAGCACGTTGAACTCGAGCCACTTGCCGTTCGGCAGGCACTCGTCCCGGCCGGCCGCGTCGGTCGCGGAAGCGAGCTTCTTCAGCCAGACGTTCGAGCCCGACCCGTTGCTCCAGTTCACCTCGGTGTTGATCGCGGCGACCTTCCAGACCTCCACCGCTTTCGGCGTACAACTGGCGGCCCACGTCTCGTAGGCACTGAAGATGGCCGAGGTGATGTGGGCGCCGGCGAGACCGGAGATCCCCATCTTGTAGATCAGGCGCTTGCGGCTCCACGGCTCGAACGACTGGTATCCGACGCCTTCCGGGCCTTCCCAGTTCCACGACGGGGTGGTCGGGTAGTGCTCGTTCATCATCGCGCGACCGGACTGCGCCGAGTTGAACGTCGGGCCGATGTACAGCGGGTACCGCGTCGCGGCGTCGTTCAGCAGCGCGAGCGCCGGGCTGATCGTCAGCGCCTTCTTCGAGACCGCGGCCGGAAGCTGGACGACCTTGTCGCCTTCGAGCGGAGCCTCGGTCCGGTCGTCGTCCGTCGGTGCGGTCGCCGTACCGCGGGAGTCCCACATGATCGGCTGCGATCCGCTGAAGACCAGCTTGCCGAGGTGGTCCTTCGCCTCGATCACGCCACCCCTGGACTTCGCCACGGTCAGGCCGGGCGCCTTCATCCCGAGGTCGAGGTTCTGCAGCTGCGGCAGCCGGGCCGCGGCCGGGGTCTTGACGATCAGGACCTCGCTGTAGGAGTCGGCGAAGGCGGTGATCTTGAGGTCGACGTCGGGGAACACGTTCGGGTAGGTGACGTTGTCGGCGTCGACGGCCGGCTGGGGCAGCGTCCCGGGCCAGCTGAGCGCGAGCTCGTGGCCGTCGGACGTCATCACGATGAGCGGACCGGTGCCGCCGCCGGAGAACGTCATGTCGAGCGCGGTCGCCTTCGGCCGCACCCGGCCGTCGGCGCTCTTCTCGAGTGTCGTGTCGATGTCGGCCCACTGGTCGCCGCGCTTCACGCGGACCGGGATGTTGGTCTGCTCGAGCGTGAAGGTGCCGTCCGGGTTGGCGAACGTCTGCGTGGTCTCGGTGCGCTTCTCCGGCACCTCGACCCGTTTCCCGGTCGCCTTCGCCCGCTTGGCCGGAGAGTCGTCGGCGGCCGTGCTGCTCACCGCCGCCGGTTGAGCCTCGGCCGGCGCCACGACCACCGATCCGAACAGTCCCACTGCCAGCGCGCAGAAACCCGCCATCGCACGCCGCGCCAAAGTCTTCCGCCCCTGGGGCAGACCCCACCCGTACATCGCGCCCACCGCTCTCGACTCCCCCGAGCCATAGATGCGGTACGGATCCTAAGGAGCGCGCACGGTGACCAACAGGTACAACCCATACAGTTCACCCATACAAACCGGAACGCCCCAGTACCCCATGTGTGGGGTGCATGGACTACGGGCGTGGTTGGCATTGGACGGGGGCCGGCGGGGCGGGAGACGGTGGTTGGGTGGCTGTCGAGTTCGGGGTTCTGGTGGACGTTCGGGAGGCGGGGGCGGCGTACTCGGGGGAACGGGTGGAGGAGGTGGTGGTTGCCGACCAGCTCGGGTTCGCGGGGGCCTGGTTGTCGGAGCATCACCTGACCGCGGACGGCATGTTGCCTTCGCCGTTGGTGATGGCCGGGGTGCTTGCGGGGCGAACCGCGCGGATCCGGGTCGGGACCAACGTGCTGGTGTTGCCGCTGCATCATCCTTTGCGGGTGGCGGAGGACGCGGCGGTGCTGGACCTGGTGTCGGGCGGGCGGTTCGTGCTGGGGGTCGGTCAGGGGTACGCCGAGCGTGAGTTCGCCGCGTTCGGAGCCGATCGACGACGGCGCGGGGCTCTGCTCGAAGAAGGCGTGGAGGCAATCCGGCGGGCCTGGACGGGCGACCTGTCGGTGACACCGCGGCCCGGCCATCGGATCCCGATCTACGCCGCAGGAGTGACGGCGGCGGGGTTGCGGCGGGCTGCGCGGGTGGGCGACGGGGTGATCATCTACTGCGCGACCCCGGCGGATCTGATCGCCCGGCGGAAGCTGCTGGACGAGGTCGTCGACGAGCCGCCGCCGCTGATCTGCACCGGGATCATGCATGTGGATGAGGACGCGGATCGAGCCTGGTCCGACGCGGCGCCCGGGATCGCTTATCTGGAAGGGGAAATCGCGTCGTACGGCGGGACCGAGCCACCGGCGTTGCGGCGGGAGGACTACCTGATCGGTACGCCGGAGGACGTCGCCAACCGGCTGATCGAGTTGCACGCGGCGACCCGGTTCGTGCAGTTCGCCCACTGGTTGCGGCTTCCAACCGTGTCGCACGAGGCGGCGCTGCGGTCTCTCGAATTGGTTTCAGCTCGGGTGATTCCCGCCGTACGGGCTGGTGTTGGACGCTAGCTTGGGAGGCAGGACGACCTGAGGAGACGGCGTGGGCGGGACCAGGGTCAGGCAGCGGGGACGGACTGCGGTGGTTTTGACCGCGCTGGCATTGGCGGCGGGGTGCTCCGATGACGGTGGCGCGGCGACAGCGAATCCCGGCACGACCGCACCCAGTACGACGCCAGCACCGAGCAGCACCGGTACGACATCCAGCGCCGCGCCGAGCACGAGTCAGCAAGGGCCGGTCAAGCTGACTGTCGCGTCGACGGTGGCGACGGGGATCGACATACCGTGGGGGCTCGCATTCCTGCCGGACAAGAGTGCGCTCGTCGCGGAGCGGGATTCGGCCAAGATCAAGCGGGTCGCCGGCGGACAGGTGAGCGAGGTCGGCGAGGTGGACGACGTCGACCCGTCGTCCGAGGGCGGACTGCTCGGGCTGGCGGTGGATCCTGGGTACCCGGGCAAGCCGTACATCTACGCCTACTACTCCACCGGCGACGACAACCGCATCGCCCGGATCACGTACCAGAACAACAAACTGTCCGACCAGCAGGTGATCCTCGACGGGATCCCGCAGTCGGCGGTCCACAACGGCGGGCGACTGCGGTTCGGCCCCGACGGGTACCTGTACGCCGGAACAGGTGATGGGTCCGAGCGGCCGAACTCCCAGGACGACGGGTCGCTGGGCGGGAAGATCCTGCGCATCACCACCGACGGCAAGGCAGCGCCCGGCAACCCGGACGGCCGGCTCTGGTTCAGCAAGGGCCACCGGAACGTGCAGGGCCTCGCCTTCGACGGCAAGCAGTTGTACGCCGCCGAGTTCGGCCAGAACACCTGGGACGAGCTCAACGCGATCACCGCCGGCACGAACTACGGATGGCCGGCCGCTGAGGGCGTGAGCGGACTCGACGGCATGGCGGATCCGATCGCGCAGTGGCAGACCGACGACGCGTCGCCGAGCGGGATCGCGTTCGCGCAGGGGCACATCTTCATGGCATCGCTCCGGGGCGAGCGGTTGTGGGCCATACCAGTTGCCAACGGCAAGCGAACCGGCGAGCCACAGGCGTTCTTCACCAACCAGTTCGGCCGGCTGCGCACGGTCGAGGCCGCACCGGACGGCTCGCTCTGGCTGACCACTTCCAACACCGATGGCCGCGGCGACACGCGCGACGGCGACGACAGAATTCTCCGCATCACCATCAGCCGTTGACCGCCAACCGTTTCAAGGCTTTGCGCGTCTGGTACTAGTGGGGGGAAGCCTTACAGAACAACCGGTTGAGGGAGGAGTTGGTGATGCGGCCCGATCAGGTGTCCGTTGTCCCCAGCAGTGTGGTCGCTTCGGTGGGCACCTTCGAGGATGCTCAGCAGACGGTCAGCTATCTGCGCAGTTACGGGATGGAAGCGGGCAGCCTGGAGGTGGTCGGATCCGGCCTGAGACAGGCCCGCAGGAAACGGGTCGTCCCGGTCGCCAAGCTGACCTGCATCGGCGCCTTGCAGGGCGCGCTGCTCGGCATCCTCGCCGCCGTGTTCGTCACCCTCGTCGCCGAGACGACCTTGACCGGCCTTGCCGTCGTCGTCTGGGGCTTCGTGTACGGCGTACTGATCGGTGCGCTGTGGGGATTGTTCCGGGGACTGGTGCGGAACCGGCCCGACGCGGTGACGACCGAGGTCGTGCCGACGCGCTTCGAGGTGCGCTGCCCATCCGAAGAACTGTCCGTCGCGCGAACGCTGCTCGCCGACGCCACCGACGTCGACGACGACGGCCGCGTCGAACGCGAGGTCATCGCGAACGCACCCCACAAGGACAAGAAAGCAGCGTGAAACCGCGTCGGACCCCCGCAGGCGATACCTGCGGGGGTCCGGCGACCAGGCTCAGATGCCCAGCTTGGCGTTCAGCAGCTCGCGGACCTTGGCAGCATCCGCTTGACCGCGCATGTCCTTCATAACCGCGCCGATCAGCGCACCGGCCGCGGCCGGCTTGCCGGAGTTGACCTTCTCGACCACGTCCGGGTTGGCCGCGATCGCGCGGTCGATCGCCTCGATCAGAGCCGAGTCGTCAGACACCAGGGCAAGGCCCCGCGCGGCAATGATCTCGTCGATGGTGCCTTCACCCTTGAGCAGACCATCGAAGACCTGCCGAGCCAGCTTGTCGTTCAGCTCGCCCTTGTCGACCCGGACCTGCACGTTGGAGACATCAGTCGGACTGATACCCAGCTCGGCCAGGTCCTTGCCGCTCTCGTTCGCGGCCCGGGCGAGCTCACCCAGCCACCACTTCTTGGCGGCCGCGGGGCTCACCCCGAGGTCGACCGTCGTGACGATCAGCTCGAGCGCGTTGCCGTTGACGACGTCGCGCATCTCGAGGTCGGTGAAGCCCCACTCCTCCTGCAGCCGGACCCGGCGCAGTGAAGGTGCCTCCGGCAACGAAGCGCGGATCTCCTCGACCCATTCGCGCGACGGAGCCACCGGGACCAGGTCCGGCTCCGGGAAGTACCGGTAGTCCTCGGCGTCGGACTTCTCCCGGCCGGAGGTGGTGATGCCGGTGTCCTCGTGCCAGTGCCGGGTCTCCTGGACGACCTTGCCGCCGCTCGACAGCACCGCCGCCTGACGGGTGATCTCGTACGTCACCGCACGCTCGACCGAACGGAACGAGTTCACGTTCTTGGTCTCGGTGCGCGTGCCCAGCGTCGACGAGCCGCGCGGCTTGAGCGACACGTTGGCGTCGCAGCGCAGCGAACCCTGGTCCATCCGGACGTCGGAGACACCGAGCGCGAACAGCAGGTCGCGCAGCATGCTCACGTACGCCCGCGCCACCGCCGCCGCCTTCGCCGGCGGCACCTCGATCGTCTTGGTCACGATCTCGATCAGCGGGATGCCGGCCCGGTTGTAGTCGACCAGCGAGTGCGAGGCGCCGTGGATCCGGCCGGTCGCGCCGCCCACGTGGGTGGACTTGCCGGTGTCCTCCTCCATGTGGGCGCGCTCGATCTCGATCCGGTAGGTCTCCCCGTCGACGACCACTTCGGTCCACCCGTTGTACGCGATCGGCTCGTCGTACTGGGAGGTCTGGAAGTTCTTCGGCATGTCCGGGTAGAAGTAGTTCTTCCGGGCGAACCGGCACCACTCGGCGATCTCGCAGTTCAGCGCCAGGCCGATCTTGATCGCGGACTCGACGCCGCGGCGGTTCACCACCGGCAGCGCGCCCGGCAGGCCGAGGCAGACCGGACAGGTCTGCGTGTTCGGCGGCGCGCCGAACACGGTCGGGCAGCCGCAGAACATCTTCGACTTCGTGTTCAGCTCGACGTGGACCTCGAGGCCCATCACCGGGTCGTACTGCGCCAGCGCGTCGTCGATCTCGAGGACGTCTGCGGTCATCGGGTCACCTCCAGCTCCGGAGCCTTGGTCATCAGTACGCCGCCCCACTGCTCGGCC
The DNA here is from genome assembly GCF_040655855.1 of Kribbella sp. NPDC050281. Taxonomy (NCBI): domain Bacteria; kingdom Bacillati; phylum Actinomycetota; class Actinomycetes; order Propionibacteriales; family Kribbellaceae; genus Kribbella; species Kribbella sp. NPDC050281. The sequence goes on along the minus strand of NZ_JBFAKS010000004.1, from coordinate 258,027 downwards.
AGCGCGGACTCCAGCGCGGCGCCGACGGTGTAGCACAGGTCGTCGCGCAGCACCGGCGCCATCACGTGGAAGCCGACCGGCATGTTGTCCTCGTCGGCCAGACCACACGGGAACGACGCGGCCGCGTTGCCGGCCAGGTTGGACGGGATCGTGCAGAGGTCGTTCTTGTACATCGCGATCGGGTCGTCGATCCGGTCACCGATCGCGAACGCCGTCGTCGGCGTCGCCGGCGAGACGAGCACGTCGACCTGCTCGTAGGCGTTGACGAAGTCGCGGGCGATCAGCGTCCGCACCTTCTGCGCCTGGCCGTAGTACGCGTCGTAGTACCCACTCGACAGCGCGTGCGTGCCGAGCATGATCCGGCGCTTCACCTCGGCGCCGAAGCCCGCCTCACGGGTCAGGTTCATCACCTTCTCCGCGCTGTTCGTGCCGTCGTCGCCGACCCGCAGCCCGTACCGCATCGCGTCGAACTTGGCCAGGTTGGACGAGGCCTCGCTCGGCAGGATCAGGTAATAGGCCGGCAGCGCGTACTGGAAGTGCGGACAGGACACCTCGACCACCTCGGCGCCGAGCTTGGTGAGCAGCTCGACCGCCTCGTGGAAGCGCGCCTCGACACCAGGCTGGTACCCCTCGCCGCCGAGCTCCTTGACCACGCCGACGCGCAGGCCGGTCACGTCACCGTTGCGGGCCGCCGCGACGACGGCCGGGACCGGCTGATTGATCGAGGTCGAGTCCATCGGGTCGTAGCCGGCGATCGCCTCGTGCAGCAGCGCCGCGTCCAGCGTCGTCCGCGCACACGGACCAGGCGTGTCGAGCGAAGACGCCAGCGCGATCAGTCCGTACCGCGAGGTCCCGCCGTACGTCGGCTTGACCCCGACGGTGCCGGTGAACGCGCCGGGCTGCCGGATCGAGCCACCGGTGTCGGTGCCGATCGCGAGCGGTGCCTCGTACGCCGCCAGCGCGGCCGAGGACCCACCGCCGGAGCCACCCGGGATCCGGCCGAGGTCCCACGGGTTGTGGGTCGTGCCGTACGCCGAGTTCTCCGTCGAGGAGCCCATCGCGAACTCGTCCATGTTGGTCTTGCCGAGGATGACGATGCCGGCCGCCTTCAGCCGCTTCACCATGGTCGAGTCGTACGGCGGCTTCCAGCCCTCGAGAATCTTCGAGCCGGCCGTGGTCGGAACACCCTCTTGGGTGAGCACGTCCTTCAGCGCCAGCGGGACACCGGCCAGCGGAGCGAGCTCCTCGCCCGCCGCGCGGCGGGCGTCCACTGCGGCGGCCTGCGCCAGCGCGCCCTCCGTGTCGACGTGCAGGAACGCATGCACGTCGCCGTCGACGGCAGCGATCCGATCCAGGTGCGCCTGGGTGATCTCCACCGAGCTGGCCTGGCCGGACGTCATCAGCTCCGCGAGCTCAGCCGCGGTCTTGCGGATCAGGTCACTCATGTCAGTCCTCCTCCAGGATCCGCGGCACCCGGAATCGCTGCTCCTCGGCGGCCGGCGCACCGGACAGCGCCTGCTCGGGTGTGAGGCACGGCACGTTCTCGTCCGCGCGCATCACGTTGGTGAGCGGGAGGGCATGCGAGGTCGGCGGGATGTCGTCCGCGGCCACCTGGCTGACCTGCCCGACCAAGGTGATGATCTGGTCGAGCTGCGGGGCGAGATGGTCGAGCTCGTCGTCGGTGAGCTCGATCCGCGCCAGTCGCGCCAGGTGCGCGACCTCTTCGCGGGTAATCGATGGCATGAACTGATCCAATGGTTTCTTGAGGATTGACCGGGGTGAAATCGGCCCGGACCCGGCCATCCTAGTGGGCTCGTGTATCGGTCGCGTTTCCTTGTCCCCCGGGCTGTGGACAACGCCGCGGGGTGCGATGGCCGAGAGGGCCGGGCGTGTCTTCGGGTTCCGCTCTGTAACATGGGCCGCGACAGGGCGTTACGCGCAAGGTGATCGGCTGGGAGATGATCGTTCGGTGTTCCTGCTGCGCTTGATCATCCCGGACCGGCCCGGTTCGCTCGGCACCGTGGCCACCGCCCTCGGCGAGGTGAACGCCGACATCCACGCGATCGAGATCGTCGAGCACCGCCGTGAGAACGGCACCGCCGTCGACGACATCGTCGTCGACGTGCCGACCGGCGTACTGCCGGACCGACTGGTCTCCGCATGCAACAGCGTCGCGGACGTCGAGGTCATCTGGTTCTCCCGTTACGGCGCCGGCGGCGGACTGCACATGGACCTCGAGGCCGTGGAGCAGATGACGTCTGCCCCCGCGGACGCGATCGACATCCTCGTCGAGCAGTCCCCGGCCGTGCTGCACGCCGACTGGGCCGCGTTGCTCGACGGCACGGGCGGTGAGGTGAAGGTCGCCCTGGAGACCAGCGCCACTCCGGAGTTCGGTGACGTGGCAGCGACCTGGCTGCCGCTGCAGAAGGCCACCACGATGGCGTCCCCGCTGGAGCACAAGGGTTTGGCAGAGTCGGTCCTGGTGGCCGCGCCGCTGGAGTCCGACCGCCGGATGCTGGTCATCGGGCGTCGTGGCGGGCCGGAGTTCCTGGCCTCCGAGGTGGCCCGGCTCAGCTACCTGGCGTCGCTGGCAGTCACCATCCGCGCGACTGCCTGAGCAGTCCCGACCCGCTCGCCTACGTGAACTTGAAGTAGGCGAGCGTCCACAGCCCTGCGATCACCAGCAGGACGACGACCCCGACCAGGGCCACGATCAGGATCGCCTGGCTGTTGCTGCCGGAGCGCTCCGGGAGGTCGAACTGGGTGGGCCCCCAGGGCCCACCACCGTCGACCCGCGGGGATGCCTCCGGCGGCGGTTTGACCACCGTCCGGGGATCCCGCTTCTCGCGGGGGAACTTCATCCGGCCTCCGTTGTGCGCTTGCTCAGACGTAGAAGGTCTCGTAGCTGACCGAGATCCGCTGCGAGGCGTAGTCGTCCTCGCTGTTGCCGGTGATCTCGACCCGCCATCCGGCCACATAAGCAGCGTACGACTTGCCGTCACTGTGCTTGTCGACGTACTCCTTCACCGCGGCCACGTCCTCGCCCTTCAGCGCGCCGAACGCGTCGTTCACCGCGGCCGGGAACGCCGTCTTCACGTCCGCCGGGTCACCGGACGCGCTCACCTCGAGCGACCGGATGCCCTCGCCCTTGCCGGCGTAGGAGTAGACCCGCTGCGAACCGTACTTCCCGACCTGCTTGCTGCAGGAGCTCGTGCAGACGTACTTCTTCGTCTTCAGCGCGGCGACCAGCTGCGGCTCGGTCGTGTCGAACGCCTTCCGCGGCAGGTCGAGCGAGTCGGCGCCGGACTTGCCGCCGGACAGCTGCACGTCGTCGCCGTCGTTGCGCAGCTCGAACTCGCCCCAGCTGCTGCCGACCTTCTGCGACTTCTGGCCGGTCTTGACCGCGTCCTGGATCTTCTTGACCTCGCTGCCGCCGAACGTGTCGTTGCCGATCGCCTGCAGCTCGGCGTCGAAGGTGACGCCGGCGTTGTTGACGTTGTCCTCGTTCTGCGACCGCAGCAGGACGCCGAGGATGGTGCCGTCCTTCTGGAACTGGAAGACCGCCTCGGCCTCGGTCGCGCCGTCGTACTTGAAGCAGCCGCGGTGCGCACCCTGCTCGGTGTTGAACAGGTCGCTGCAGCGGAACCCGATGCCCTGGAGCTTCTCGGTCGCGGTCTTCGCCTGACCGGTCGACTCGCCGAGAGAACCGTCGTCCTCGCCGTTCCTCTGGTTGCCGGTCGGCTGCGACTGCCCGTTGCTCGGACCGGCCTCGGGCTTGTCGTCACCGCCGAGGGCGCGGACACCGAGGAAGATGAGCAGACCGATCAGCACGATGCCGACGACACCGCCACCGATCACCAGCGGCATCTTCTCCTTGCTGATGCCACCGGGACCTTTGCCGGAACCGCCCTGCTGCCACTGCTGCTGGCCGGACTGACCACCTTGCTGCTGGTGCCAACCGCCCTGCTGCTGGCCCTGCTGACTCCACGGCTGCTGCTGGTAGGAGCCGCCGCCTTGCTGCTGCTGCGGGGAACGCTGGCCCCAACCGCCCTGGCCCTGGCCAGGTTGCCCCTGGCCGGGCTGGCCTGGCTGGCCGTGCTGAGGCGGCTGCTGGCCCCAACCGCCACCACCCTGCTGCGGGGGCCTGCCTTGCTGCGGAGGCTGCCCTTGCGGGGGCTGGCCCTGCTGCGGCGGCTGGCCTTGCTGCGGGGGCCCCTGGCGTGGGGGCTGACCCTGTTGCGGCGGCTGCTGCGGGCGCTGGCCCCAACCGCCACCACCCTGGCCCGGCGGCTGCTGTCCCCAGCCGCCCTGACCTCCCTGTCCCCCTTGCTGCCCGCCTGGCTGGCCCCCCGGCTGCCCAGGACCCCACGGTCCCTGCGGCGGCGTCGTCATATTCGCTCCTTCTGAACCCACGTGTAGACGTGCAAAGTTAACAGTCCGACGGCTCAATCCGGCCGCCGAATCCGTGGAAATCCGGTGCGCTACGCGTCTCCCGGTTCGGGGGTGGTCGCAACCTCGGCGGCAGCGTCCGCGCCGTCGTCCAGCAGGACGCGGAAACCGGGGGCATCGAGGATCGGTACGCCGAGTTGGACGGCCTTGTCGTACTTCGACCCCGGCGAGTCACCGACCACCACGAACGAGGTCTTCTTCGAGACCGAACTGGCCACCTTGCCACCCCGGGACACGATCGCCTCGGTCGCCTCGTCACGGCTGAACCCCTCGACCGTCCCGGTGACCACGATCGACAGACCGGTCAGCGTCTGCTCGACGGTCGGACCCGTCCGCTCCTGCCGCAGCTCGACGCCGGCTGCCTTCCACTTGTCCACGATCGCCTGGTGCCAGTCCACCGCGAACCACTCGATCACCGCGTGCGCGATGGTCGGTCCGACGCCCTCGATCTCGGACAGTTCTTCCTCGCTCGCCGCCCGCACCGCGTCGATGTCGTCGTACACGGCGGCCAGGGCCTGCGCCGCGGTCGGGCCGACGTGGCGGATCGACAGCGCGACCAGGCCGCGGGACAGCGGCTGGGTTTTGGCCTGCTCCAGATTCGCGATCAGGCGCTGGGCATTCGCCGACAGCGCCCCGGCCTTGGTGGTGAAGAACGAGCTCCGGGCCAGGTCCTCCTCGGTCAGCGCGAACAGGTCCCCCTCGTCCGTGATCAGGCCGCCACTGATCAGCGCGTCCGCGCCCTTGAAGCCGAGCACCTCGATGTCGAAGGCGGATCGGCCGGCCAGGTGGAACAGCCGCTCCCGCAGCTGCGCCGGGCAGGACTTGTTGTTCGGGCAGCGAATGTCGACGTCGCCTTCCTTCATCGGGCGCAGCGTCGTACCGCAGGAGGGGCACTCGGTCGGCATGACGAACTCGTGGGCGTCGTCGGGCCGCAGGTCGATCACCGGGCCGAGGATCTCCGGGATCACGTCGCCGGCCTTGCGCAGTACGACGGTGTCACCGATCCACACGCCCTTGCGCTTGACCTCCTGCGCGTTGTGCAGGGTCGCGAACTCGACCGTCGAGCCGGCCACCCGGACCGGCTCCATCTTCCCGTACGGCGTGACGCGGCCGGTCCGGCCGACGTTCACCTCGATGTCGAGGAGCTTGGTGGTGACCTCCTCGGGCGGGTACTTGTACGCGATGGCCCAGCGCGGCGCGCTCGAGGTGGAGCCGAGCGCGCGCTGCAGGTCGACCTCGTCCACCTTCACCACGACGCCGTCGATCTCGTGGTCGACCGAGTGCCGGTTCTCGCCGTAGTACGCGATGAACTCGTTCACCTGGTCGAGCGTCTCGACCTTGCGGGCCCGGTCGCTGACCGGCAGGCCCCAGGCCTTCAGCTGGTCGTACGCCGACGACAGCCGCGCGACGTGGTACCCGTCGACGCGGCCGAGGCCGTGGACGACGAAGCGCAGCGGCCGGCTCGCGGACACCCGGGGGTCCTTCTGCCGCAGCGAACCGGCGGCGCTGTTGCGCGGGTTCGAGAACGGGTCCTTGCCGGCCTCGACGAGCTGCGCGTTCAGCTCCTCGAAGTCCTCGACCCGGAAGTAGACCTCGCCGCGGACCTCCAGGAAGGCCGGGTGGTCCTTGCCCTCCAACTCGTTCGGGATGCTCTTGATCGTGTGGACGTTCGGCGTCACGTCCTCACCGGTGCGGCCGTCGCCGCGAGTGGCGCCGGTGACCAGGCGGCCGTTCTCGTAGACCAGGTCGAGGGCGAGGCCGTCCACCTTCAGCTCACATATGAAGCCGCTGTCGTGGATCTGCTGGACGGTCACCTCCCGCTCCAGCCGCTTCGCCCAGGCCTCCATCTGCTCGGCGGAGAACGCGTTGCCCAGGCTCTCCATCCGGGTCGGGTGCTGCACCGGGGTGAACAGGGTGGAGATCGGTACGCCGACCTTCTGCGTCGGCGAGTCCGGCGTGCGGAGCTCGGGGTACTGCTCCTCGATCGCCTGCAACTCGTGCATCAGCGCGTCGAAGTCCGCGTCCGAGATCGTCGAGGTGGCCAGGTAGTACCGCACCCGGTGGTCCTCGATCTCCTTGCTCAAATCGGCATGCCGCTCCCGCACCTCAGCCGGCGCAGCAGGAATCTCCGTGCTCATGTGCAAAACCTACAGCCCGCCACCGACGTTCCCGGGCAAGAAGAACGGCCGCCTTCGGCGGCGGGGTGTGGGGCGGGACCGCCGACGTTTCAGCTGTGCTCCGCGGCTTCGGCGACGGCATCCGCGGTACGCCGGAGGAGTTCGAGGCGGGACCGCGCATCGGCCGGAGACGGGGAGGCAGCCAGTCCACACGCGGGTGTGATCACGGCCTGCTTGAGGATCTCGGGGTCGAGGCCCAGTTCACGCCAGCGCCGGACCAGTGGGTCCGCGGCCTGCTCCTCGTTCGGCAGAGCGCCGGTCGTCGGGATCAAGCCTGCGTAGAGAGTGCTGCCGGCCTCGGCCGCGACGGCGATCTGATCCCAGGCAGCGTTGTTGAGCAGCGAGATGTCCACGGCGACCCCGGCGGCGCCGGCCTTCGTGAAGACCTCGATCGGCGGTCGTGCGGCGCAGCAGTGGATCACTGTCGGTGCCTGCGTGGTCACGAGACTGAGCAACTCGACCGCACCCGGACCGTCCACAGACCGGTGCTTGCTCCAGCCACTGGCGGTCGGGACGGCTCCAGCCAGCACAGCAGGCAGCCCCGGCTCGTCGATCTGTACGACGACCTCGGCACCAGGCACGCGTCGTCGTACCTCGGCCACGTGGTCGCTCAGGCCCGACGCCAGCGTCTGAGCAAGGTCCCGCCGGGCACCGTGGTCCGCCAGCACCTTGTCACCGCGCGGCAACTCCACAGTGGACGCCAGGGTCCACGGTCCAGTCAGCTGCAGCTTCAGTGGCCCGGTGTAACCGTCCGCCAACTCTTCGAGCACATCCAGGTCCTCAGCCAGCAGCGACCGTGCCCGCCGCTGGTCCAGGCTCGCCCGCGGATCACCACCCCCGGTGAGCCGCCAGCCGGCCGGCTGCAGGTCCGCGGCAAGCTCGTTCAGTACGGCGACCGCCCGGCTGAGCATGTCGCCGTACGGACGGGCCGGCAGTTCGGCGAGGAACGGGATGTCGACAGCCTCGAGCAGCACCTTCGTCCACTCACGGATGTCGTCACCTGGGAGCGAACCCAGGCCGGTTGTGCTCATCCACGTCCTCGCTTCGCTCCGGGCGCGGATGAGACACGAGATCGGCTGTGCTTGATGATGAACTCACTGCGTTCGTTCATGCGTGCTGCGCCGCCACCCGCGAGACCGTGTCGATCGTGGCCGAGCCGATCACTCGCGTCCCGTCGTACAGCACGACTGCCTGACCGGGCGCCACGGCTGACGTCGGCTCGTCGAAGGAGACCTGCACCTGGTCACCCTCGAGGCGGGCGGTGACGGCCACCTCCTCGCCGTGCGCGCGCAGCTGGGCCTTGACGTGCAACTCCGAGGCCGGCGCGGGTCCGCACCACCGCGGCTTCGAGGCGGTCAGGTGCGAGACCGCCAGCTCCTCGCGCGAGCCGACGGTGACCGTGCGGTCCACGGGGCTGATGTCCAGCACGAACCGCGGCTTGCCGTCGGCGGCCGGCGTACCGATCCGCAGGCCCTTGCGCTGGCCGACGGTGAAGCCGTGCGTGCCCTTGTGCTCGCCGAGCTTGTTGCCCTGCGCATCGACGATGTCTCCGGGCGCCTGGCCCAGGTGCTGATCGAGGAAGCCGGGAGTGTTGCCGTCGGCAATGAAGCAGATGTCGTGGCTGTCCGGCTTGGCCGCCACCGACAGCCCGAGACGCTCGGCCTCGGCCCGCACCTCGGTCTTGACCGTGTCACCGAGCGGGAAGAACGCGTGCGCGAGCTGCTGCTGGGTGAGCACGCCGAGCACGTAGGACTGGTCCTTCGCCGGATCAACCGCCCGATGCAGCTCGCGAGCGCCGTCCGCGGTGTCCACGACCCGCGCGTAGTGCCCGGTCGCGACCGCGTCGAAGTCGAGCGCCAGCGCCCGCTCGAGTACGGCGCTGAACTTCACCTTCTCGTTGCAGCGCAGGCACGGGTTCGGCGTCCGGCCGGCGGCGTACTCGCTGACGAAGTCCTCGACCACGTCGGCGTGGAACCGCTCGGCCAGGTCCCAGATGTAGAACGGGATGCCGATCACGTCCGCGGCCCGGCGGGCGTCGCGGGAGTCCTCGATGGTGCAGCAGCCGCGCGCGCCACTGCGGTACGACTGCGGGTTGCGGCTCAGCGCCAGGTGCACTCCGACCACGTCGTGCCCGGCCTCGGCCATCCGCGCCGCCGCGACGGCGGAGTCGACCCCGCCGCTCATGGCTGCGAGTACCCGCATCAGGTGTTCCTTCCCACGTTCTGCAGTCCGGCGGACTTCGCCCGCTCCACCACCGGTCCGATGTTGTCCAGTACGGCGTCGATGTCGGCGCGGGTGCTGGTGTGGCCGAGGGTGAACCGCAGCGATCCGCGCGCCCGCTGGTCGTCGTACCCCATGGCCAGCAGGACATGGCTCGGCTCGGCGACCCCGGCGTTGCACGCGGATCCGGTGGAGACCTCGATCCCGCGTGCGTCGAGCAGCAGCAGGAGCGAGTCGCCCTCGCAGCCGCTGAAGGACAAGTGTGCGTTACCGGGCAAACGGTTCGCCGGGTCCCCCGACAACTTGGCGCCCTCGACCGTGGTCAGCACGCCGCTGATCAGCGCGTCCCGCAGCTCGGTCAGCCGCCGCGCCTCGTCCGCCTGGTGCTTGACCGAATGCTCGACCGCGACCGCGAAACCGGCCGTCGCGGGAGCGTCCAGGGTGCCGGAGCGTACGTCACGCTCCTGGCCGCCGCCGTGCAGGACAGGCGTCAGCTTCGTCTCCTTGTGGACGACCAGCGCACCGATCCCGTACGGACCACCGAGCTTGTGAGCCGACACGGTCATCGCGTCGACGCCCAGCTCGGCGAAGTCGACCGGCACCTGCCCGACCGCCTGGACCGCGTCGGTGTGCACGGGGACGCCGTACTCCTTCGCGAGCTCCGCGATCTCACGCACCGGCTGCAGCGTGCCGACCTCGTTGTTCGCCATCATCAACGTGACGAACGACACGGACTCCGGGTCCTGCTCGATCGCCCGCCGTACGTCGTCCGGCCGCACCCGGCCGAGCTCGTCGACCGGCAGCCACTCGATCTCGGCCTGCTCGTGCTCGGCCAGCCAGACGGCCGGATCGAGTACGGCGTGGTGCTCGATCCCGCTCAGCAGGATCCGGCGCCGGCGCGGATCCTCGGCCAGCCGCGCCCACCACAGCCCCTTCAGGGCCAGGTTGTCCGACTCGGTCCCGCCGGAGGTGAACACGACCTCGCTCGGCTGGGCCCCGAGCGCCGCGGCGATCGTCTCGCGCGACTCCTCGACGGTCCGCCGGGCGCAGCGGCCGGAGCCGTGCAGGGACGACGCGTTGCCGGTGCGCGCGAGGTGGAAGGTCATCGCCTCGATCGCTGCCGGCAACATCGGGGTCGTCGCCGCGTGGTCCAGGTACACCGGGCGGCGGTCGGAAGCAGTCATATCGGTTTCAAGGGTATGTCCGCCACCGTTGTTCCCGCTCATCCGGGCCGATTCACAGCTCCAGCGTGACCTTCTGCTCGAACCGGGCCCCGATCCGCTCGAACGCGGCCGCCGCCTCGGCGATGGCCGCCGGATCGCCGGTCCGGCGGGCCCCGATCCGGAGTACGACGGCGTCCGACCACAGGTTCTCGGCAGCCGAGGCCCGCTCGACATAGCGCTCGGCGTCGGCCAGTCCCGCGACCACAGCCAGCTCGGCGCCGGCTGCGTGGGCGTACGGAACCCACCAGGGCTCGGGGAAGTCCGCGAAGGCTCCCCGGACCACCGCCCCGGCGGCGCGGATGTCGTTGTGGTGGAGAGCCAGACGCGCGGCGACGAACGCGGACGCGGCCTGCAGATTGGGGCCTGCGGCCGGGGTGCGGACACGGGCCATCTCCAGTGCACGGGCGTGCCAGACCGGTTCGCGTCCCGTGCCGAGCAGACCGTGCGCGAGCGCAGCGAGGGCCGCGGCCGACGACATCCAGGCGTGCGGCGGGCGGCCTGCGGCCAGCCAACTGCCGTACATCTCGTCCGCGGCCCGAACCGCTTCGTCGAGCAGACCGCCCAGGGCGAACGCACGAACCTGGCGCGGGCCGGTGATGAACGGATGCCCGTGCATCGGGTCGTCGGTGAGCCGCGCCAGCCGGACCGCCTCGACCAGATCGCCGACCGCGACCGCGGTCGTGGAGGCGACGTGGTACGCGTCCACGATCTCGGCGACCGCTCGCGGATCATGCTCCGGAAGGGTCGCGGCCAGCTCCAGCCTCTCCTCAGCCAGCCGGCGGGCGTCACGGAGGCAGCCGGCGCCGCCTAGCGCTGTGCCACACACGTCGAGCGCATTCATCATTGCCAGCGGATCCCTCGACTGCCGAGCCGCGGCGACGGCGGCCTCGGCGGGCTCGAGCTCGAAGCGCGCCACCCAGGCCCGCGCGATGCGGACCTGAACTGTGTCCGCATCGGCCGCGAGCTGTCCGGCGCCGCGGTCGGCCGGGAGCGGAGGCTGGACCTCGTAGCGGTTCATCATCATGACGACGTACGCGAGCGCTTCCTGCTGAAGCTCATGGTTGCCTTCGGCGGCTGCGCGGTCCGCCGCGCGGAGCATCAGGTGGTAGGCCTCCGTCCCATCGGCGACGGTCAGCGTCGCATCGGCCGCGTCCCGAAGGTCGTCGTACAGCTCGGCGGCATCGGTGGCGTGGGCGGCGGCAGTGAGGTAGTGGTCGTGCGCTTCGACGAACCGCTTGCGGGCGAAGGTCAGGTGAGCCAGTCGCCGAGCCAACCGCCGTACGTCGGCCTCGGGGTGGCTGACCGCCGCCCGGAGATCAGCGGTGACCTGATCGAACTCGGCCTGCCACTCCTCCCCCGCTTCGAGGCGCGCCTCCAGGTCCGCCGCAACGGCACCGGCCCAAGCCAGGTGCAGTACGGCGACCTCGTCGTACTCACCGGATCGGCCGAGCTCCTCCAGCGCGTAGACGCGGACCGTCTCCAGCATGCGCCACCTGCTCGTGCCGGCGCGCTGGCTGCGATGCAGGAGGCTCTTGTCGGTCAGACGACCCAGCAGGTCGCTCAGCTCGCCGCGAGAGCTTCCGGGCGCCACACCGCTCAGGGCGGCGAGGTCGAACCCGCCGACGAACACTCCGAGCCGCCGGAACAGTGCACGCTCGTCGTCGTCGAGCAGGTCGTAGCTCCAGCCAATGACCTGAGCCAGCGAGTGGTGCCGCTCGTTCGGCCCGCGTCCGCCGGCCAGAAGCCGCAGACGGTCGTCCAGCGCGGCCAGCAGCCCGTCCGGACCCAGCGAACCCGCACGGGCTGCGGCCAACTCGATCGCCAGCGGTACGCCGTCGACTCCTGCACACACTTGTGCCGCGATGTCGGCCTGCTCAGTTCCCGAGAACTCCGGTGCGACCAGGGCGGCCCGGTCCCGGAACAGCTGCTCGGCCTCGGACCCCTCCAGCGGTCCCAGCCGCAGCGGTCGCTCGCCCGCCACCCCGATCCGCTCCCGACTGGTCGCCAGTACGGCGGTCTCCGGTGCCTCGGTGAGGATGCGGGCTACCAGGTCGCCCACGTCCGCCACCACGTGTTCGCAGTTGTCGAGCACGAGCAGGGTTCGCCCCTGAGTGAGGCGCCCCACCACCGCGTCGGTGAGCGTCTGCGGTGGTTGTTCTCGCACCTGGAGCGCCTCCGCTACAGCTGCGACGACGAACCCGGGTCGCACCGGGACCAGGTCGACGACCGCTCCGCCGTACGGGTAGTTCTCGCCGACCTCGGCGGCGACGCGCAGCGCCAACCGGGTCTTGCCGACGCCGCCGGGACCCAGGAGGCTCACCAGTCGGTTGCTGTCGAGGGCAGCCACGAGCTCGGCGCGGTCCTGCTCGCGGCCGACGAAGCTGGTGCCCGGACCGGTCGGTGCGGTGAATCCGTGGGCCCGTGCCGGGTCCACGCCTTCCAGTTCGGCGAGTGTGGCCAGCTCACGGCGATCCGAGACGCCGTACTTGCGCAGCAGTGACGAGACGTGGCTCTCGACCGTGCGGACGCTGATGTGCAGATGCCGCGCGATCTGGGCGTTCGAGCGGTCACCGGCCAGCGCGGACAGGACCTCGGCCTCCCGCGCGGACACGTCTCTCGGACCAGCCACCGCCCCATCATGCCCTGGCTATGGTGCGTTCGGTGGCGGTTCCGTGGCCGCTACTGAGGACAGTGCGTGGTGTCCGATGCGACGGTGAACCCATGACTCAGGACACCCTCGACCGGCGCGCGGCGGCGGTCATCGAAGCGAACAAGTACATGACGCTGGGGACGGTCGACCCCGACGGCCGGCCGTGGGTGACCCCGGTCTACTTCACCCCGGACGGTCACGCCACGTTCTACTGGGCCTCGTCGACCGCGGCCGCGCACTCGGTGAACATCGCGGCCAACCCGGACGTGAGCATCGCGATCTTCGACTCCAGCGTCCCGATCGGCGGCGCCTCGGCCGTCTACTTCCGCGCCCGGGCCGAACGCGTTCCCGACGACGAACTCGAACGCAGCGCGGCCTTCTACGCATCCCGCTACCCGGAGCTGCGCGCGTTCTCCGTCGACGAGCTGCGCGAGCCCGAGGAACTCCGCCTCTACCGGGCTCACGCCACCGACCACTGGATCCTGGTCCGCGGCGGCGACCCGGACTATGGCACCGGCATCGACTCCCGCCGCCCGGTCTGGTCGTGAGCCGAGATCCCCAGCGACCTGATCGCGTCAGCCTCTGACGGTCTCGATCCAGGCGTGCCCGGGATGCAGATGCTCGATCATGTCGGCCAGCCAGGTACGACGCTCGTCGGTCAGCAACGGGAGCGTCGCGGCCAGATCCTGCTCGTCCTTCGGACGTGCCTGCTTCGCCTTGTAGGCGAGCGCGATCTCGGGGTTCAGGTAGCGGATGCCGTCGGGCGCGACCCAGCTGATGTCGTGGAGGACGTAGTCGAGCTTCGGGTCGCGGCGGAACACCCATCGGCCGTCGCGGTCCGGGTTCACCACCAGGTCGAACTCCCACGGCGCCAAGGCGTGCTTCCGTAGCCAGATCTGGTCGGCGTCGGCCGGTTGCTCCGGTCGATCGTCGGTGAGCGGCTTGAGCCGTCCACCCGCGTTCGCCCAGAGGTCGTAGGTGCCCTTCAGGTGCAGCCGCAGCTTCTCGATGTCCCGCCGCCACAGCGACACGTCGACGTCTTCGTGATCCCGCCGTACGCCGGTGAAGCCCTCGATCGCCCATCCGCCGGCGATCCACCACTCCCCGTCGTACCCGTCGAGCATCTCTCGCGCCTCCGCGGGAGTCGACGGCTTCCACGGCCCGTAGAGCCGCTGGAACGCGAGTTCCTCCGCGTCCAGTCCGTCCGGATACCACGCGCGCTCCATGGTCAACGGTCCCTCCAACGGCTCTGATGGGTCCAGCCGATGATTTCGGCGGCACGGCGGCAGTCGTACGGCGATGTGGTGCCGGGGAGGTCTCCGCGGATCGCGGTGTCCGGTGAGTAGCGGGCGAGCAGTTCGGCGGTCGGCTGCTCCATGCCGGTGTCCTCTGCGGCGATCAGCAGAGTCTCGAACCGTTGAGCGGTTGGCCGGGGCCGCAGGGAGAGTACGCACGCCCGGGCTGCCTCGACGAGGTCGACGTACCCCCAGAGGTTGCGCCGGTTCTCCTCGGGCGGTACTTCGGCGATGTGGCGGCGTACTTCGGTGGGCGTGAGGATCCAGTGGAAGCGCAGAGCGGTGACCTGCATGCCGCGGCGCGCGTACATCTGACCGGTGCGTTCCAGCAGGTCTTTCGTCAACGCGTACGGGTCGACGTACCGCAGCTCGGTCTCCTCGTCGATCGGGACCTCAGCGACGGTGAGCTCCTCCGGAGACCAGGCCGTGCCGTAGATCGATCCGCTCGAGGCGAGGACCGCGGTGCGGACGCCCTGAGTCCAGGCCTCCTCGAGGGCGTTGAACGTGGTGAGGGCGTTGATCTCCACCAAACGCACCGGCGTGATGTTCTCCGGGCTGGGGATCGCCGCGCAGTGCACGATCGCGTCCACCCCGCGCAGCGACCGGGCGACCGCTTCACGATCGCTCAGGTCGACAGGCGCCGGCCCGGTCAGATCGGCCTCGACCACCTCGTGCCCGTCGGCCACCAGCTGCCGGCAGACCTCACTCCCCAACTTCCCCCTCGCCCCACTCACCCAGATCCGCACCCGGCGCATCGTAGCCAGCACACCGGTCAGCGTCACCGGGCGGACGTGGTGCGGCCCGGCTCGGGAGGGGAACCGAGCCGGACCGCGGGTGGCTGGGGGCAGAGGGGTCGACCCCCAGCCAGGTGTGTCACGCCTTGCGCTTGGTGACCTCTTCGGTCGCGGCGGGCAGGACCTTGTGCAGGTCGCCCACGACGCCGAAGTCGACCAGCTCGAAGATCGGCGCCTCCTCGTCCTTGTTGACCGCGACGATCGTCTTCGAGGTCTGCATCCCGGCCCGGTGCTGGATCGCGCCCGAGATCCCGGCCGCGACGTACAGCTGCGGCGACACGGTCTTGCCGGTCTGGCCGACCTGGTAGGCGTGCGGGTACCACCCCGAGTCGACGGCCGCACGGGACGCACCGACGGCCGCACCCAGGGAGTCGGCGAACGCCTCGATCGGACCGAAGTCACCGCCGGTGCCACGACCGCCGGACACGATGATCGCCGCCTCGGTCAGCTCCGGACGACCGGTCGCCTCCCGCGGCTTGGAGTCGGTGATCCGCGCGGTCTTCGCGGCGTCGGAGATCGTCACGTCGAACTCCTCCACCTCCGGCGAGGTCTCCGCGGCTTCCGGGGTCGCCGCGTTCGGCTTGACCGTGATGATCGGCGTGCCGTGGGTGACCTTGGCCTGCACCGTGTAGTTGCCGGCGAACACCGACTGCGTGGTGACCGGGCCACCATCACCGGCGGTCACGTCGACCGCGTCGGTGATCAGGCCCGAGTCCAGCTTGACCGCCAGCCGGGCCGCGACCTCCTTGCCCTCCGTGCTCGACGAGATCAGGATCGCGGCCGGCTCGACCTTCGCCGCGACCTGCTGCAACGCCTCGGCCTTCGGCGCCACCAGGTACTGCGTGAGGTCGGCATTCGTCAGCGCGATCACCTTCGTCGCGCCGTACTGACCCAGCGCGGGCAGGGCGTCCTGTACGCCATCGCCGATGAAGACCGCGACCGGCTCGCCCAGGCGCCGCGCGATGGTGAGGAGCTCCGCGGTGGTCTTGCGGACCTTGCCCGCGGTGTGGTCAACGAGAACCAGAACGTTCGACATGAACTGATCGCCCCTCAGAGGAACTTGTTGGTGGACAGGAACTCGACGAGCTCGGCAGCACCACTGCCGTTGTCGTCGGTGACGATCGTGCCGGCGCTGCGCGGCGGACGGGCGGTCACCTCGACCACCTCGGTCCACGCGCTCGCGCCACCCACCTGGTCCGGCGCGATCTCCAGGTCGGCCAGCGACCAGGTCTCCACCGGCTTCTTCTTCGCCGCCATGATGCCCTTGAACGACGGGTACCGCGGCTCGTTCGCCTGGTCCGACACCGACAGCACCAGCGGCAGCGTGCCCTCGATCGTGTCGCTGGCGGTGTCGCCGTCGCGGCGGATCCGCACGGTCTGCCCGTCGACGGTGACCTCGGAGCCCAGCGTCACGGCCGGCAGGCCGAGCCGCTCCGACACCATCGCCGGGACGACACCCATGCCACCGTCGGTCGAACCCATCCCGAACACGACCAGGTCGGCCTCGAGCTTGGCCAGCGCCTTCGACAGGATCAGCGACGTCGCGACCGCGTCCGAGCCGTGGATCGCGTCGTCGAGCACGTGGACACCCGCGTCGGCGCCCATCTGCAGACCCTTCTTCACCGCGTCGGCCGCCTGCTCGGGGCCGACCGTGAGGATGGTCACCTCGGCGTCGCCGGCCTCTTTCACGGTGAGCGCGGTCTCGACGGCGTACTCGTCCAGCTCGGACAACAGCCCGTCGACACCGGCCCGGTCCACCGTGCTGTCCTCCGGGCGGAACCGGCGGTCCGCCGTGGCATCCGGCACGAACTTCGCGCAGACGACGATCTTCATAGCGTGTGGGACCCCTTCTGGTTAACGGTCTCTCCCAAGCCTGCCACGGATGTTACTCGCGAGAAACATGAGTCCCGTGCGAGTCCCATCACAGTCCGGCGCACCCGTAGTGTGAACGGGTGACCGAGACGTTACCGCTGACCGGCGAGAGAACTGCGCCCGGGATCTGGCACGAGAACTACTGGGTCTCGACCGCCACACCGTTGTGCTACCTCGCTCGTCACGCTTAAGCCACGGTACCGATCCGCCTCAGGTTATCCGACCAAATGAGGCGGACCCGCCAGGAGCCGGTAACTCCGGACGGGTCCTCGATCCAGCCCTATCTAGGAGGGCCGAACCGTGAACGAAGTATCTCCTACCCCTGACCCGATGACTTTCATCCGCGAGGGAGTCGACGACATCGGCGTGTACGTCGGCATGTGGAATGCCCGCAAGCCGTTGCCGGCGCCGGACGCTGCCGCCCGGCTGGCGGGCGAGCAGGCGATCGAGCGCGTCGACATGACCATCCGGCGTCTGTGGCGGCTGCGGCTGCGGCTCGAGCGTGAGATCGCGGCCGAGGACTCCGCCTGGCTCGCACTCGACGACGAGCCGGAGGCCTGATCGCGATGAACGATCGAGTGGAAGGCGACAGGCCCAACGTGCCGAGGGTCGACGCGGTAGCGCCCAACCCTGAGGAAGTCCTCGCCGTGCCCGCAGACGGTGACCTGGCGCGTCTCCTGGCGACTGTGACGGCGGAGCCTCACCGGCTGTCGCTCGAGGCGCTGGAGGAGCGCCTGGCGCCGCTCCAGGGCCGGCCGATGGACGAGGTCCGCGCCGAACTGCAGTTGATCGCCAACGAGCTCGAGCTCTACCGCTTGGGTTACGACCTGGGATTCGAGGATGGTGACGCGGCCGGGTATGACCGAGCGATCACGGATGCGATCGAGCACCCGGAGGCGTTCACGGCGCGGCTGACGGAGATCCGGCGATGATCAGCGAGGAGACGCTCGACGCGATCGAGGCCGGCCTCGTCGAGCTGATCGCCGAGCTTCGGCAGCTGGCCGACTCTGGGCGCGGCTCTGATGGGCCTGCAGGCGACGAGGAGCCGCCGCAGGGCACCTGACCCGCCGTACGACGCGAACGCGGCCCCTACCGGGCGGAGGATCCCGGTGGGGCCGCTGCTTGTTCACGGCCGTGAGGCAGGCAGGTGTGTCGGATTTGCGAAACTGTCGGTCCGATCAGCCACACTGTCGGTGTTCGTGTCAGAGTGCCCGGCGCCGCCAACGGGGACAGCAACATTCGGAGGGACAGGTGCAGTGGTGACACCCGATGACTCAACCGTTCCGGTCAAGACGTTCACGATGACGTCCAAGGCGAGCCTCGACCGCGACAATCTCCCCGCAGAGTTCACGGTCGACTTCCTGCGACACCTGCGGCCGGCCGACCTGGTGTACCTCGAGCGCGCCGAGCTCAGCGACCGCCAGCGCGAGTCGTTCCAGGCCGGCATGAAGGACGTGATGGCCCCGATCCGGGCTGCCATGGCGGGGGCCGTGTCGCCGATGGTGACGCAGCAGTTTGCAGGCATCGCGGAGGCGATGAAGCCGCTGATGTCCAAGCAATTTGCAGTCTTCGGGGAGACGGCACGCAAGTCGTGGACGACGTCCGGCTGGCGTTTCAAGTTCGCAGACACTCTGTTCCCCCAGCTGCCCAAGGTTCAGTTCAAGTCGCCGGCCCTCGACATGTTCACGACCCGGATGGACGAGATGCCCGGTGCGCGGCTTGCCGACAAGACCAACGAGGTGCTCGACGCCAAGCGCGAACGCGACCGTATGCGGGACCAGCGCCTCGCCGACCTCGCGGATGATGCTGCCCAGATGCGTCAGTCGATGACGCTTCTCGCCGAAGCGATGGTCGACCAGCAGCAGTATGCGCGGCGGCGCGAGGCGCAGTTGCAGGCCGCGGCGGCGCGGCAGAACATGGTGAACCTGTGGCTCGGCTCGATCGCAGTGACAGCTATGGTCAGCGCCCTACTGGTCGTCCCGTTCGGCATGCGGTGGTGGCTGGTAGCGATCGCCGGCTGCATGAACGTCCTGATCCAGTACGTACTGCTGCACGGGCTCGGCGGTACGCCGCGCGATGTGGCGCGGCGACCAGGGCAGGACGATGAGTCGGACGCTGCAAGCCGATCTGAGGCGTCGGACCCGCCTGTACGACGAGACACCCGCGACGACAGCTGATCGTCAGCCACGAAACAGCAGCACCCCCGGCGAGCATGTAGCCGGGGGTGCTGCCGTGGGAGGCAGACCGGGATCGCTGCGGGCCTCGAGTACCGCTACCCGGCCTTCACCACCGGCATATACCCCGGGGGAGTGAGTACCCCGGGCGGTGGTGTTGACCTCCCCTACTCGAAGCCCCGAAGGTCGGCCTCGAGCTGGTCCATCTCGCGGAGCGCTTCGGTCATGTCGACCGTGATCTCGAGCGCAGCCTCGTTGATCACCTCGGCCGCGTCCATGATCACCTCAGCCTCGTTTTGGCCGATCAGCCGGCGCCGGCCCGCGATTGCCCGGTGGACGACCGCGGTCGCCTGATTCGTCCGCACCGTGGTCCCTGCCCGGTTCTTCACAGCAGGTAGACGCTGGCCGCGTCGGGCCTCAGAAGGTCTCCGCCGACCCGCTCCCGTGCCAGGAACCCCACCTGGCCCTGCTCGGCGTACCGCTCGGAGAGGAGCTGGATCGTGATCCGCTGCCTGTCGGACACCCGGTACGCCCGCTTCATGTTGACGAACCAGATCGACGGGTTGGTCGATCCCGCGGTCGCCATCGACGGCAGCCCCGGCACAACTGCCAACGGCCAGCCACCCGGCCCGATCCCCTTACCCGGCTCCGGCATCAGCAGATCCCCGCCCGCGGTCGTCAACCCAGCCACCGCCTTCGCCGCGTCCTCCGACATCAACCAGGTCGCACCCGGACGCCACCGGGTCGGCAGCGTCCACGGCATCGCCAAGATCTGCGCAACGGTCGGCGTCGCCGACGCGGCCGCGGTCGTCGTATTCGCCACCGGCACCCGAGCCACGTTCGCGGCCAGCGCCAGCCCCTTCGGTTGGCCGCTGCCGCTGCCGGCGGCAAATGCCGTGTCCTCCAGGTCGACGAACACCGACGACACTGCGTCGACCAGCGCGGCCCGGACATTGGCCGGCGAATCGTCCAACTCGTCGAGACCGATCTTCACCAGCGCCACCAGGTCGTGAACGTCGATCTCCTGGCCGGGCGACTCCGGCGCCGGCGTCCCATCGGCCGCGGAGCCGGACACCTCCAGCTTGGTCCAGCCGGCCGCGCTCGCACCCAGCAACCGCGCCTGGTGCTTGTTACGGATCGTCGGACGCACATCCGCCAGATCCCGGAGCAATCCTTGTTCCCGGACGACGTTCAAGATGTCCACGGACAGGTCCTGCGGGATCAACACCTGGCCGGTGGCGTCCTCGACCAGCGCAGCCTTGCTGACCCGAGTCGCCGGGTCGTACTGCGACTCGTACAGCGCACCAGTCCGCAGGAACTGCACCAGCGCGGCCGTCGTATCCACCGGCCCACCCGAGGCCTTCGCGACCGCCTGCGCCGACATGTCGATCGGCGACAGGTGATCCTTCGCGACCTCGAGCACCTTGCCGATCTCACCGGCATCGGCCATCGCCTTCTGGTACCGCTCGTCGAACGTCAGGGTCTTCCGGACCCGCTCGGCCTCACGCATGCACTCGATCGAGCAATACTCCGCCGGCCGGCCGGGCCCCGACGACGGCGGCAGCGTGTTCGTGCAGCTCGGCCCTTTGCACATTGACACCGAAGGTCTCCGTTCATCACCTGATGAATTCCTGGAAACCATACCCCGAAATCGACCGATCCCGAAGCATCCGCTTCACGATTCCACAGCACAGGCCTTCCGTCATGCGACCGGATCTGACGACAGATCGTGGACCCCGGCCCGCCCGCGTCGTCGCTACGGCTTCCGCTCGACATGACCATTCCCGGACTGCCTGTCGAACACCGGCGCCTGATCCCGGACCGCGTCCAGCCACTTCTGCGCAACCCGCGCCCGGACCGCGTCCACCTCATCCTCAACCGGGCCACAGTCCCGAAGATGCGCGACCGTCATCGTGAGCCAGCGGCCGGCGTCGCCATGCCCGGCGTCGACCAGCCGCGCCAACTCCACCGCGATCCCCGCCAACTGCATCGCCGCCTGGTTCGACCGGTGCGTCTCCCGCTTCACCACCGCCACGGTCCGCGCCTCCACCCGGCCCGTCACTGGAGCTCCCCGAGCAGCGCCGCGAAGTCCTGCTCGCTCAGCCCCGGCCGCGCCTCCGGCAGACCCTGCAGCTGCGCCATGCACGCCCGGAGCTCCCGCGACAGCGCACCGACGACGTACGGCGGCAGGTCGTCGGAGTCCAGGCGCACCGCCAGCCGCCGAGCCGTCGCCGCCACCACCAGCGCCTCCTCGCCGAGCCGGCCATCCGCCTCGGCCTCCCGCAGGTACACCTCGAGCGCCGCGCCGACGGTGTCCTTCCGACGCCAGCGGCCATCCGGTCCGCGGTTACCCATGGTTACGCTCCTTGCGGTTGCTACTCGGTGTGACTTTTTTCCGTGGCTCGGGGGGAGGCGCGCTTGGCAGGAGCTCCTTCCGGACTTTTCGCCGCGAGATCGTCGACCCTCCCCCCGGGGGTGGGCAACTGATCTCAGTCCGGAACAGCCGGCATGACTGCAGTCAGGTGCCGCACACACACGGAGGTCATGGTGGTGACCAGACGAGATCGACAGGGCCGAGCGCAGTGCTGGACGTACTGATCTCGATGTCCGTTGCGTATTCGTCGCAGAGTTGCTGGGCGACGGGTGCGAGCCATGCCGCGATGAGTAGGCGGGTGACTCGGGCGGTGGTGATGAGCACTGATCCGAGGCAGCCGAGGTCGGTGGTGTCTTCCTTCCAGTCGTCGGGCTCGAGCCAGGCGGCGACTGGGTAGGTGCGGAGCGCGTGGTCGGCGATGGTCTTGTCTTTGCTGCGGAGGAGGTGTGGGTTGCGCCAGGCGTAGACCTGTTCGCACCAGCCTTGATGGAGGTGTTGGTGGGTGGCGATCTGGCCTGTCAGTGGCGAGATGAGGAAGGTGCGTGGGGGTGTTGCGGGGTTGGCGGTGAGTGTGTCTTGGAGTTGTTGTGTGGCTGTGTCGGCGGGACGGTTTCGGAGGACGCTGCCGGCTTTGCCGTAGAGGGCGGCGGCGGGGGATGTGGGTTCGTTGTATGGCTGGGTGCCGATGGACCAGGTGCGGATGAAGATGTCGGCATCGCTGGGTGTGGTCATGGCTTGCTCCCGCCGGCCAGGGCCAGGGCTAGTGCGAGTGGTGCGACGGACGACGGCGCGATCTCGAACTCGGTGGCGTACCGGGCGGACAGTTGTTGTCTGACGGGGGCGAGCCAGTTGGCGACGACGATGCGGACCACGCGCGACGAGGTGACGAAGGCTGAGCCTTGTTCGGTGGTAGCGAATGGATCGGCTTCCACGTGGTCCGGTGCGAGTTGGGCGATGACGGGGGTTTTCGCCAGCAGGCGCCCGATGTCGACCCGGCCCTGTCCGCGGAGGAGGTGGGGGTTGCGCACTGCGCACATGCTGCTGGTGTGTCCGTCGTGCAGGTGCTCGGTGGTGATTTGGGTTCCGATCACTGGGGCGATCAAGAAGCACTCCGGGGGGCCGGCGGGGTTGTCGGCGAGTGTGTGTCGTAGGCGTTGCATCGCGGTGGTTGCTGCGTTGTAGATCGCGGTGGCGGTTTGGTAGGTGTGGGGGTTCCACTGTGGTGGGTGGTACGGCGGGCAGCCGGCGAACCAGCCGCGGATGAAGACGTCGGTTGGCGTCATGCCAGCGTCTCCCACGTTTTGGCCAGACCGGGATGCAGGGGCAGTGACCGCGCCTCGTCGAGCGGGACCCAGCGCACGTCTCCTTCGGGTCCGCCGCGCACCGGTAGCGGCGTGGGGCATGAGGCGACAACGGTCACGTAGGACCAGCCTCCGTGGTCGTCGAGATGCTCACGTTCGATCTCGATGTGTTGGCGTGGAAGGTGTGTCTCTTCGGAGGTTTCGCGTAGCGCGGCGTCGACCGCTGTCTCGGTGTGTCCTCGTGCGCCACCGGGGATTCCCCAGGTGTCGCCGTGGTGGGTCCAGTTCGCGCGGTGTTGCAGCAGGATGAGGTCGCCGCAGCGCAGCCAGAGTCCGGCGGCGCCCCAGGGGCCCCAGTGCGTTTCGCCGCGCTCGCAGCGTACGTACCTCATCGCAGCCTCCGTCCTGTGTCGTCGGGTTTCATCGGTCGGGGGTGTGTTTGGGTTAGCCAGGTGTCGATGGGCTGCCAGACCTTGGCTGCCTGCTCGGTCGGCGCGTGGTTGCAGTGGTCGCAGCATGGCCGGCCGACCAGGTCGCGCCGCGCCGTGCAGACGTAGCGGGCGGCGTTGCAGCTGGTGCACGGCTCGGTCATCGGGTCTCCGTTCGAGTCAGGGTCATGGTCACGATGCCGCCGCGTGGTCGTCGTCGACTTCGTCCCACTCGGGTGGTGGCTCGGTGCTGGCGAGGAGGTCGAGGCGCTGGGCCTGGTCGAGGTCGTCGTACTCGGCGATGTCTGGCTCGGCGTCGGCCTGGTCGTCCGGCTCGGTGGGGGGCTTCGTGACTGGTTCGGCGGCGCCGTTCGGTTGGGGCCAGAACGGTGAGGCCTCGAGCTCAGCCAACTGTCGCTGTCGTTCGGCTTCTGGATCCGCCTCGCGCGCGTCCTGTGGTTTGGGCAGTTGATCAACCACAGGAGTTGTCGGATCGTCAGCTGGAAGACCGTCAGATGGAAGACTGTCGCATCGCTGAGCGTGCGGAGTGCGAGACGTTTCCTCCGAAACTGCGACACGATCGGCATCAGAACTGCGACACGATCCGCTGCTTGATGGGAGATCGTCTCGCACCTCTTCGACTGGATCCTGCGACACGTTCGGCGCGGGATCGTGTCGCGCCTCTGAGCGTGAATCTGCGACACGTTCGGCCGGATCGTGTCGCAGATCCCCGCCTGACTCTGCGACACGATTGCTGCTGGCATCTTCCTTGATCGGCAGGGCCGCCAAGCCGAGATCGAGCGGTGGACACGTCGTCCGATACCGCGCGCGGCGCCCTTCGCCAGGCTTGGAGCCGCGGGCTGGCCGGCTGGTCTGTCGGAACCATCCGGTGTCGCGCAGCTGCCCGAACTGCCTCCAGACCTGGCTAACCGAGATGCCGAGCTCGAGCGCGACGTGATCCGCTCGGACGACAACGCCGGATCCCGATGTGCCGTCGGAGTCGAGCGCGACCATCTGCGCCAGGGCGGCCTGCTTCCTGGTGAGTAGGCCGCGATAGCTGGCGACAGCCACGACCCGCAGGAACTCGAACAGGTCGACCTGCTCGGGGTCGGACTGCTCGGCGCCCATCACTCGCCGGCCTTCCGCTGGCGGTACGCCTTCTGCCGGCACGCTGGCGAGCAGTACTGGGCGCCCTTGCGGTAGTTGATCTGGCCCCGGATCCCGATCGACTTCAGGTGGTACTTGCGGGCCAGGCGCTTGCCGCACGTCTGACAGCGGGCCGGAGGCAACGTCTTGTTGAGCGCGCCGGGCGAGCCGGGCGTTACGGAAACTCGGTCGCGTGCTGATGAATCTTCCGTAACGCCAGCAGGGCGATCGTCGGTCGCGGTCATCATCCGCCGCCGTTCCGGGTGCCGTTCCGGGTGGCGTTGCGGCGGCGGATGGCGCGGATCCATGCTGTGAGCTGTTGTGGATCGTGGTCCTCGGCGGTCCGCAGCTCGACGGTCAGCCTGTCGGTGGATTCAGTGTCGCCGGCTGCGACTGCGCCGGCGAGCTCGAGGGCGATGACGTCGGCTGGCCGGCTGCTGGTGCCGCGCCGTTCGTCGTGGTCAGCGAGGTGGCGGAGTGCGGCCGGGTCGAGCACTGTGACCGTGTCGTCGGTGTTCCGCCGAATCCAGCCGAACCCTTCCCAGGCGTTCAGCATGTCGGCCAGCCAGGACGCGGATCGTTTGCCGCCGCCACCCCCACTGGTCCGGATCGAGCCGGCCTCAGGCATGGCGTCGCGCAGCTCGCTGCGTGGCACGGTTGGGTCTGGTGCGTCGGCGAGGGTCCGGGCGATCTCCGCCCGCCAGCCGGGCGTGTCTGGAGTTACAGTGTCGTTGAGCTTCTCGTCGTCGCTCCGTGAGGTCGTCCGGTCCGCCTGTGCCGGGCGGCCTTCGTCGTTGTCAGGCGGCATCCGAACCACCACCGGCCGCAGCCCGCCGGCGGGCTTGCTTGGCGAGGAGCGACAACCGCTGCATGTGGGCGCGGTGCAGCTGGTCGACGCGGCGCTCGAGCTCGGCCGGCGCGGTGGTGGCAAGGGTGCCGTCCGGGTCGATCTCGCGGGCGAACTTGGCGCGCAGTCCCTTGCGGCCTGGTGCTGTCGCGGCGGTCCGGTCAGCAGTCCGGCCCCAGCGTTCATTTGCGGCGAGGCGCGCAATGAGCGCGCGTTCTTGTGGATCCTTGGCGGGCAACGTCGACTCCGTGGGAGGTCGTGCGACGGCATGCGTCGCTCAGACTCTCCACGGGGATCAGGCGTGGGTCGGTGGCCAATTCCACCCTACGGAGCGCCCGGATCTCTCCACTCTTGCCGGGTTTCCGAGGGGAGCCGAGTCTTCGTCTCCTGGCTCCCTGGGTCCTTCTGTTTGGCCGCTTGTGGCCGCTCGAGGTCTTGAGCCTCGCGGGTGCCTGGAGCACCGTGCGACCAACCGACACGACTTCCGTGGAACAGCCCGAGCGGCATAGCGTCGCTCAGCTTCCACGGAGCCGGGCCGTCCCTGGGTCGCGTCGCGGTGTGGACATCTGGCTTGTTCACCGCGGTCTCTCACCCGCGGTTGCCACACTCGCCCCCCGGTCTCCCGAGGGAGCTACCGGTGCAGTGCATCGATAGCCGCTGCGACCCTTTCGGGTCTGGCACCGTGACTACCCGGGTTTACGACCCCCGGAAGGTCATCAGTTTGCCGTGGACAGCATAGCGGTCCTACAGCCGATCTCCGAGCCGCATCCGCTTGAAGGCCTCCCGGGCGCGTTCGTCGGCGGCCGAGTTGCCGTACCGCTCGAGCATCGCGTCGGACCGCCAGCCGGCGAGCCGCTTCAGGTCGCGTTCCTGTCCGCCCTCGAGCAGCCACCGGTGAGCGAAGCCGTGCCGGAACTGGTGCGCGTGGATGTGGTCGAGCCCTGCCTCCCGGGCCCGCTTCTTCAGCGCGTACTCGACGCCGTCGGCACTGAGCCCGCCGCGGATCCCGAGCCAGAGCGCGTCGGAGGTGTCGGCCAGGCGGTGATCACGCCGGGCCCGCAGGTAGCGGTCGAGCGCGCGGCCGGTCTTGGCGCCGAACGGGACCGCCCGGTCGACGTCGCCCTTCCCGTGCACGTGGACGACGTCGTGGTGTTTCAGGTCGACGTCGCCCACCTCGAGGCCGGCGCACTCGGAGATCCTCACCCCGCAGTCGAACAGCACCCGCAGGATCGCCTGATCCCGGCGATCGGCGTACGACTTGCCCTCGCAGGTGCGCAGCAGCTTCGCGACGTCGGTGTCGGACAGCATCGGCACCGGCTTGGGCTTGACCGTGGCGGGCTGCAGGCCGGCCATTGGGTCGCGGTCGAGCTCCTCCTCGGCGACCAGCCAGCGGACGAACCGGTGCAGCCCTTTGAACCGGATCTGCAGGGTGGCGGGCTCGCGGCCGAGGTCGGCCAGGTCGCCGAGCCAGCTGGCGATGGCGTGCTTGGTCATCGACCCGGCGGTTGGTTCCCGGTCGTGCGCGATGAGCCAGTCGCGGAACTGATCCACGGCGAGCATGTACTGCTTGATGGTCTTCGGCGACCGGTCCGCGGCGCGCAGGTCACGGACCCAGGAGGCGGCGAGGTCGTCCAGGAGTTCTGCCACGAGCCCTAGGTTATCCGGTGAGGGACCGTTATGCTATCCCTCGATGGACAGCCCAGAGGCGACGTTTCCGCAGGTCATAGAGCTAACGGGCGAGAGAACCGCTCCGGGTATCTGGCACGAGAACTACTGGTTCGCGCGCCACGACGCCGCCTATCGCTGGATCACGGCCAATCTGGACCTCGGAACCGGCCGGGTCCTCGACGCCGGCTGCGGCGAGGGCTACGGCGCGGAGTTGCTCCGCCTGGCCGGCGCGGCCTCCGTGACCGGTCTCGACTATGAACATACGACGTTGCGCCACGTCCGCCGGGCTTATCCACAGGTCAATGTGGTGCGCGGCAATCTCGTCGAGACCGGGTTCGCCGAGGGCAGCTTCGATCTCGTCACGTCACTGCAGACGATCGAGCACCTGTGGGAGCAGCCGCGGTTCGTCACCGAGTGCGCGCGCATCCTCGCCCCGGCAGGCACCCTCGTGCTGAGCACGCCGAACCGCCTGACCTTCCCGAGCGGCAACTGGTACCACACCCGGGAGCTGACCCCCACCGAGTTCACCGAGCTCGTCGAGAGCGACTTCGAGATCACGCACGCACTGGGACTCCACCACGGCGAACACCTCCGCGCCTGGGAGACGCAGTGCGGCTCCTGCGTGGACGCCCAGCTAGCCACGGCGTACGACGACTGGGACGCCGAGCTCACCGCACTCGTGAAGAGCACGCGCCACGAGGACTTCGAGATTCGCCCAGGAGACCTGGACGAATCTCTCGACCTCATCCTCGTGGCGCGACCACGGAACTAGGGCCGGACGAAGCGTTCGACGATCTTGCCGACGATCAGGTAGACCAGCGCCGCGATCCCCCAGTTCACCAGCAGGGTGTTCTTCGCCGTCTCCAGCCGGAACAGATCCTTGAACGGACCGACCAGGTCCTGCCCACGCTCCAGCACCCAGCGCACGATCTCGTTGCTCTGGTTGGTCTGGTCGAGGGCGGTGAACAGCGCGCCGAGCGCAAGCACCGCCGCTGCCAGCACCGCGACCAGCCAGATCAGCGAGGCGAGCAGGTTGCGCAGCCGCTTGACTCCGGAACCAACCGTGCCCAGCGCCTGCTTGCCCTTGCCGGACGAGCCGACCGCGGTCCGGCCGGTCGGTGGTTTGTTGCCCGAGGCACCAGCACTGGTGGCCGGCACCTTGCTCACCGGCGTCGTCACCGAGGTGCCGGCCGGATCCTTGCCCGCGGCATCCCTACCGGTCCCCGTTGCGGCGTCCTCCGAGCCGGCCGCACCAGTACCGGCCGCCGCGGCCGGAGCCTCGGCAGCTGCCCTCTCCCGGGCCCGCTGCTCCGCGACGATCTCCGCCGCGGTCTTCGGCCGGGCCGGCTTCGTCGCCGTCGCGGT
The DNA here is from genome assembly GCF_040655855.1 of Kribbella sp. NPDC050281. Taxonomy (NCBI): domain Bacteria; kingdom Bacillati; phylum Actinomycetota; class Actinomycetes; order Propionibacteriales; family Kribbellaceae; genus Kribbella; species Kribbella sp. NPDC050281. The sequence goes on along the minus strand of NZ_JBFAKS010000004.1, from coordinate 230,044 downwards.
CGTGGCACGGCCGCTGTCGCCCTGGGGCGAATCCGTGTCCTTCGAGGCTGTCACCGCCTTGTCGGCTTCGGCGGCCGCCTTCTCGTCGTGCGTACCCACGTCGTCCATCTCCTCAGCCGGGGTCGGTTCCTCATCCGTCGCCGTTGCCGGTGCTGTGGCCGGCGGTCTCCTCCGCCGGCTGACCGGGACCGGGCGCGGCGACAGCCTGCGCCGGGCGCCCGCGAGCGGGGCCGGTGGGGCTGTCCTGCCGTCCACTGTCTGCACTTCTGGGTCCAACCTTCGGTTCACGCCCACTTCCGTTCCCGCCGCCGGCGGCGAGCCAGCACTCGTTTCAAGCACTGATTCCAACGTAGCGCCCCCGGGTTCCGTCACGATCGGAACCGGGTCGACCGCGCGCGTCCGCGCCTGGGTGATCGAGTCGTCGGCCGCGGCCTGGTCGAGCAGCGACCGGTCGGTCGCGGACTCGACCCCGGTCTGGTCAGCCACGCTGCGTCTCCTCTCCGACGATCGACCGATCGGGTGGGACATCCAACCGTTCGTGCGGGACATAGTGCCGGACTGGTGAGTAACTTGAGAACCCCTCAGCGCCGGCCTCGTCCTCACCAGGTGCTCTTACCCCGTCACCGGCGGTTTCTCCCGGAACGGTTTCGGGCGGCGGAGGTGCCCCGATGTGGAGCCGGGCCGTCGTACGGGCGTTTGCCTCGGCCAGACCGGCCAGGTAGGCACGGCGGGCGGCGTCGGCGGCATAGCGGGTGGTGCGGTCGGCCACCACCACGGCCGGAACCCCGACCGCGACGGCGTACGACGGAATGTTGCCACGGGCAACGCTGTTCGCGCCGACCACCACGCCGCGGCCGATGTCGGTTCCGCGGGTGACGGTCACCTTGGTGGCCAGCCAGCAGTCCGGACCGATCCGGACCGGCGACTTCACCAGGCCCTGGTCCTTGATCGGCAGGTCGAGGTCCTCGGTCTTGTGGTCGAAGTCGCAGATATAGGTCCAGTCCGCGATCAAGGTGGACGCACCGATCTCGATGTCCAGGTAGCAGTTGACCGTGACGTCGCGGGCGAACACCACCTTGTCGCCGATCCGCAGCGTGCCCTCGTGCGCGCGCAGCCGGGTCTCGTCACCCAGGTGCACCCACTTGCCGAGGATGATCCGGCCGTGCCCGGGCCGCGCCACGATCTCGAGATGCTTGCCCAGGAAGACGAATCCCTCGGTGATCACCTGCCGGTGGCGCAGCTTGAACCAGGCGAACCGCCAATAGCGCTTCAGGTAGTACGGCGTCCAGGCCCGATGGCGCACCACCCAGCTCAGATTCGCCGCGGTCAGCAACCGCATCCGCACACCCTACTGCGCGACACCTGTGATGGAGACGTTGTAGTAGAGCTCGTCAGGGACGACAGCCGACAAGACCTTGTCCACCTTGGACAACTGCAGCCACGACTTGTAGGCGAACATCCGCCAGCCGAAGCCCAGCTTCTGCTCCGGTACGGCGGCCTCGAACGTCCGGATCGGCCATCCGACCCACGCCGCCAGCAGTTCTTCCGTCACCGTCTTCACGTTCGTGGCACCGGCACGCGAAGCCATCCGGGCCAGCGTGTCGGGGTCGAACGTGTGCAGGTCGACGACGGCCTCCAGCGCGGCCGCCCGCGACGACTCGTCCAACTCGGCCTGCGGTCGCCGCCACTCGCTGAGTGCGGGCAGCTTGGTCACGTTGGTGGTCGCCCACCAGGTGAACCGGGACAGTCGCCGGGCGACGTAATCGCCGTACCGGGTGGGTTCGCCGCAGATGACGAAACGGCCGCCCGGCTTGAGCACACGCAGCATCTCGCGGAACGCGAGCTCGACGTCGGGGATGTGATGGATCACCGCGTGCCCGATGACGAGGTCGAACGTGTCGTCGTCGTACGGCAGCTTCTCGGCATCGGCGACTCGGCCCTCGACCGCGAAGCCCAGGGTCTTCGCGTTCTTCTCGGCCGCCTCCACCATGCCTGGAGAGAGATCAGTGACATGCGCCTCGGCGAGAACCCCGGCCAGCTTGAGGTTCAGGGTGAAGAATCCGGTGCCCGCGCCGATCTCCAAGGACTTGCCATAGGGCCAGCCGGTCGAACCGGCGATCGCGTCGAAGCGGTCCCGGGCGTAGGTGACGCAGCGTTCGTCGTACGAGATCGACCACTTCTCGTCGTATGTCGACGCCTCCCAGTCGTGGTAGAGCACCTGGGCGAGCTTGTTGTCGTTCCACGCCGCCTCGACCTCTTCGGCGGTCGCGGCCGGCTTCGCGGTTGCAGACATCAGATTCCCTTGAACTCGGCCTTGCCCGGGCCGTTCTCGACGAAAGACTTCATCCCGATCGCCCGGTCCTCGGTGGCGAACAAGGCGGCGAACTGCTGCCGCTCGATCTCCAGCCCGGTGGACAGATCCACGCCGAGCCCGGAGTCGATCGCCTCCTTGGCGGCCCGCAACGCCAGCGCGGCACCGCCCGCGAACTGCCCGGCCCACGCGACCGCCGCGTCGTACACCTCGGCCGCGGGGACGACCTTGTCGACCAGACCGATGGCCAGCGACTCGGCAGCGTCGACGAAGCGACCGGTGTAGATCAGGTCCTTGGCCTTGGACGCGCCGATCAGCCGGGACAGCCGCTGCGTGCCACCGGCACCGGGGATGATCCCGAGCAGGATCTCCGGCTGGCCGAGCTTGGCGTCCTCCGCAGCGATCCGGTAGTCGGCGCACAGGGCCAGCTCGCAGCCACCGCCGAGTGCGTACCCGGTGATGGCTGCGACGGTCGGCTTCGGAATCGCCGCGACCGCGGACAGCGAGGACTGCAGCGGACCGGAGCGTTTGACCATGTCGGCGTACGACATGTCGGCCATCTCCTTGATGTCCGCGCCGGCCGCGAACACCCTCTCGCCGCCGTAGACCACGACCGCGCGCACGTCGTCGTTCGCGGTCGCCTCCAGCGCGGCGGCCCGGATCTCCTCCTGGACCTGGACGTTCAGCGCGTTCATCTTCGGCCGATCCAGCCGGATCGTGCCGATCCCCTCACTGACGGTGAGATTGACGAACTCGCCCATCGCGGTGCTCCTTACGGTCCCGGGTCCTACCCGTCGGTCACATCCCCGGCACCGTACCGGACCAGTCGTGGAAGGCGCACGCCGCGGTCAGAGGGCGTCGGTGTAGGTGACGCCGAGCCGCGCGAGGAGCGGGCGGAGGTTGTTGACATCAAGGCTGAGTTCGCCGGCCTGGAAGCGGGCCCGGTTCGCGGCCTCCCGCTCTTCGCGGACCCGGGCGGCCTCGACCGCCGCGGCGACCTCGGTGCGCGGAATCACCATCGCACCGTCGTCGTCGGCAACCACCAGGTCACCCGGGTTCACGGTCGCACTGCCGCAGACGACCGGCACGTTGACCCACCCCGGCGTGGCCTTGACCGTCCCGGCAGCGCTCACCGCCCGCGACCACACCGGGAACGACATGTCCTGCAGGTCCCGCTTGTCGCGTACTCCGGCGTCCAGAACGACGCCGGCGATCCCCTGCGCCCGGCACTGTGTCGCGAGCAGCTCACCGAACATCCCGTGCGCGGACGGGCTCAGTGTCGCGACCACCAGCACGTCTCCGGGCTCGCACACCTCCACTGCGGCATGCAGCATGAGGTTGTCGCCAGCATGGTTGAGCGATGTCACCGCGGGACCACACACGCGAGTACCCGGCACGACTGGGTGGATGTCCAGCATCAGTCCGCGCCGCCGGTTCGCTTCATGCAGAGTGGCTACGCCGTACTGCGCTGCTGCCTCTACCAACTCCGGGTCCGGCCGGGTGGTGCGGCGTACGACGGTGGGGCTACTGGACATGGGCTGCTCCCAGGTGGGCTGCCGCGCGTGGGAAGAGGCGCAGCGCGTTGCCGGACAGGATCTTCGTCAGGTCGGACTGGTTCAGTCCGAGTCCGTCAAGGTCGCCGAGGATGTCGTCGAAGAACCGGCCGGTGGCTGAGTCCCGCGTCTTCGCCGTACCGAACATCTCCGAGCCGAACAGCACGTTGTCCGGTCCGATCTTGCGGATCAGCATCGACAGCGAGTCGGCGTCGTACACGGCGGTGTCGAAGTACAGGTTGCGGACCGCGTCCTCGAACGGCGGCAGCGATTCCGCGACGTGCAGCGCGCGACTGCGGTTGAAGTGGAACGGGATGCCACCACCGCCGTGCGGCACGATCAGCCGCAAGCTCGGGAAGTCGGTGAAGACCGACGACGAGCACAGCTCGACCACGGCGGCGTAGTGCTGGGCGATGTAGTGCGAACCGTTGAGGTGCAGCGCGGGATTGCGGGTGGAGCTGGCGTGGATCATGCCGGGCACGTCCAGCTCCACCATGGCTTCCCAGAGGGGGTACCACCAGCGGTCCCCCAGCGACGGGGTGAACGGCTGCAGCCCACCGGACACGTCCGGGTTGATCAGACAGCCGACGAACCCGAGCTCTTCGACCGTACGGCGCAGTTCCTGCAGCACACCGTCCAACCCGGCACCCGGACTCTGCGGCAGCTGGGCAACCGGGACGAACTGTCCCGGGTAGAGCCCGGCCACCCGAGCGATCAGGTCGTTGTTGATCTCGGTCCAGTGCCGGCTGATCGTCTCGTCGCCGACGTCGTGGCCCATCGCCGACGCGCGGGGCGAGAAGAACAGCGCATCGATGCCCCGGGCACCCATCTGCTCGAGGTGGCCGGCCAGCGACGCGCGCAGCTGGTCGTCGGTGATCGACAGCGAGCCGCGCACCGGCTTGTTCTGCAGGGCCATCTGCCGGCCGCGGTACGCGTTCAGCGCCGCCGGAGCGGTCGTGTAGTGACCGTGGATGTCGATGATCACCGCTCGTCCGCCTTCCACGGCGCGATCCGCGCCTCGGCCTGGCGCAGGCCGCCGGTCAGCGCGACGCCGAGCACCATCAGCACCAGCACCGGAACCAGCATCGAGGCGGTGTCGAACTGGTTGCCGTACTTGACCACGAGCGCACCCAGTCCGGTGATCGCGGTGAAGAACTCGGCCACCACCATGCCGATGATCGCGCGGCCGACGCCGAGCCGCAGACCGGTCATCGTGTACGGCAACGACGCGGGCAGGATCACCTTGGTGAACACCTGCCACTCGCTGGCCGCGAACCCGGTGCCGACGTCGATCAGCGCCGGCGGCACGTTGCGTACGCCGCTGGCCGTGTTGATCAGCACCGGGAAGATCGCGAGCAGCACGACCACGAACAGCTTCGCGCTGAACCCGAGCCCGAACCACAGGATGACGAGCGGTACGACGGCCACCAGGGGCGTCGCGTAGAGCGCGTTGACCAGCCAGTCGGTGGCCACCTCGACGGTGCGGTAGCGGCCGATCACCAGACCCGCGAGCACACCGAGTACACCGGCGATCGCGAAGCCCAGGGCCAGCGTGGTGAGGCTGCTGACCAGCGCGGTCGGCAGCTCGCCGCTCTTGGTCAGGCGCACGGCGGCCTGCGCGACCGCACTCGGGTACGACATGAACAGCGGGTCGATCCGCCGGCCGACCAGCTCCCAGGCGCCCAGCACCGTCAGGATGGAGACCAGCCGGATCACCCGGTACTTCCGCCGGGCCCTGGCCTGCTGGTCCACCGCCGGTTCGGCATCCGTCTCGGCGATCACGGCGGCCCGCGGTTGTACTTCAGTCCTGGACACGGTCGCTCCCTGCGTCGGTCGAGCGGATCAGCTGCCAGACCTGGCTGCGCAACTGCTGGAACTCCGGTAGGCCGCGGAGATCGGTCAGCTCCGCCCGGGGCCGTTCGAAGGGGATGTCGATGACCTGCTTCACCCGGCCCGGGTTCGCGGCCAGGATCACTACCCGGTCGCTCAGGAACAGCGCCTCGTCCAGGTCATGGGTGACGAACAGGACGGTCTTGCGGGTCTCCGCGTGGATGCGCAGCAGTTCCCGCTGCAGCACCTCACGCGTCTGCGCGTCGAGCGCGCTGAACGGTTCGTCCATCAGCAGTACGGCCGGGTCGATCGCCAGTGCACGGGCCAGGCCGATGCGCTGCTGCATGCCGCCGGACATCTGGTGCGGGTAGTGATCGGCGAAGCCGCCCAGTCCGACCAGGTCGAGCAGCTCGGACGCCCGCGCCGACCGCTGTGACCGGGACAGGCCCTGCAGTTCGAGGCCGAACTCCACGTTGCGCCGGGCGGTCCGCCATGGCAGCAGGTTCGCCTGCTGGAAGACCAGCCCGCGGTCGCGGCCGGGCCCGCTCACGACGTTGCCGTCGACAACGACCTGACCGGCGTCGGCGCCGAGCAGGCCCTGCACAATCCGCAGCACGGTGGTCTTGCCGCAGCCGCTCTCGCCGATCAGGCTGACGAACTCCCCCTCGGCGACCCCGAAGGACAGGCCGCGCAGCACGGTGTGGGCCTTGCGGTTGGTCTGGAAGGTCTTGCTCAGTCCTTTGACGCGCAGCTTCTCCGGTGCGTCGATCATGATGCGGCCCCTCTCAGGGAGAACAGGTCGTCCACAGCGAGCCGGTGCGGGACCAGCCCTTGCTCGTGGGCGTAGCGGGTGATCAGGTCGAGCGCGGGCCGGTTGGCCTCCAGGCCGACCGGGGTCATGTCGATCGAGCCGGCCGCCGGGTGACCGGTGTACTGCTTGGCCTCGACGAACAGCTGGGTGAGTTCCTCGCGCCGGTCGGCGTGCTCCGCGCGGATCACCACCATGTGGTTGATCGGGACGGCGCGGGTGCGCTCGTACCACGTGCGCGCGGCCGCCTTCGAGTCCGGGATCACCGGTCGCAGGCGTGGGTCGTCAGGCAGGTCGTTGCCCATGATCACGGCGTCCAGGTCGCCCGCGTGCAGCAGGTCGATCAGCTTCGAGCCGTCCGGAGCACGTTCCACCTGCGGCGGGTCGGCGTACTCGGCGAGGTGGCCGTCCTCGATGCTGACCCATTGGACCTTGTCGAGCGGTACGTCGTACTCGTCGCCGAGGATGCCGCGCAACCACACACCGGTCGTCTGTGCGTAGGTCCGGACGCCGATCCGTTTGCCGGCCAGGTCGGTCACGTCGAGCGGGTCGTCGGCCCGGCAGACGATGTGGTCGTGCTGGAAGCGCGATCGCAGGACGACTGGCAGCAGGAGCAACGGCTTCCCCTCGGCCCGCGCCTGCAGATACGTGACGATCGCCATCTCGCAGACGTCGTACGGCTGCTCCCGGACCATCGCAGCGAAGGCCTTGTGCACGGGGTCGACCTCGACGAAGTCGAACACCGACCCTTCCTTCAGCGCGCGGACGTGGGGATAGTCCGCGAGTACCGCCTTCACGAGCCCGCCTTCACCGGGTACAGGCGGTCCGCCGTACCGGTGAAGAGCTGCTCGCGCGCCGCCGCCGGCAGGAACGCGAGGATGTCGCGACTGCGCCGGTACAGCGTGGGCAGGTCGTCCTCGGCCGCGGGGTAGTTCGATCCCCACATCAGCCGCTCGGCGCCGAAGTCGAGCAGCAGCCGGCCGAGGAACGACTCCGGGTCGGCCGGCGCCTTGGTCGACGACACCAGAGTCCGCTCGGTCAGCTTGAGATACACACCGTCGTACTGCGCCAGATCGAACAGCTCACGGGCTTCGTCGTACGGCGCTCCGCCGGTGAGGTCGGGGCGTGCCGCGTGATCCAGCAGCACCTTGACGCCGGGGAAGCGGTCCAGCAGCCCCCGCAGCGCGGGGATGCCCTCCGGGCGCATCTGCAGGCACAGCGGAAGGTTGTTCTCCTCGGCCCATTCCCAGGCAGGGTGCAGCCGCGGGTCGGACAGCCAGGACGCCTGCCCGGGCATCGTGCTGCCGGTCATGAACAGCCGGGCGCCCTGCAGTCCGCGGGACACCCAGTGCGCCAACTGCTGCGGCGCGTCAGGGGCCAGCATGTCGACGGAGAACACGCCTGCGAAGCGGTCCGGGTACAGCTCGACGGAGTCCGCGACGTAGCTGTTGTCGTGCCCGTACGCCGTGGACGCCTGCACCACGATGGCGCGGTCGATACCGGTCTCGTCCATCGCGGCGATCAGTTCCTTCGCGCCGACCGGCCGCTGCTGCGACCAGCCGGACTCCACGCCGCCGAGAGGGTTGCGCGGATACCGGTCCCGGTCCACCGCGATCACATGACAATGCGCGTCAATGGTCATCAAGAGTCCTTCAGTTGGATGCGGTCACGAGATCGGGGAAGAACCGGTCCTGGGAGACGTCCGCCGGGACCAGACCCTGGCTGCGGGAGTACTCGACGAGTGCGCCGATCGAGACCTGGTTGGCGTTCAGGCCGTAGGGCAGCGGGTTGCCGACGATCTCCGCCAGGCGTTGGTAGCGAAGATCCTCGGGTGCACTCGCGGCCGGGCCGCCGAGCCGATGCAGGTAGCTCGATCGGCTGTCCTGGAAGGCCTGCAGGAGCGCGCCCGCCAGCCAGGGATGGTCGTTCAGGAGCTGTTCCCGGACCACGACGACACCATGGATCGGGTAGACGCCGGTCCTCCGGTACCAGTCGGCCGCGAGGCTGTCCGCCTCGTCAAGCAGCTCGTGGTAGCCCGACACCACCGTGACCTTCGGATCGCCGATCCCGGCGCCGCGGGTGAATGCCGCGTCCAGCTCGCCCTGCCGGAACAGGTCGACCAGCTTCGGCCCGGGACGCCGTACGTTCGATGGCAGGGCCAACGACTCCACGTGCTCGTCGTCGTCGACGATCCACTCGATCTCGGCCGGATCCACGCCGTACTCGTCCTGCAGCACACCACGGGTCCAGACCGCGCTCGTCACGGAGTACGCGCGGACTCCCACCCGACGGCCGTGCAGGTCGGTGGGTCGCTCGATCCCGGCGCCGTCGCGGACGACCAGACCGGAGTGGTGGAAGCGCCGGCTCAGGAAGACCGGCAGGGCAACGTACGGCGCACCGAGGGCACGGGCGATCAGGTACGTCGTCGGGGCCAGCTCACAGACGTCGAACTCGACCGACCGGACCATCCGCCGGTACGCCGTGATCATCGACGCGAACTCGACCGGCTCGAGAGTGCAGCCGTCCACCAGGATGCGGCCGTCCAGCAGGTCCTGGGTGTGCCCGTAGCGGCCGACTGCCACCCGGAGCGGGAGGCCGCTCACAGCATCTTCACCGCATCGGTCGCGATCGACATGTCGGCCACCTGGTCGAACGGCAGTACCTTGGACTGCACGCCCTGGGAGACGTTCAGCTCCTGCATGTACGTCAGCCGCTTCTCGTCGAGGACCAGGTCGACGGCGTACGCGCCGGGCTGCTGGGCGAAGTTCCACAGCGAGCCGGCTTCCTTCGGGTCGCTGCTCGGCACCGCCTTCTGGTACGCCTTCAGGTAGGCGTCCTTGGACTCCGGCGAGGAGATGTAGCGGAACAGTTTCGCGTACGCCGCCAGGCTGCGGACCAGCACGTCACGCCGCTTGGAGATCGCGGTGTCGGACGTGTACGCGCCCTGGTAGGTGTACTCCGGGAGTTCCTTCCACAGCTCGGCGATCGCATGCACGCCGAACTTGTCCTGCTCGTCGTACACGTCCACCAGCGACGGTCCGGCGTCCACCTTGCCGGCCGCGATCGCCTTGAACACGTCCGCGCTGGAGCCGATGTTGACGAACTTCACCTGCTCGGGCTTGATCCCGTTCTTGGCCAGGAACGCGACCATGATCTGGTGCAGCAGGGCGCCGACCGGGCCGGTGCCGATCGTCTTGCCGACCAGGTCCTCGGCCGACTTGATCGCCTCGGACTTCGCATAGACCGCGTGCGCCAGCAGCAGGCCGGAGCCAGAGACGATCTTGAGCTTGGCGCCCTTCTCGATCGCCGGCAGCACCTGGCCGAAGCCGGACAGCAGGGTGAGGTCGTTGCTGCCGTTGAGCAGGCTGGCGATCAGCTTGGACCCGTCGGACACGTTCTGGGTCTTGGCGGTCAGTTCGACAGTCGAGAAGTAGTTCTGCGCCTGGAGCAGTTCCTGCAGCACGAGGGTGCTGTTCGAGCCGGTGTTGACGATCGTGACGGACTTGGCGTCGCCGGCGCCGCCGGCGTTCGGGCCGCAGCCGGTCAGGCCGGCCACGGAGGCGAGCGCGCCGAGCTTCAGCACCGTACGGCGCGACGGTCGGGCGAAGTGGTCGGGGAGTCCCTTGGACATGGTCGTTCTCCGGTGGGTCGGGAAGAGCCAGTGGTGCCCGGGGCGAGGGCTGATGGTTCGGGATCCTAGAAAAGTGTCGACAAAAATGTCAACATTTTCGTCTACACTTTCTGGTGACGATGCGGAACCGGTCAGCCGTCACACTGGGCTGACCGAGGAGACGGGAGGACGACCATCAGCGGGAAGAAGACGCTGGAGCGCGGGGGGATGGCCGGGCAGGAGTACGTCCGGGACGCGGTCCGCGAGGACATCGCGTCGGGCCGGCTGGCGCCCGGTCAGCGACTGGTCGAGGCGGACCTGGCCGAGCAGTACGGCGTGGTCCGCAGCGGGGTCCGCGCGGCGCTGCTGGACCTGTCGGCGGAGGGACTGGTCGAGCGGATTCCGCAGCGCGGATCGCGAGTGCGGATGCTGTCGGTGGACGAGGCCATCGAGGTGACCGAGGCCCGGATGGTGCTGGAGTCGCTGTGCGCGGCGAAGGCGGCGGCCAGGATCAGCGACCAGGGCATCGTAGATCTGACCGCGCTGGGCGACCGGATGGCGCGAGCGGTCGCCGAGGGCGACGACCTGGAATACGCCGAGCTGGACGACGCGCTGCACCGGCTGATCCGGGAACTGAGCGGCCAGCGGACGGCGACCACGATCATCGAGCGGCTGCGGGTGCTGAACATCCGGCACCACTTCCGGATGACGCGACTCCCCCGCCGCCCGCAGACGTCGCTCGAGGCGCACCTGCGGATCATCCGGGCCATCGCCGCCCGCGACGCCGACGCGGCGAGTGCGGCGATGACGGAGCACCTCAGCGACGTGATCGAGCACCTGACCGTCGCGGCCCAACGAGCCTGACGGATGCCGGTCGCCCCATGCATGGAGGCGACCGGCGAGACGTCAGAGTTCGACCGGCTGCCCGGAGGTTGCGGAGCGGCGGGCCGCGTCGACGATGCGCAGGGTGCGCAGACCGACTGCACCGTCCGGCTGCGGTACGGCGGCCGGCGTCTGGCCCGCCACTGCCGGACCGGACTCGCGGACCGCCCGGAGGAAGATGGCGAGCATCGAAGCGTCGAAGTTCTCGCCGATCCCCAGGTACACCTCCCCATCGGGGTCGGTGCCGCCGATACGCGGCAGGAACGGCTCGATCTCCACCGACCCGTTGGTACCGGTCACCTGCAGCGTGACGCCGCCCCAGGTCGGACCGTTGTCCGGAACGCTCCACGAGCAGTCGATGGTTGCCAGCAGCCCGTTGTCGTAGTTGATCGTCACCAGGCCACCGGTCTCGACCTCGACGCCCTTGTCCTGGTGCAGTACGCGGTTGGCCGCGGCGTACACCCGCTGCGGCGACGCACCGCCGGTCAGGCCGTCGATCAGGTCGGCGCAGTGCACGGTGTGGTCGACGAGTGCGCCACCGCCGGCAAGCTTGGGGTCGGTGAACCATTGGCGCCCACCGATCGGGATCTTGCCGTTGTTGGTGCCCAGGACCGCGAACACGTCACCGAGCAGCCCGGCCTCGACCGAGGCCCGGAGTCGCAGGTACTGCGGCGAGAACCGGACCGGGTAGGCGACCATCAGGATCGCACCGGCCGACGCGCAGGCCGCCAGCATGGCCTCGCCGTCCTCGACCTCGGTGGCCAGCGGCTTCTCACAGAGCACATGTGCACCGACAGCCGCGGCCCGCTCGACCAGACCGCGGTGCAGCGCGTTCTCACTCGTCACGACGACCGCATCCGGGCCCCACGCGAACAGCTCGTCGTAGCTGTCGACGTACGGGACGCCGAGCTGTGCGGCGAGTTCGGCACCACGCGGGCCCGGGTCCGGCGCACTCGCGCCGTCGGGGTCTGCGGACAGCACCTCGACATCGGACAGCTGGTTGAGCAGGTACGCGTACGACATCGCGTGCCCGTGCGCGAACGACGCGATCGCCACCTTGAGGGTCATGCCGCCGCTCCCGTCGGGTCGAAGGTCACCATGTCGATCACACCGCCGGTCTCCATCGAGGCGCGCGCCGCCTCGGCCAGATAGACCGCGGCCGCGCCGTCCGGCGCCAGAACCCGCGGCTCCGGGCCACCGCGCAGTGCGACAGCGAACTCGCGCAGCTGTGTGAGGTAGGGGCTCTCGCCCAGAGTGTTGGCCGGGATGAGCAGGTCGGCGGCCGCGCCGCCGTCCGGCAGTTCTTCGGCGTAGCCGGTGTCCGCGGCGGATGTGTACTTCAGTACGCCGGTCGAGCCCGCGATGTGGTAGCCGGACTGGAACGCGGACCCGGCCGCGGCCCAGGTCGCGCGGCAGTGGCTGATCGCACCGGAGGCGTGCGTGAGCGTGACGTGCGCGGCCACCGTCAGCGGGCTGATCCCGTCCACGGTCGGCGGGTTCTGGACGGCGTACACCTTGGTGACGTCTCCACACATCCACCGGGCCTGGTCGAGGTCGTGCACCATCAGGTCCATGATCACGCCGCCGGAGTGGGCCACGTCGCCGTACCAGCCGCCGGCCGGGGACGACGCCTGGCGGAAGAACCGTGCCACTGCAACGTCGCCGATGCGCCCGGCCTGGATGGCGGAGTGCGCGGCGACGTATGCCGGGAAGAATCGGACCACGTGCGCCGGGTAGATCCGGACGCCCGCGGCCGCGGCGGCCGCGATCACCTCGTGCGAGTCTGCGGCGGTCAGGGTCAGCGGCTTCTCGCAGATCACGTTCCGGCCGGCCTTGATCGCGGCGAGCGTGACCTCCTTGTGGGTCGCCGACGGCGTGACCACGTCGACGAACTCCGCCCCGGCCAGGCAGCCGTCCAGCGACGCCGCGACCTCGAGGCCGTACTGTTCGGCCATCGTCTCGGCGCCCTCGAGCGAGTGCACCAGGATGCGCGCGCCGAGCGCCTTCCACGCGGCGACATGCAAGTGGGCGATGTTGCCCGCGCCGATCAGACCAACGGTCAGACCGGCCAACTCTTCCGACATGTGATCCCCTACTCCGCCCAGCTGGGAGCCCGGTAAATTAGTAACGGTCCTTGCGTATCATTGCGCACAGGCGTCCGCAACTACCGTCTCATGAACACAACCACCTTCGTTATCGATAACCAAGACGGGAATGTGCAGAATGTGCCGGTGACCGAAGCGACCGCCGCCCCGAGTGCTCTCGGCCCGACCGCCGATACCGGGCCGCGGCTCGGAGCAGTGGTCCAGACCGATGGAACGACCTTCACTCTGTGGGCGCCGGCCGCGGAGCGGGTCGAGCTGGCGCTGATCGCCGCCGACGGCAGCCAGCGCAACCTGGACCTCGCCCACGCCGGTGAGTTCTGGACCGGGTTCGTCCCAGGTGTGGGCCACGGGCAACGGTACGGCTACCGCGTGCACGGTCCGTTCGACCCGTCACACGGTCTCCGCTTCAACCCGTCCAAGCTGGTGCTCGACCCGTACGCCCGAGCCATCGACGGCTCGCTGGACTTCTCCAGCCCTGTGATCTACGACTCGTCCGACGGCGACTCGGCCGGGCATGTCCCGGTCGGTGTCGTGGTGGGCCAGTCGGAGCCACCACCGCCGATCAGCCGGCCGGTGCACTGGGGCGAGACGGTCATCTACGAGTTGCACACCAAGGGCTTCACCAAGCTGCATCCCGACGTACCCGAGCATCAACGCGGGACGTACGCCGGGCTGACGCATCCGTCGGTGATCGACTATCTGACCGAGCTGGGCGTGACGTCGGTGGAGTTGCTGCCGATCCACCACTTCCTCACTGAGCCCTCGATCGCCGCCCGCGGCCTGCCGAACTACTGGGGTTACAACACCCTCGGGTACTTCGCTCCGCACGCGCCGTACTCGTCGTCGGGTTCGGACGGTCAGCAGGTGGCCGAGTTCAAGGCGATGGTCGCCGCGTTCCATGCCGCCGGCATCGAAGTGATCCTCGATGTGGTCTACAACCACACAGCCGAGGGCGGGTTCGACGGGCCGACTCTGAGCTTCCGCGGCATCGACAACCGCGCGTACTACCGGCTGTCGCACGGCGGCACGATGTACGACGTGACCGGGACCGGCAACTCGGTCGACACCTCGCACCCGCAGGTCCGCCGGCTGTTGATGGACTCGCTGCGGTACTGGGTCGAGGAGATGGGTGTCGACGGGTTCCGGTTCGACCTGGCCGTGACGCTGATCCGCAACGAGCGGCACGAGGTCGACACGGTCGACCATCCGTTCCTCGCCGAGGTCGCAGCCGATCCGGTCCTCGGCCGGGTCAAGCTGATCGCCGAACCGTGGGATGTCGGCCCGTTCGGCTACCAGGTCGGCAACTTCGGCCCGCCGTGGTCGGAGTGGAACGGCAAGTTCCGCGACAGCGTCCGCGACGTCTGGCGGAACACCTCCGACGGTGTGAAGGACCTCGCCTACCGGCTGTCCGGATCCAGCGACCTGTACGGCGACGACGGGCGCTACCCGTACGCGTCGATCAACTTCCTCACCGCGCACGACGGGTTCACCCTGCGCGACCTGGTCAGCTACGACCACAAGCACAACGAGGCGAACCACGAGGACAACCGCGACGGCACCGACGACAACCGGTCCTGGAACTGCGGCGTTGAAGGCGAGACCGACGACCGGCGCGTGATCGCGTTGCGCAAACGCCAGATGGCGAACCTGATGTCCACACTGATCCTGTCCACCGGCGTACCGATGATCACCGCCGGCGACGAGTGCGGACGGACGCAGCACGGCAACAACAACGCCTACTGCCAGGACAACGAACTGTCCTGGTTCGACTGGTCACTGCCGGGCGCGTGGTCCGATCACCTGGCATTGACGAAGAAGCTGATCGCGTTGCGGGCCGCGCATCCTGTTCTGCGTCAGTGGCACTACTTCTCCGGGGAGCCGGTCGTCGCGGGCGGGCGCAAGGACCTGTCCTGGATCGCACCCCACGGCGGCGAGATGACCGACGCCGACTGGTACGACGGCAACCTCCGAACCATCGGCATGTTCCTGGCCGGCGACGCCCTCCGCGCAACCGATGCCCAAGGCAACGCCCTCACCGACAGCTCCTTCCTGATGGCCCTCAACGCCACCCCCGAGACCCGCCAGGTCCGCGTCCCCGACCCCTCCTGGGCCCCCGCCTACGAGGTCGTCCTCGACACCAGCAACAGCATGGTCACCGAAGTAGAAGCAGGCGCCACCGTCCCCCTGGCCCCCCGCTGCCTGGTCCTCCTCCGCGCCCTCTGAGGGTCGTTAACCTTCCTGCAGTACATTCGGCGGTTACCTTCTGTTCATGTGTGGGGGAACCGATGTTCTTGGTGCGGCGTGGGGCCCGCGAACGGACGACGCCGATCGGTGCGTTGCACCGGGCGGTGATGCGTTGGGGCGAGGCGGAGCGGACGAACTCACGCCTGGCACTCCGGCGCTGGGTCGACGGCGTGGCGTACGTCGACGTCCAGGCGAAGACGTACGCCGACTTCTGGACCCGGCAGAACGAGAAGGCCCTCACCGCTGACGGGCCGCTGTGGGTGGTGCTCGGCGACTCGACCGCGCAAGGGCTCGGCGCATCGTCGCCGCTGCATGGGTACGTCGGCCAGGTGCTCAACGCGCTCCGCAGGACCGGCAACCCGTGGCGGGTGCTCAACCTGTCCCGCTCCGGCGCACAGACCCGGCACGTACTCGCGGACCAACTGCCACTCGCGGAAGGGCTGCAGCCCGCGCTGGTGACGTGCGGGATCGGCAACAACGACATCCTCGGTACGCCGCCCAAGCGGTTCCGCGACCACCTCCGTCAGATGATCGAGCGGCTGCCGTCCTCGTCGGTGGTGATGGACCTGACCGTCCCCGACGGGCTCTGGCGTATCGGCGGCGTGGCGAGCCCGTACGTCGCCGGCATCAACCAGCTCATCAGTACGACGGCGGCGGCCCGCGGCCTCACGGTCGCCGAGGTGTCCCGGCATGCACGACCGCCGTGGCGCGGGATGCTCGCTCCGGACAGCTTCCACCCGAACAACCTCGGCTACCGCCGGCACGCCGATGCGCTCCTCGCCGCGCTGCCGGCCGGCGTACTCAGGCCCTGAGCAGCTGTTCCAGCCGGTCCAGCGTCTTGGTGCTCTCCTGCCGGACCCGCAGTGGAACGATCGCGGCCCGGCCTGGCACCCGGATGCCGCCTGTGAGTGCGACCCGGGTGCCGCCACCGGGCTCGGCCGACACCGCCAGACCGATGATCAGGAACCGGCTCTGCAACCAGCACCAGCCACTCCGGAACTGACCTTCCAGGCGCGCCCGCTGGCCCCGCCGACCGCGCGCGAGAACGACGACGTGATCGCCGTCCTGCTCGAGCAGCGTGGCCGAGACCAGGTCCGCATGGATCGTCGCGAACGCGTCCAGGTCGGTCAGCAACTCCTTCACCCGGTCGGGAGGTGCCGCCAGGACGCGTTCGGTGACCGCAGCGCCTGGGACGCCGGCAGCCAGTGCGCGGAACCGCTCGACGTCGGTCAGTTCGACCTGTGGCCAGTCACCCGTCATGATCTCCACGCCTTCCGAAAGCTTGCCCGGGCTCGGTGCAACCGGGACTTCGCCGTACCGGCCGGCACCTCGAGCACCGCGGCGGCGGCCAGTTCATCCATTCCTTCCAGGTCGCGCAGGACCAGCACCGCGCGGTGTTCCGGCGACAATCGCGCGAGTACGTCCTGCAGGTGGACGGCGAGCTGCGGATCGTCGGGCGACGGCAGCTCGGACAGATCGGCCGGTTGTTGGCGTTGCTGTCGGCGCGCCACCCGGACCGCTTCGCGGACCGCGATCGCGCGGACCCATCCGAACAACGCTTCCGGGTTCTGCAGACCGCGCAGACCACGGAACACCGCGATCAGCGCCTCCTGCGTCGCGTCCGGTCCGTCGGCCAGGGCGATCGGCCCACAGATCCGGCCGACGTACGGCGCAAGTCCGTCGAGCAACTCGTTCATCGCCAGGGTGTCGCCGCCCTGCGCGGCGCGAACGAGCCGTTCCACGTCGATGATCGGAGGGTCGATCATCGGAGGAACGCTGCCATCAGGGGTGTCACCCGGTCCGCGCAGTCGACGGTGAGGGCGTGGCCGCAGCCGGGCAGCACGTGCACGGTTGCGTTGGGCAACAACTGGCCGAACCGGTCTGCCTGCGCCACCGGGAGCACGGCGTCGTCGCCCCAGATCACCAGCGTGGGCTGCCGCGTGGACGGCAGAGCCTTCTCGGTGACTCCCCAGTCGAGGCCCCGCTCCAGCCCGTACATGGATCGCACGTTGTCACGATAGGTGCCCGGCGCCCACATCGTGTCCACGAGCTTCGGCGTGATCAGCTGCTTGTGGACGAACATGCCGCCCAGCGCGGACTCGACCATGCTGCGGCTCGCGGCCAGCTTGGCCAACGCCTCGCCGACCAAGGGCTGCTTGAGGATCTCCCAGCTCCACGTGTCTGGCTCGTCCAGACCGCTCGGCGCCAGCAGGAGCAACTTGCTGACGCGGTCCGGGTTGCGCTGCGCGTAGGCGAGACCCCAGCCGCCACTCCACGAGTTGCCACCGATGACTACCTGAGAAAGCTTCAGTGCGTCCAGGAACTGACCGAGCGATGTAGTCATGCCGTCGAGGTCGAACGCGAACCGCTCGTCGTGCAGCCGGGTCTCCCCTTGGCCTGGGAGGTCAACGACGTACACGGTGTGGTTCGTGGAGAGTACGTCGAACTCCGACGACCACGCCGTGGTCGGGGAGGCGCCGGGTGACAGCAGGACGACCGGGGAGCCGCTGCCCCGTTGCTGGTAGTGGAACCGGGCGAGTGGCGTGTCGACGTACCGTGACTCCGGTGAAGGCGCGGCGCTTGGCTGCTCGGTTGGCTGATACGCGTAGGCGAGGAGTGAGAGCAGTACGACGCCTGCCACCGGCGCTGCGACTGCTGTTGCTTTGATCCAGCGTGTCCGCAGGAGTTTGAGGTCCGCCACGCACAGCACGATGCACACCGGCGTGTAGAAGAACAGGTTGAGCCAGTAGAACGCCGTACTCGTGTCAGTGCCCACGCCGAAGGCCCAGACGACACCTGCGGTTGCCCGCGCAGCCAGTCCCGCCGCCACTCCCCCGACTACGAACCTGCTCAGCTTGAACCGGTCGCTCGTGAGCACGGCTGTTCCCAGCAGCACATGCAGAGCCGCGAGCGGCAACACGATGCCCGGGCTGAAGGACACCGGACCGCCCAGCACCGCCATCGACAACGCTCGCTCACCGGACGCCGGCCATGTCGCACCGGTCGCCCAGTACACATGCACCACCGCGAGACCCCAGTGCACCCCCGCCACCACTCGCCGTACCACCAACATCTCCGAACGCCTCCCTCTAGTGACCGACGCCCTGAAAGAGGAGGCGTCCAGGCCGGACGTTCCACCGGGTGAGGCAGCTCACAAGTCGAGGGGTCTGGGGTTGAGGCTTTACTTTGCCCCTGGGGCAGGGGGTTTGATGTTCGCGTGTTGACGATCAGCGAGTTCGGGCGGCGTACTGGGCTCTCGCACAAGGCGCTACGCCTGTACGACGTGTCCGGGCTGCTCCCGCCCGCACAGGTGGACCCGGCCAACGGGTACCGGCTCTACGACGAGGAGCAGCTCGAGCGGGCCCGGCGGATCAGCGTGTTGCGGCAACTCGACATGCCGCTGACCACGATCGCCGAGGTCCTCGCGGGCTCCGACGAAGAGGGGTTGATCCGGCTGGATCGGTGGTGGGCCGCCCAGGAGGCGACCACCGCGGCCCGTCGGGCGACCCTGCAGTACCTGCGGGACCGGTTCTCGCGGTCCGGATCGACGGGGCTGGCGCCGCGGCCGGTGCTGACCCGCGACGTTCCGGAGACGAAGATCGCGTCGATCCGGTCCGACACCGATCAGCAGAATCTGATCGGGATCATCGTGACCGCGACCGACGAGATCCGCACGTACCTCCAGGCCGCCGGCGCGACCCTGCCCGGCGAATCCTGGGTGATCTACCACGGCCCGGTGACACCGGAGGCCGAGGCGACTGTCGAGGTGTGCGTGCCGTTCCAGGGGCTGGTGGATCCGTCCGGACCGATCGCGATCCGGGTCGAGCCGGCCCACCACGAGGCGTACTGCACGATCACGATGGACGAGTGCGCGTACCCGCGCATCATGCTCGCCTACGACCTGGTCGACGACTTCGTCCGTACGGCGGGCAGCACGATCACCGGGCCGCCGCGTGAGGTCTACCGGGCGAACTGCCACCTGATGCCGCGCGACCAGCCGGCCGTCGACATTGCCCAGCCCATTTCTCGCTCAGCCATTCTAGAAGGGAAGCCCTGATGGACTACGCGGTGCAGACCGAGTACAGCGACCCAGGTGCGTACGCCGGGTTGTACGACGCGTTGCCGGACGACATCCCCGGTGTCGGGGCGGTGGTTCGCAACCTGCTGATCCACTACCGCGGCGGCGGGATCGAATTCACCGGCGACCGCCTGGCCGAGATCGACCATCGATGGGTCTCGTCGATGCTGGCCACCGACCAGCGGCGCAACGGTACGCCGCTCGCCGTGCCGAGGGAGCCGGTCGACCGGATCGTCGGATGCTGCCGGGACTACACACTGATGTTCGTCTCGATGCTTCGCCACCAGGGCATTCCGGTCCGCAGCCGGATCGGCTTCGCGGCGTACTTCGCCAGCGGGTTCAATCACGATCACGTGGTCGCGGAGTACTGGAACGGCGACCGATGGGTGATGATCGACGCCCAGCTCGACCCGGCCGGCGACCATCCGTTCAACTCGCTCGACATGCCGGCCGGCCCGTTCCTGTCCGCGGCCGAGGTCTGGCTGGACGTCCGCGCCGGCACGCGCGACCCGGAGCTGTTCGGCATCGACCCGGGCTCGCCGATCGGCGGGAGTTGGTTCATCCGCAACTACGTCTACCTGCAACTCGCACACCTGCACGGCGACGAACTCCTGCTCTGGGACAACTGGGGCGAGATGTCCGCATCCCTCGACGGCGCCGACCTCACCCTGACCGACCGCATCGCCGGCCTGTTGGTTGCCTCCGACAACGGAGACGACACGGCAACAAAGGAGCTCGCGGACCTCTACCCGTCGCTGAAGCCGGCCGGTCGCTCGTACCTCACCTCCCCCGCGGGTGGAGGTCAGTTCGTCTGGGTGGACCTGGTACGCCCGTCGGCCTAGGAGTACCTCCGTTGGTGTAGGTGGAGTGTCTCCGTCCAGACGACGCGCGGTGTGGGTGTCGTCGCTGAGGATCGTAGCTACGTGATCCGAGTGGACGGAGAGGGCAATGAGCGGCGCGGCACTGGACGTGGCGGCGGTGAAGCCGTGGCGGTTGGGGGCCAGGACCCGGAAGGCCGTTCTGGTGCTGCACCTGGCGTCGGTGGGTTCGTGGCTGGGGATCGACGTGGTGATGGCGGTGTTGACGTTCACCGCCATCGGTACGGACGACCAGAGCACCAAGGCGTTGTGCTTCCGCGTGCTCGAACTGGTGACGATCTGGCCGATGACGATCTCCGGGCTGACCTGTCTGATCACCGGTGTCCTGCTCGGCCTGGGCAGCAGGTACGGCCTGACGAAGTACTGGTGGGTGGTCCTGAAACTGGTCATCAACCTGCTGCTGAGCACGCTGGTCCTGCTCGCCCTCCGGCCCGGTGTCGCCGAGCTCGCCGACCGGGGTGAGGCCAACGACCTGGCGGTCCCGTTGAACGACATGATCTTCCCGCCGATCGTCTCGCCCACGTTGCTGATGGTCGCGGTGGTCCTGTCGGTCTTCAAACCGTGGGGCCTACTCCGCAAGCAGAAGCCGGCTAGTCGAGCTTGAGGCACATGTCGTAGTTGGGCAGGTTCTCGCCCCGGATCCAGTTGTCCGGGTTGGCCCGCTCGACCTCGAACCCGAACCGCTTGAACGCCGGCATCGCCGTACGACTCGCGTGCGTGCGGAGCTGAGCCAGCCCCAACTCACGAGCCTTGGCTACTACCGCGCCGACCAGCGCCCGCGCGACGCCGCTGCCGCCGGCATCCGAGTGTACGAACAGCATGTCGAGCAGGCCGTCATCCGTCACGTCGCTGAACCCGGCGACCCGACCCTCGATCGTCGCCACAAAGGTATGAGCCGCCGACCGACGCTCGTTCCACTGCACGAGATCAACCGTCTCGGGAGCCCACGCGGCAACCTGTTCCGGCGAGTAGTCCTTCGACGCCGTATCCCGAATCGCCCGGAAGTACGCCTCCCAGGTCCCCTCGGCATCCTCGGGCCTGTACCCACGCACGACAACAGTCACCGGAGCACGATAAAGCAGCCGACCCCGCCGGCTGACGCAGGCGGGGTCGGGTTCAGGACGAAGGGCTCAGAACTCTGAGCCTGCTGGGAGGTCGGGGGCGGATGGGTCGTCGGGGTCCGACGGTCCGGCGGCCAGGCCGAGTTCGGCCGGGCTGGCGAGGCCGTCGTGGCTTGGGACGACTCGGACGGTGTAGCCGAAGGGGCCGGTTCGGTCGAGTTTCAGTTCGCCTTCGTAGCGGTGCCGGTTGCCCTCGTAGGTCTCCGCCATCGCCAGCGCCGCGCGGACCGGGTCCGTGATCTCGTCGTTGGTGTCGACCCGCCCGTGCAGCACCTCGACACAGATGTCGGCAGGCTCGAGATCCCCGAGCGCGGCGAACGCGCGGATCCCGACCGTGGTCCCGAGCTGCGGTACGTCGCCCAGGCCCTGCAGCTCCACGTGGTCGACCCGGATCTGCGGCCAGGCCGTCCGGACCTTCTTCTTCCACGCGGCCAGCTCACGCGCACCGTCGTACGTCGCGTTCAGAGAGCGCGACGACTTGGCGGCCGGGACGTACAGCTGCTCGACGTAGTCGCGGACCATCCGGGTGGCGAGCACCTTCGGGCCGAGCTCCTTGATGGTGTGCCGGAGCATCTCGATCCAGCGGCCCGGCACCTCGCCGTCGTAGAAGCGCGGCGCGACCTGCTTCTCGATCAGGTCGTACAGCGCGTGCGCCTCGAGGTCGTCACGCCGGTCGGTGTCCTCGATCCCTTCCGCGGACGGGATCGCCCAGCCGAACTCGTCGTCGTACCACTCGTCCCACCAGCCGTCGCGGATCGACAGGTTCAAGGCACCGTTGAGAGCAGCCTTCATGCCGGACGTGCCGCACGCCTCGTAGGGACGCAGCGGGTTGTTCAGCCACACATCGCACCCCGGGTACATCGGCTGCGCCAGAGCGATGTCGTAGTCGGGCACGAACACGATCCGGTGCCGTACCTCGGGGTCGTCGGCGAAGCGGACCATCTCCTGGATGAGCTTCTTGCCGCCCTCGTCGTGCGGGTGCGCCTTGCCGGCGATGACGATCTGGACCGGCCGCTGCGGGTGCAGCAGCAGCGCCTTCAGCCGGGCCGGGTCGCGCAGCATCAGGGTGAGCCGCTTGTACGACGGGACGCGGCGGGCGAAGCCCATGGTCAGGATGTCGGGGTCGAGGATGGAGTCGACCCAACCGAGCTCGGCGTCGCTGGCGCCGCGGTTGATCCAGGACTGCCGGACCCGGGCCCGGGTGTCGTCGATGAACCGCTGCCGCAGGGTCCGCTTGGTCTCCCAGATCTGCGCGTCGGAGGTCTTGTCGAGGCCGTCGAACAGGCCGTCGCTCTCGGCCGTGTCGGTGGCCGCGTACGTGAGGCCGTGGATCTCCCGCGCCACCCAGGTCGGCGCGTGCACGCCGTTGGTGATCGAGGTGATCGGTACGTCGACCGGGTCGAAACTCGGCCACAGCCCGGCGAACATGCCGCGGCTGACCACACCGTGCAGCTTGGACACGCCGTTGGCCCGCTGCGCCAGCCGCAGGCCCATGATCGCCATGTTGAAGACGCCCGGGTCGCCGCCCTCGAAATCCTCGGCGCCGAGCTCGAGGATCCGGTCGATCGGCACACCCTCGCCGTACGCGTCGGGCGAGAAGTGCTGCTGGATCAACTCGACCGGGAACCGGTCGATACCGGCCGGGACCGGCGTGTGGGTGGTGAACACGGTGCCGCCGCGGGCGACCTCGAGCGCGGTGTCGAAGTCCAGCGACTGGTCGGTGGCGAGCTCACGGATCCGCTCGATGCCGAGGAAGCCGGCGTGGCCCTCGTTGGTGTGGAACACCTCGGGGGCCGAGTGGCCGGTGATGCGGCAGAAGGTGCGGACCGCGCGGACACCACCGACGCCGAGCAGCAGTTCCTGGAGCAGCCGGTGCTCGGTGGAACCGCCGTACAGCCGGTCGGTCACCTCGCGCTCGGCGGGGTCGTTCTCCTCCATGTCGGAGTCGAGCATCAGCAGCGGCACCCGGCCGACCTGGGCGACCCAGATCTGCGCGTGCAGCTGCCGGTTGCCGGGCAGCGTCAGGGTCACGGTGGCGGGCGCGTCGCCGTCGCGGAGCAGGCTGATCGGCAGCCCGTCCGGATCCACCAGGGGGTAGCGCTCCTGCTGCCAGCCTTCGGCGTTCAGCGACTGCGCGAAGTAGCCGTGCCGGTACAACAGGCCAACGCCGATCAGCGGTACGCCGAGGTCGCTGGCCGCCTTCAGGTGGTCACCGGCGAGGATGCCCAGCCCACCCGAGTACTGCGGGAGGACGTAGGTGATGCCGAACTCCGGGGAGAAGTACGCCACCGAACTCACCGGGGAGCCGGCGTCGGTCTGGAACCACCGGTCGCCGGACACGTAGGCGTTCAGGTCGGTGACGGCCAGTTCGAGCCGGCGCAGGAAGACATCGTCGTGGGCCAGCTCGTCGAGCCGGGCCGCCGGGACCTCTCCGAGGAGCTTGACCGGGTCACCGCCGGTGCTCCGCCACAGCTGCGGGTCGACCGCTTCGAAGACGTCCTGCGTCTCCGGGTGCCAGGACCAGCGGAGGTTGTTCACCAGGGTGCCCAGGCCGGTCAGCGGCTCGGGCAGGACAGGGCGGACGGAGAATCGTCGTATCGCTCGCACCGGGACACCGTACCGGCCCCCGGTTCACGAGACACCTTCGGCATGCATCGATCTTGCAACGCTGGCAAGATTTTGCAGACACATTCCCGGGGTCCGTCACTCATGTTCCATCCTGTGGACCGAAACGTGACCACCGCATGTCATGGTCTACCGCTGGGAACCGATAACGTCAGACCTGAACTACCCCCGGCCGGATCCGCAATCGGAAAGCGAAGGTTCGTCTACGCCATGACTGGGCGCATCCCGATCACCGACGTCACCCCGACCGTCGACGCCGGAGCGTATCCGGCCAAGGCCTCGGTAGGCGAGACCTTCACCATCGCGGCCACGGTGTTCCGTGAGGGCCACGACGCGGTGAACGCGAACGTCGTACTGACTTCGCCGACCGGGCAGACCAGACGGATGCTGATGGCACCGGTCGGGCAGGGCAGCGACCGGTGGACGGTCGACGTGACGCTGCAGGAGCAGGGCGCGTGGACATTCGCGGTCGAAGGTTGGAGCGACCCGTACGGCACGTGGCGGCACAACGCCGAGATCAAGATCCCGGCCGGCCTCGACGTGGACCTGATGTTCGCCGAGGGCGCGGCGTTCTTCGACCGTGCCGCGGCCGGCGTACCGCCCGCGGTCCGTGCCGACCGGGCCACACTGAGCGACGCCGCGCACGCGCTGGCGAACGGCGCGCTGCCGCCGGAGGCGCGGCTGGCCGCGGGCATCTCGCCGCAGGTCCGGGCCGCACTCGGGCGCTACCCGGTGCGGGAGCTGATCACGTCGTCGGAGACCTACCCGGTGTGGGTCGACCGGACCCTCGCGCTGTACGGCAGCTGGTACGAGTTCTTCCCGCGGTCCGAGGGAGCGACGTACGACGAGGAGTCCGGGCAGTGGAAGTCCGGGACGTTCCGGACTGCGGCCAAGCGCTTGGACGCGGTGGCGGGGATGGGCTTCGACATCCTGTACGTGCCGCCGATCCACCCGATCGGTCACGCGTTCCGCAAAGGCCCGAACAACACCCTCGACCCGAAGCCCGGTGACCCCGGGTCGCCGTGGGCGATCGGCTCGGACGAGGGTGGGCACGACGCGATCCACCCGGAGCTCGGCACGTTCGAGGACTTCGAGTACTTCGTCGGCCGGTCCCGCGAACTGGGTCTCGAGGTTGCCATCGACCTGGCCCTGCAGGCGTCGCCGGACCACCCGTGGGTCAAGGAGCACCCGAAGTGGTTCTCGATCCGCGCCGACGGCTCGATCGCGTACGCGGAGAACCCGCCGAAGAAGTACCAGGACATCTACCCGATCAACTTCGACAACGATCCCGAGGGGATCTACGCCGAGGTCCTGCGGATCGTCCGGCTGTGGATCTCACACGGCGTGACCGTGTTCCGGGTCGACAACCCGCACACGAAGCCGGTGAACTTCTGGGAGTACCTGCTCGGCGAGATCCGCAAGACTGATCCGGACGTGGTGTTCCTGTCCGAGGCGTTCACCCGGCGGCCGATGATGCGTGAGCTGGCCAAGGTCGGCTTCCACCAGTCGTACACCTACTTCACCTGGCGCAATGAGAAGTGGGAGCTGGAGGAGTACCTGCAGGAGCTGACCAAGGAGACCGGCCACTTCCTGCGGCCGAACTTCTTCGTCAACACGCCGGACATCCTGACCGCGTACCTGCAGTACGGCGGTCCGGGCGCGTTCAAGATCCGCGCCGCCATCGCGTCCACCGCCTCGCCGGCCTGGGGCGTGTACGCCGGGTTCGAACTGCTCGAGCACGTGGCACTCCGGCCGGGCTCCGAGGAGTACCTGGACACCGAGAAGTTCCAGCTGCGTCCGCGTGACTGGGAGGCCGCGGCCGCCGAGGGTCGCACGCTTGCGCCGTACCTGACACTGCTGAACAACATCCGCCGCCGGCACCCCGCCCTGCAGCAGCTGCGCAACCTGTCGCTGCACTCGGTCGAGGACGAGGCGATCATGTGCTACTCCAAGCGCACGACCGCCCCCGACGGCCACAGCGACACCGTCATCGTCGTGGTGAACACCGACCCGCACTCGGTGCGCGAAACGATGGTCCACCTGGACATGGCCGCGCTCGGCATGCGCCCCGAGGACACCTTCACTGTGTACGACGAGATCACCGGCGCCACCTGGCGCTGGGGCCAGCAGAACTACGTCAAACTCGACCCGAACGGCGAACCAGCCCACATCCTCGCCGTCCGCCGCGGCCAGGCGTGATCAGAGCGGGACTGTCTCCGGGTATTTGAGGCCTGCGCCGGTGTTCAGGGCTACGACCTGGTCGTCGGCGCGGATCCAGCCGGATTCGCGCAACTGACGGACGGCGGCGAAGTTGGCTGCGCCTTCCGGGCAGATGAACGACCCTTCCAGCTGAGCGACCTTGTGCTGCTCGGCCAGCAGATCTTCGTCGTCGACGGCAACGGCACACCCGTCGGTCTCCGCGATCGCCTGCAGGACAAGGAAATCGCCGAGTGCCTTGGGCACCGTGATGCCAAAGGCAACGGTCTGCGCATCCGGCCAGGGCTCGCTCTCCGGCAGACCCTTCTCCCAGGCCCGGACGATCGGCGCACAGCCACTCGACTGTACGGCGACCAGCCGCGGCAGCGGACCGTCGATCCAGCCGAGCTCGCGGAGTTCGACCAGCGCCTTCCAGATCCCGATGATGCCGACGCCGCCACCGGTCGGGTACAGGATGACGTCGGGCAGCTGCCAACCGAGCTGCTCGGCGATCTCGAGGCCCATCGTCTTCTTGCCCTCGATCCGGTACGGCTCCTTCAACGTCGACACGTCCAGGTAGCCGTCCCGCTTCGCCAGCTCCGCGCGGATGAACGCGCCGGCGTCACCGATCAGCCCGTCGATCAGGTGCAGCTCGGCGCCGACCACCTTCACCTCGCGGCGGCAGATCTCGGGTGCCGCGATCGGCATCGCGATCAACGCTTCCATGCCCGCACGAGCGGCGTACGCCGCCCAGGCCGAGCCGGCGTTCCCATTGGTCGGCATCGCGATCTTGCGGACGCCGACCTCGTACGCCCGGGACACGCCGACCGCCGCACCGCGTGCCTTGAAGGTGCCGGTCGGGATCAGCCCTTCGTCCTTCATCAGCAGCCGTTCGACGCCGAGCTCACGCCCGTACCGCGGCAACGGCAGCAGCGGGGTCATCCCCTCCCCCAGCGTCACCACGTTCTCTGGAGACCGCACCGGCAGCAGTTCGTGATACCGCCACAGATCCGGCGGCCGGGTCGCCAGCTCGTCCTTGGTCAGCGTGATCGCCTGTACGTCGTACCGGGCCAGCAGAGGCGACCCGCACGAACAGAGTCCGATCACTTGATCCGGCGAGTAGGTGAGGCCGCACTTGGGACAGTCGAGATGGCTCAAAGCGGAGAAGGGCACGAACGCTGACGGTACTCCTGCGCCGATCAGGCGACCTCGAGGGGGAGCTCGACGTGCAGCGTCGTACCCTCGCCGACCGGGCTCGTGATCGAGATCCGCCCACCGAGCGCCTCGACCCGGTCGGTGAGTCCGATCAGGCCGGAACCCCGGGCCGGATCGGCTCCGCCGACACCGTCGTCGCGAATGCTCAGCTCGAGGACGTCGTCGTGGAGCCCGACCTTGATCTCGGCCAGCGTGGCCTCGGCGTACTTCGCCGTGTTCGTGAGCGCCTCCGAGACGACGTAGTACGCCGCCACCTCGACCCGTTCCGCGAGCCGTTGGCCGACGTTCACGTCCAGCTTGACCGGAACGGCCGAACGCCGTCCGAGCGCCCGCAGCGCGGGGTCGAGACCACCCTCCGAGAGGATCGCCGGATGGATGCCCCGGGAGAGTTCGCGCAGGTCGTTGAACACACCGTCCAGTCCGCTGCTGATCTGGTCGAGCCGGGCCCGCAGGTCGGGTGCTGCGGCCGCCTCGACTCCACGCAGTTCGAGGCCCAGCGAGACCAGCCGCTGCTGGACTCCGTCGTGCAGATCACGCTCGAACCGGCGGCGGGCCAGGTCGGTGGTCTGGACGATCCGGGCGCGGGACGCCTCGAGGTCGGCGTGCGCCTTCAGGTTCGAGATCGCCGTCGCCAGGAGCTCGGTGAACTCGCCGATCTGGGACTCGGTGTCCGGAGGGAACGGAGCATCGCCCGTCGACGACGCCGCGATCACACCCCACAGTCGGCCCTGGACGACGACCGGACAGCCGACCGAGGACCGGATCCCGAGCCCCTGCGCCTCCTGTGCGATCGGGCCCGAGGCGCCGGCGAAGCTGTCCACCCGCATCGGGCGGCCCGTCTCTCGCACCAGCGCCGCGATGCTCGGTCCCTGGAGCACGAAGCGGGTGCCGCTGGACAGTTGATGATCGGTGTTCCGGCTCCACACGCCGACCCCGGTCACCGTTCCGTCCGTCTCGTAGCGCTCCAGCCTGGCCAGGTCGGCGCCACAGAGCACCCCGACCTCACGGATGACCGTCTCGACGACCTCGGCCGAACGCCCACCACGAGCGACCAGCGTCGCGACCCGCCGCAGCGCGGCCTGTTCGTCCAGGAGACGTTCGACCTGCCGTCGTGCCTCCAGGTTGGCGATCGCCGTGGCCGCGAGGTCGGTGAAGTCGGTCAGGCGCGATTCCGTGGCGGCCGGGAGTGGCTCGGCCGTGGACCAGACGACCATCACTCCCCACAGGTCGCCGCCGACGACGATCGGTGCTCCGGCCACGGACTTGATACCCAGCCCGCGGGTGAGCGGCAGCCGGTCCTCGATGTCTTCGTAGTCGTCGATGCGGGCGACGCGGCCGGTACGGCGTACGTCGCCGGCCACGCTCCTGCCCTCGAGCCTGACGCGATCATAGGGTCCGGGATCGTAGCCGGGCCTGTTCCAGGCGGTCACATGCGCGAGGTCGTCGCCCTCGTAGCGGACGATCCGGGTCCCGTCCACGTCGAGCAGCGTCCCGGCCTCCTCGGCCACCGCTGCGAGCAACTCCTGTGCGGGCACCCCCTCCGCGACGCCGGTCGCCACCCGGCGCAGCGCCGCCTGCTCGTCGGCGAGCTCGGCTCGCGCCACCTCGGCGGTCTGGGCCTGACGAGTCGCATGCGCCGCCAGCTCGCCGATCAGGACCGACACCGCCAGATAGACGATCAGATCCACCAGGTTCGACCAGCCCGGGAACCCGAGCGGATGGGTCGGGGTCAGGTGGTACCAGTCGTAGGCGAGCATGCCTGCCATCGCGATCGGAACGGCGTACGCGATGCCGATCAACTTGGTCACCAGGACGACGGTGGTGACCAGCGGAACGGCCAGGATCACGATCAGCGCGTCCGAGGTGATCCAGGCGGCGAGTACTGCCACCACGACGAACGTCCCGGCACCGGCGAGGAAGGCCAGGACGATCTCCGCGACTCGAGGGACCCGTCGCGGGTGCGGCAGGGAACTCACCCGATGAGGCTAGCGACCACGAACGCCCGACGAACAGAGAACAGCCCCGGGAAAGACGACGGGACGCTCAGCCAGCCCGCAACCCCATGATCGCGGGACGCTGGTGATCGGTGAGCCGGAAGCCGGTGCCGCGGACCGCGTCGATGGTGACCGTGGTGCCCAGTTCGTCGAGCTTGCGGCGCAGCCGCTTCACCACCGAGTGCACGTCGGCGGTCCCCCTCAGGTCCCGGTTGCGCCAGACCGTATGGTGCAGGGCGTCGTACGTCCAGACCCGCAGCGGTGCCGTCATCAGCCGGGTGAGCAGGTCGTTCTCGAGCTCGGTGAGCTGGACCTCGCGGCCGCGCCACCGGGCGACGGAGTGGATCCGGTCGATCGTCAGTACGTCGGCATCGGGATCCTCGGCCGTCGTCGCAACGACCGCCTCGACCGCTTCGGGCTCGGGTGGTTCGGGATGCTCGGGCGGGGCCGGCGGGGACTGCAGGGCGGGCGCCAGCAGTTTGCGCAGCTCCTCGAGGCTGGACACGAGGAGCAGCGGAGCGACGTCGTCGACGAGCTCGGCGAGCCGGACACGATCCTCCGGGGAGGCCGCGA
This sequence comes from Kribbella sp. NPDC050281, assembly GCF_040655855.1. Classification (NCBI taxonomy): domain Bacteria; kingdom Bacillati; phylum Actinomycetota; class Actinomycetes; order Propionibacteriales; family Kribbellaceae; genus Kribbella; species Kribbella sp. NPDC050281. Next base: position 200,021 of record NZ_JBFAKS010000004.1, on the reverse strand, counting down.
CCGCGATCAGCAGCGGAAACGATTCCCGGTCGGTCGTGGTCAGGTCGACGTCCTCTGGGGCGGGGACACGGGCGGTGACCATCTGATCACGATGTCAACCTCTGCCTTGGATCGTCAACGGACTGCCAATCTTTGACCACGTTGCTTCGATTCAGGGCGACGGCTAGTCACATCTTGCTCACCATGTGTGCTTGTTCCTCCTGTGATCTGACACATAGGGTCCTCGTCAGGCTCGCGGCGTCACATGTCGCGACCTGGGGGGCACGGAGCGTTCGCGCACGGGACTCGAATCCGCCCACGCGAGGACCCTTGCACCTCTGCACCAAATGACTCGGGGGAGTCGACTCGGGGTCGTTTCAAGTGAGGGGCTGCAGAGATGTCAGACATGAGACGAAGGGGGCTCGCCAGAACTCTGGTGGGCGCCCTGGCGACGGTGGCCGTCGTCGCGACCGGGCTGGCAGGTGCCGGCCAGGCGCAGGCGTCACCGCCCACCAAGCCCGAGGCCACTCCGGCGAGCAAGATCAAGCCGGAGCTGATGGCCCAACTCGACGGCAAGGACGCCAAGGCGGCGTCCGACTACTGGGTCCGGTTCGCCGCCAAGGCCGACCTGACCGCCGCCGGCAAGATCACCAACTGGAACGAGCGCGGCACCGCCGTCGCCGCGGCACTGCGCAAGACCGCCGCGGAGAGCCAGGCGAAGATCCGCGCCGAGCTGGACGCACAACACGTCAAGTACCAGGCCTTCTGGGGCACGAACGCGATCCGGATCAACAGCGGATCGCTCACGCTGGCGCAGAACCTGGCCACCCACGCCGAGGTCGAGGGCCTGTACGCCCCGATGAAGATCGAGGTGCCCAAGATCTCCCAGGGCACGACCGAGCACGAGATCAACGCGGTCGAGTGGGGCATCGCCAACATCAACGCCGACGACGTCTGGTCGCAATTCGGCGACAAGGGCGAAGGCATCACCATCGCCAGCATCGACACCGGGGTGCAGTACGACCACCCGGCGCTGGTCAAGCAGTACCGCGGCAACAACGGCGACGGCACGTTCGACCACAACTACAACTGGTTCGACGCGGCCGGCACCTGCGGCAACGCACCGTGCGACGGCAACGGTCACGGTACCCACACGATGGGCACCATGGCCGGTGACGACGGCGCCGGCAACCAGATCGGCGTCGCGCCGGGGGTCAAGTGGATCGCCGCGAACGGCTGCTGCCCGACCGACGCGGCCCTGATCGCCTCCGGTCAGTGGATGCTCGAGCCGACCGACCTGGCCGGGAACAACCCCGACGCCAGCAAGCGGCCGAACATCATCAACAACTCCTGGGGTTCGCAGCTGCCGTCGAACGACCCGTTCATGGAGGACATCACCAACAACTGGAAGGACTCCGGCATCTTCGGGGCCTTCGCCAACGGCAACAGTGGTGATCTCGGCTGCAACAGCAGCGGGTCGCCGGGCAGCCTGACCAGCAACTACTCGGCAGGCGCCTACGACATCAACAACAACATCGCGTCGTTCTCCGGCCGTGGTGTCGGTCAGAACGGCACGATCAAGCCGAACATCTCGGCCCCCGGCGTCAACGTCCGGTCCAGCCTCCCCGGCAACACCTACGGCGCCTTCAACGGTACGTCGATGGCCACCCCGCACCTCGCGGGCACCGTCGCACTGCTGTGGGCCGCGTCGCCGGCTCTCAAGGGTGACGTGGACGCCACCCGGGCGCTGCTGAACCAGACCGCGATCGACACGCCGAACAGCCAGTGCGGCGGAACCGACGCCAACAACAACGTGTTCGGCCAGGGCCGTCTGGACGCACTCGCCCTGCTGAACGCCGCGCCGATCGGCGACACCGGCACCCTGTCCGGCACCGTCACCGCCGCCACCGGTGGTGCTCCGCTCGCCGGCGCGTCCGTGACGGTGAAGCAGGCCGGCCAGCCGGACCGCGTGCTGACCACGACCAGCACCGGCGCGTTCTCGTCCGTCCTTCCGGCCGGGAGCTACGACCTGACCGCGGCATCGTTCGGGTACCAGACCCAGACCGCCACGGTCGCCATCACCACCGGGAACACCACCACCCAGAACTTCGCCCTGGCGAGCTCGCCGCAGGTGAACGTCGGCGGCAGCATCACCGACGGCTCCGGCCACGGCTGGCCGCTGTACGCGAAGGTCAGCGTCGAGGGTCCGGGTGGCGTGTTCGACTACACCACCCCGAGCAACGGCCGCTTCAGCCTGAAGGTTCCGGCCGGCGCGGCGTACTCGCTCAAGGTGGAGTCGCAGTTCCCGGGCTACCAGACGGTCAGCGAGCCGATCACGGTCGGCTCCGGCAACCTGACCAAGAACATCGCTGTCCCGGTCCGCACCGACGCCTGCACCACGGCGCCGGGCTACCGGTACGGCTCCGACGGCACCTACCAGACGTTCGACTCCGGCAGCACGCCGAGCGGCTGGTCCGTCGTCGACAACAAGGGCAACGGACAGGTCTGGCAGTTCAACGACCCGGGTGCCCGTGGCAACCTGGCCGGAGGTACCGGCGGTACCGCGATCATCGACAGCGACAAGTACGGTCCGGGCGGTTCGCAGGACACCTCGCTGGTCAGCCCGGTCGTGGACCTGACCGCGGTCACCGCTCCGGTGATCCGGTTCAACCAGGACCTCAACTGGCTCGGCGGCGAGAAGGCCGACGTGGACCTGTCGATCGACGGCGGTGCCACCTGGGCCAACGTGCTGCGGCAGGCGGTCGACGTCCGTGGGCTCAAGGAGATCGCGATCCCGCAGGCGGCCGGCAAGTCCGCTGTGCAGGTCCGGTTCCACTACTACGACGCGCAGTACGAGTGGTGGTGGCAGCTCGACAACGTGCTGATCGGCAGCCAGGTCACCTGTGAGCCTGCTGGTGGCGGCATCGTCGTCGGCAACGTCAAGGACGCCAACACGAACGGTTTCGTGAACGGTGCGGTCGTCACCCGTGACGGCAACCCGGCCGAGACCGCGACCACCGTGGCGACGCCCGAGGACACCGGTCTGAACGACGGCTTCTACTGGCTGTACTCCTCGGAGTCCGGCAACCAGGGCTTCACCGCCAAGGCTGGCAACTACGTCACCGCGCAGCAGACCGTGGGCGTTGAGGCCGACTGGGTCACCACAGCCGACTACTCACTGGCCGCGGGCCGGCTGAGCGTCACCCCGGGGAGCGTCTCGGGCAACCTGAAGCTGCCGTCGGGCAAGGTTACCAAGTCGTTCACCGTCACCAACACCGGCGGTGCCGGCGTCGACGTCAAGTTCGGCGAGCGGGACAACGGCTTCGTGCTGCAGAACGCGAACGGCTCCACCACCAGCAAGACGCAGGTGCTGACCGGCGCCGGCGCCCCGCTGCAGCGGCTGCAGGTGCCGACCTCGCTGGGCAACATGGTGTCGGGCAAGACGGCCGTCAAGACCGCGGCCGCCAACCCGTTGGCCGCACCGTGGGCCGACATCGCCGACTACCCGGCGACCGTGATGGACAACCGGGTGGTCAACCTCGACGGCAAGATCTACTCGATTGCCGGTGGCAACGGTAGCGTCTCGTCCGCGAACAGCTACGTGTACGACCCGGCGACGCTGGCGTGGACCGCCATCGCTCCGCTGCCGAGCGCCCGCAACGCCATCACCGTGGGTGTCGTGGGTGGCAAGATCATCGCCAGCTCCGGCTGGGCCGCCGCTGGTCCGGACCCGGCGACCTGGGCGTACGACCCGGCCGCCAACGCCTGGAGCGCCCTCGCTGCGAACCCGGCTCCCCGGGCCGCGGCAGGTCAGGCGGTCCTCGACGGCAAGCTGTACGCCGTGGGCGGCTGCACGACCTCGGCCTGTCTCCCGATGAGCAACACGGTGGTCCGCTACGACGCGGCCGCCAACAGCTGGGAGACGCTGGCGAACTACCCGAAGTCGGTCGCGTTCGCATCCTGTGGCGCCATCGACGGCATGCTGTACTGCGCCGGCGGTAACGACGGCGTGAACTCGCTGAAGTCGGCCTACGTCTACGACCCGGGTGCGAACTCGTGGACCGCGATCGCGGACGCTCCGGCCGACCACTGGGCGGCGTCGTACGCCGTCGCCAGCGGAAAGCTGCTGATCGTCGGAGGTGTCCAGGCCGGTGCTGTCACCAACGCCGGGTTCGCCTACGACCCGGCGGCCAACAGCTGGTCCGCCCTGCCGAACGCCAACCTGCCGCGGTACCGCGGTGGCGCGGCCTGCGGCTTCTACAAGATCGGTGGCTCGTCCGGTGGCTTCACCGCCACGGTGGACAGCGAGGCCCTGCCGGGTCTCGAGGGCTGCTCGGAGTCGTCGGCGGACGTGAGCTGGATGTCCATCGACAAGACCGAGGCGACGCTGGCTCCCGGCCAGTCGGCCACCGTCAAGGTCACGCTCGACGCGAACGTCGACCAGCCCGGCACGTACAGCGGGCAGGTCACGATCGGCGAGAACACCCCCTACTCCGTTCCCGCGGTGGACGTGACGATGAACGTCACCCCGCCGAACACCTGGAGCAAGCTGCAGGGCACCGTCACGGGCGTCAGCTCGTCCGGCGCCAGCGCGCCGCTCCCGGGGGCGATCGTGCAGGTGGACTCGTGGGCGCAGTCCTACACCTTCATCACCGACAAGGACGGCAACTACGCCTACTGGCTGGACCGTCGCAACAACCCGCTCACACTGATCGCCGCGAAGGACGGCTACAAGCCCCAGACCCGGACCACCCGGCTCCTCGCCGGTGAACCGGTCACCGAGGACTTCGCCCTGAAGTCCATCAAGTAGCAGTCATGTAGTCGGAGCCGGCCCCACTCGGATCTTCCGGGTGGGGCCGGTCCCTTTTCACAACCGCGGGAAGACCTTCCCGAAGAACTCACGGTCGCCCGCGAAGATCGGCCGCAACGCGAGGAACTGTGCGGGAGTGACCCAGCTGGTCTCGCTCACCTCTCGCGGATCCGCCGTCACCTCGCCGGGTGATGCCGCCGCGGTCCACCAGTGGAGCAGGTAGTCGCCTCCGGCGGTGGTCGACTCCCAGACCTTGGCGAGTGGGGTGACCGCCAGGCCGACCTCCTCCCGGACCTCGCGGACGAGGGCTTGCTGCTGGCTCTCGCCGGGTTCGAGAGTTCCGCTGAGAGGGGCCCAGTATCCGGGCATGCGCGCCTCCGGGCCCCGGCGGATGACGAGTACTCGGTCGGCTTGTCGCAGTACGGCGACTATCGCTTCGTGCTGAGGCATTCGACGCCATTCGTCAGAGTGGTGTGGACGATGAGTGCGGTGGAGAGGGCGGCCGGGTCGTGGGTGCGGATGTAGTCCGCGCCCTGGGTGGTGGCGTGGAGCTCGGCGGCGAGGGTGGCGGGGCCGATGTCGGACAGGGCCGTGTTCGTGAGCGTGCGCAGGAAGGACTTGCGGGACGGGGAGACGAGGACGGGGAGGTTGTAGCGGGTCTTGAGGCGGCTGAGGTTGGCCAGGACGGTGAGCGACGGCTCCGGAGTACTGCCCAGGAAGTAGCCGAGACCGGGGTCCAGGATCAGGCGGTCGCGGGTGATGCCGGCTGACTCGAGGGCGGTGACGCGGGCATCGAAGAATCGCTCGATGGCCGGCCAGATCGTCTGTGGCTCGGTACGGACCCTGGTGGCCGGACCGAGGTGCTGGACCGAGTGCATCACCACCAGCCGGCACGTCAGCTCGGCCAGTTCGTCGTACCGACGTGGGTCCGGGAAGCCTTGGATGTCGTTCAGGTACGTCGCTCCGTGCTCGGCGGCGTACTGCTGCGTCGCCGGATGGTAAGAGTCGACGGACAACGGTAGGTCGCCCAGCGCATCCAGCACTGGAGCCAGCCGGGCGATCTCCTGCTCGGGCGTCACCTTGGCGGCATCCGGGTGGCTGGACGCCAGGCCGAGTTCGATGATGTCGGCGCCGCCGGCGTGCAACCGGCGCGCATGGGCGATCGCGTTGTCCGCCGCCAGGTAGCGACCGCCGTCGGAGAACGAGTCCTCGGTGATGTTGACGATGCCGACCAGCAACGGTCGATCCATGACTCGATTCATGACCCGATTCATGACATGGCCTCCCGGTCGATCCAGAAGCCCAGGCGCTCGGCGTACGTCATCCAGACGAGATCGCTCCCCGGTGGTTCGCCCACCTCATGCGCCAGTCACGACCCGGCGCAAACGCTACCTCAGTTACGCCGTCGGGAGCAGGTGAAAACCCACGCCGCGGACCGCGTGGATGGTGACGGTGGCGCCGAGGTTGGCGAGCTTCTGGCGGAGCCGCTTCACCACGGAGTGGATGTGCGAGCCGTGGCCGAGGTGCTCGTTGCCCCAGACAGCGTGGTGCAGGTGCTGGTACGTCCAGACCCGGCCGGGCTCCTCCACGAGGCAGTGCAGGAAGTCGTGCTCGAGCCGGGTCAGCGGGACCTCGCGGTCCTTCCACCGCACCACCCGCCGGTCGACGTCCAGGTACAGCTCCTCGTCCAGCACCGGCTCGGGTTCAGCGGTGGGCACTGCCATGATCTGGGCAGGCTGCTCGGCGATGGGCAGCACGGTCGGGGTCAGCACAACCGGTCCGGCCGACGACGTCACCCCGGTCAGCGCGAGGAAGGTACGAGCCTGCTCGGCACTGGAGACCAGCAACAACGCGTCCGCCCCACCCAGCAACCGTGCGAGCTGCACCCGCTCGGCCGTGGACGTGGCCACACCGATGATCAACGACGAATCCGACGGCCTCTCCATGCGCGCCCCTCCCCTGTCAACCCCGACCCGCACTAAGTACGGTTTACGGCGGGAAGTAAGTCAAGGGATTCCCTGCGCGGGGGCCTGGCACAAATGCGAACTGTCCAAGACAGGACAAGACCACTGACCCGAAGAACCGCCGGCCGGCCCAGGACGGTGGGCGCGGCCGGCGGTCCGGTCGGCGGTTCAGGTGGTGTCAGCCGATCGACTTCACCGCGGTGATCAGCGTCCCGTCGGAGGTGTCACCGGACAGCTCCCAGAAGAACGCACCGCCCAGTCCCTGGGTGTTCGCGTACGACATCTTGCCGCGGATCGTGTCGGGGGTGTCGTACCCCCACCACTGCCCGTTGCAGAACGCGTACGCCGTACCGCCGACGGTCCCGGTCGACGGGCACCGGGTCGAGATCAGCTTGTAGTCCTCGATCCCGGCCTCGTATTTGCCCGGCGCCGCACCCGTGGCGGCGCCACCCGGAGCAGCCTGCGTGACGCCGGTCCATCCACGGCCGTAGAACCCGACGCCGAGCAGCAGCTTCGACGCAGGGATGCCCTTCGCCTTCAGCTTCTGGATCGCCGCGTCGCTGTAGAAGCCGGGAGTGGGAATCCCGGAGAACGACGTGAGCGGCGAGTGCGGCGCGGTCGGGCCCTGTGCGCTGAAGGCACCGAAGTAGTCGTACGTCATCGGCATCAGCCAGTCGAGCTTGCCGGCCGCGGCCGCGTAGTCGGCCGCGTCGATCTTGCCGCCGTCGGTGCCGTCAGCGGTGATCGCGGCGGTGACCAGAGCGGACGAGCCGAACTTGTTGCGCAGCGCTGTGATCACGTTGTCGAACGCACCGGGTCCGGACGTGTCGCAGCCGAGGCCGCACGCGTTCGGGTACTCCCAGTCGATGTCGATCCCGTCGAACACATCGGCCCACCGCGGGTCCTTGACCAGGCTGTAGCAGGAGTCGGCGAACGCGGCCGGGTTCTTCGCGGCCTCGGTGAAGCCGCCGGACCACGTCCAGCCGCCGAAGGACCAGACAACCTTGAGGTCGGGGAATTCCTCCTTCAGCTTGCGCAACTGGTTGAAGTTGCCGCGCAGCGCACCGGTGTCCCAGGTGTCGGCCACGCCGTCGACCGACGACGCGGCGTCGTAGAACTTGTCGTACGCCGCGTAGAAGTCACCGACAGCGCAACGGCCGCCGGTGGTGTTGCCGAAGGCGTAGACGATGGTGGACAACTTCGCCGCGGAGCCAGTCGTCTTGATGTTCTTCACGTGGTAGTTGCGGTCGTACACACCCCACTCGGTGAAGTAGCCGACGACTCGCTTGCCGGCTGTCACCGTTGGGGTCAGGGTCGGCTCCGAGGCGGACGCGGTCGGTACGACGGCCGCGCCAAGCAGAGCCATGGCCGCGGTAGCGACCAGCAATCGGATTCGCATGTCGTTACCTCCTGGGGCGGTGAGGGAACTGTCCGCACCCTACCGAGTACTCCAGGTTAAGAAAAGAAGACATTCGAATAAAAATGATCTCGTGATCATCGCGACGCTCCCGTCGGTGCGGTGCAGTCGGGGCGCCAAGCGGAGTAGTGTCCACGCGCACGGTCACTCTTGACCGCACCCGACGGAGGAACAGTGCCCGGATTCGTTCGGCGGCCGGTCGTCGTCTGGCTGCTGGCAGCACTCGCCGTACCCGTGCTGCTGACCGCTGTGCTGATTCCGTCGATCGCGGACACCGAGGATGACCAATCCGCACCGGCGGCACAGACCTCCAGCAGTACGCCGTCCCCCACCGAGGCACGCGCCGAGTCGTCGATGCCGCCGTTCGAGGTGGGCCGGACGGACAGCTCGATCCGGGTCCGCACCGTGGTCAAGGACCAGGCGGTCAAGGACGCGATCGCCACCGACGTCGACCAGGTGCTCGGCCCGGACCGCGAGTTCGACAACCGGATCACGGTCGACGCCGCGACCGGCCTGGCCGACGCCGCCGTACTCTCCTCGCTCCTGCACGCACTCGCCATCGGGACCGGCGACGCCTCGGTCCGGTACGACGGGACCACGGTGACGCTGACGGGCGAGGTGCCGGAGCAGGCGACCAAGGCCACCGTGGCTCGCGCCGCGGCGAAGGCGGTCCCGGGCGCGGTGATCGCGGACCAGATGCAGGTCCCGGCGCAGAAGCCGGAAGTCAGTGAGCCGTGCCGGACCTTCCAGAGCCGGCTGTCGGAGTTCACCCGGCAGCACACGATCATCTTCCTGTCCGGGACGTCGATCGTGAACAACGCCTCGAAGTCCTCGGTCGTGCGGGCCGCGACGCTACTCAAGTCGTGTCCGACGGTGCGCGTCGAGCTGGCCGGTCACACCGACAACCTCGGCTCCGCGGCGTCCAGCCTGCCGCTGTCCGAACAGCGGGCTGCCGCCGTGAAGCGCGAACTTGTCCGGCTGGGCGTCGCCGCCGACCGGATGCTCGCCAACGGATACGGCGAATCCTTCCCGGTCGCGAGCAACGGCACCGCCGCCGGCCGGATCGCGAACCGCCGCGTACAGATCCGCGTGATCTAGCGATCGGCCGCTGGTGCTGTCCGCAGGCTGTATCCGCTACCGTCGTCGGGATCCGTGGTCCGTAGATTCTCTAGGGGACTCCATGAGTTGGCTGATCGCACAGGTCTGGATCTTGCTGCTGGTCTCGTTCGTGCTCGGCAGCGCGGCGGCCTGGCTGGTGTACCGCCTCCGACCGTCGAAGGGCGCGCACTGATGAGCTCGCTGCTGCGGAACAACTGGCTGTGGTCGCTGCTGGCGTTCATGCTCGGCGCGGCGATCACCTGGGTCCTGCTCGACCGGCGCGTACCCGCCGGTCTCCCTGGGCCGGCGCCCGTCGAGGAAGAACCGCTCGACGAGAAGGAAGCGGTCCTGGTCGGGGCCGGTGTAGCCGAGCCCGAGCGCCCGGCCACGCCCGAGCCGGTGTTCTCCCGGTTGATGGCACCAGGCCGGCCCGAAGAGCTGAAACTCTTCGACACGGATCCCGACACAAACGCGACCGAGACGCAGGTGCACGACGACGTACCGCCGGGACGGTACGGTGTGGGCTCGGCCGATGCGGTACCGCACCAGGGTCCGCCGGACGGGTTCACCATCAAGGGCAAGGCCCAGTCGATGCTGTTCCACACCCCTGAGTCGCCGTACTACGGCCGGACCAAACCCGAGGTCTGGTTCCGCAGCGAGGCCGACGCCGAACGCGCCGGTTTCACCAAGTACGCCCGCCGCCCGCGCAAGTCGGCGAACCCCGGGGAACACTGACGGTTAGGGCGTCGAGGCCCCTATTTGCTTGTACTGGCAAAAGACCGTCAGACTGACCTGCAACGCCTGGCCGGAACCGTCCATCCGACGGCGTCACCACATCACCGGTCTCCTCCGGATCCATCGCGCTGCCCCTCTCCGGACCCGTCCGCCGGAGTACGAACCCCGCAACGGGGTACGGGAAACAGTGCATGTCCGGGTGAGCCCACCCATACACCGCCACCTGCCGTGGCGGCAGGCCGCTGTACCGCTAGGTTTGGAGACACCCGATGGAGGTGAGCGTGACCGACATGCTGCCGGAGCAGCACCACGGACTGACGAAGAGTGACCCGCTGTGGTTCAAGCGGGCCGTCTTCTACGAGGTGCTCGTGCGGTCGTTCAAAGACTCGAACGCCGACGGCATCGGCGATCTGCAAGGCCTGACCGAGAAACTCGACTACCTCGAGTGGCTCGGCGTGGATTGCCTCTGGTTACCCCCGTTCTACCCGTCGCCACTGCGCGACGGCGGCTACGACATCTCCGACTACACCGGAGTGATGCCGGAAGTCGGCACGATCGCCGACTTCGCCGCGTTCATGGAGGCCGCGCACACGCGCGGGATCAGGATCATCGTCGACTTCGTGATGAACCACACCTCCGACCAGCACCCCTGGTTCCAGGCCTCGCGGGAGGACCCCGACGGCCCGTACGGCGACTTCTATGTCTGGTCCGACACCGACGACAAGTACTCCGACGCGCGGATCATCTTCGTCGACACCGAACAGTCGAACTGGACCTGGGACCCGGTCCGCGGCCAGTACTTCTGGCACCGGTTCTATTCCAACCAGCCGGACCTGAACTTCGAGAACCCGGCCGTCGGCGACGCGATGATCGAGGCGCTGAAATTCTGGCTCGACCTCGGCGTGGACGGCTTCCGGCTCGACGCGGTGCCGTACCTGTTCGAGACCGAGGGCACCAACTGCGAGAACCTGCCGCGCACCCACGAGTTCCTCAAGCGGGTCCGCAAGGAGGTGGACGCGAACTACACCGACCGCGTCCTGCTCTGCGAGGCGAACCAATGGCCGGCCGACGTGGTCGAGTACTTCGGCGACCGCGACTCCGGTGGCGACGAGTGCCAGATGGCGTTCCATTTCCCGGTGATGCCGCGCATCTTCATGAGCGTACGGCGCGAATCGCGGTTCCCGATCTCGGAGATCCTCGCGCAGACCCCGGAGATCCCGGACACCTGCCAGTGGGGCATCTTCCTGCGCAACCACGACGAGTTGACGCTCGAGATGGTCAGCGACGAGGACCGCGACTACATGTGGGGCGAGTACGCCCAGGACCCGCGGATGAAGGCCAACATCGGCATCCGCCGCCGGCTGGCGCCGCTGCTGGACAACGACGTGAACAAGATGGAGTTGTTCACCGCGCTGCTGCTCAGCCTGCCCGGCTCCCCGATCCTGTACTACGGCGACGAGATCGGCATGGGCGACAACATCTGGCTCGGCGACCGCGACGGTGTCCGGACCCCGATGCAGTGGTCGCCGGACCGCAACGCCTCGTTCTCCACCGCCACGCCGGGCAAGCTCAGCCTCCCGGTGATCATGGACCCGGTCTACGGCTTCCAGGCGGTCAACGTCGAGGCCGAGATGGAGAACGCCTCGTCGCTGCTGCACTGGACCCGGCGGATGATCCAGGTCCGCAAGCAGCACCCGTGTTTCGGCATGGGTACCTTCACCGACCTGGGGGGTTCGAACCCGAGCGTGCTGTCGTACGTGCGCCAGTTCGGTGACGACGTGGTGCTGTGCGTGAACAACCTGTCGCGCTTCCCGCAGCCGATCGAGCTGGACCTGCGGCAGTGGCAAGGGGTGGAGCCGATCGAACTGCTCGGCGGGGTGCACTTCCCGACCATCGGGGAGCTGCCCTACCTCCTGACGCTCGGCTCCCACGGTTTCTACTGGTTCCGGCTTCCGGTCGCGAAGCCGGCTGACCATGAGGAGAGCATTTCGTGACTTCCCATCTGGACCAGGTCCAGTCCTTCTGCGCGAGCCAGAGGTGGTTCGGCGAGAAGGGACACGACGTCCATGTCGACGCGATGGCCACCTCGGTGTGGCTGTCCGAGGCCGGCGTCTGGCCCGCGGTCCGGATCGGGTTCGTCTACTGCGCCGGTCCGCCCGGGTCGGAAACCCCGATCCGGGTGTACCAGCTGCCGCTCAGCTACCACCGGGCACCGGTCGAGAACCTCGGCCATGCCCTGGTTGGTGAGTGGGAGGAACCGGACCTGGACGGGGCCTTGGTCTGGGTGTACGACGCGTTGCACGACAAGGAAGCGACGCCGTACTGGCTGGAGGGCCTGACTCACGGACGACAGCTGGACGGGGTGGAGTTCCACCCGGTCCACTCACCCGACCGGAGCACCGTCGTACCGGAGGGCGCGCAGTCGCTGGTGCTCACGGTGGAGCAGAGCAACACGTCGCTGGTGTTCTCGGACGTGGCTTTGCTGAAGGTGTTCCGTCGGCTCGAGCCCGGGAGCAACCCTGGCGTCGAGATCGAGTCGGCGCTCACCGAGGCCGGGTCCGAGCTGGTTCCGGAGGTGCTCGGATCGGCGCGCGGCTCGTGGCCGCGGGCCGGCGGCGGCACCGACAGCGGTGAGCTGGCGATGATGACGGCGTTCCAGAAGAACGCCACCGACGGCTGGTCGTTCGCGACCTCGTCGGTGCGAGATCTCTACGCCGAGGCCGACCTGCATGCCGAGGAGGTCGGCGGGGACTTCGCGGCCGAGTCGCACCGGCTCGGCGCGAGCACCGCGCAGGTCCACTCCGAGCTGGCCAAGGCGCTCGGCACGGACATCTGGGAGCCGTCGAAGCTGGTCGAGCACGCCGCGGCGATGCGCCGCCGCCTCGACCTGGCCGCCACGGCCATCCCTGAACTCATGCCGTACGCCGCCGGCCTGGCCCGCGCGTTCGACGCGCTGGCGGCGCTCGACCAGCCGGTGACGGTGCAGCGGATCCACGGCGACTTCCATCTCGGTCAGGTCCTGAGGACCATCGACGGCTGGAAGCTGATCGACTTCGAGGGTGAGCCGGCCAAGTCGCTGATCGAGCGGCGGGCGCTGGACACTCCGGTGAAGGACATCGCCGGGATGCTGCGGTCGTTCGACTACGCGGCCCGGTCGCTGCTGGCCGACCACGAGGGCGACCAGCAGATCGCCTATCGCGCGGCCGAGTGGGCGAGCCGGAACCAGCGGGCCTTCTGCGACGGGTACGCCGAGGTCGCGGGCACCGATCCGCGCGAGCAGGACGTCCTGCTGAGCGCGTTCCTGGCCGACAAGGTGATCTACGAGGTGCTCTACGAGGCCCGGAACCGGCCGACCTGGCTGCAGATCCCGCTCTCCGCGGCGGCCCACTTGGCCGAAAAATAAGACCCACACAGGCTTCGCCTGGGTGCGGTGAAGGCAGACTCGATCGGGCAGGATGGGGTTCATGGGAGCGAGCGAGCACGACGCCATGGAGGTGCCGGCCGTACCGGCGGAGAAGCCTGTGGTGACAGCGGTTCCGGTGGACCGGACGGTGCTGGAGCGGCTGGTCGGTGGGACGTACCACGACCCGCATCAGGTCCTCGGGCCGCATCTCGGCGAGCACGGCGTCACGGTCCGCGTGCTGCGCCCGTTCGCCCAGACGGTGACCGTGCTGTACGACGGCCAGCGGCTCGAGCTGCGGCACGAGTTCGAGGGTGTCTGGGTCGGCGTACTGGTCGACATCGACAAGGTGCCCGACTATCGCCTCGAGATCACCTACACCGACGGCCCGGCGATCGAGCTGGACGACCCGTACCGCTACCTCCCGTCGCTCGGTGAGGTCGACCTGCATCTGATCGGCGAGGGCCGGCACGAGCAGCTGTGGACTGTCCTCGGCGCCCACGTGCGCCGGTACGACGGCCCTGCCGGAGCGGTCACCGGGACGTCGTTCGCGGTGTGGGCCCCGGGTGCGCAGGGCATCCGGCTGACCGCGGACTTCAACTTCTGGGACGGCCGCGCACACCCGCTGCGCTCGCTGGGATCGTCCGGCGTGTGGGAGCTGTTCGTCCCCGGCGTCGGCCCGGGCACGCGGTACAAGTTCGACATCTGCGGTCGCGACGGCGTCTGGCGGCAGAAGGCCGACCCAATGGCCAACCTGGCCGAGACTCCCCCGGCGAACGCTTCCGTCGTGCACGAGTCGTCGTACGAGTGGAACGACTCGGCCTGGCTGGAGCGGCGGGCGGCTGCGCAGCCCTACGCCGAGCCGATGAGCGTGTACGAGGTGCACCTCGGCTCCTGGCGGAAGGGGAAGTCGTACCGCGAGCTGGCCGACGAGCTTGTTGCCTATGTCAACGAGATGGGCTTCACCCACGTCGAGTTGATGCCGGTGATGGAGCACCCGTTCGGCGGCTCCTGGGGCTACCAGGTGACGTCGTACTTCGCGCCGACCTCGCGCTTCGGCGACCCCGACGACTTCCGGCACCTCGTCGACGCGCTGCACCAGGCCGGCATCGGCGTGATCGTCGACTGGGTGCCGGCGCACTTCCCGAAGGACGCCTGGGCGCTGGCCCGCTTCGACGGGACGCCGCTGTACGAGCACCCGGATCCGCGCCGCGGCGAGCAGCCGGACTGGGGCACGCTGGTCTTCGACTTCGGCCGGCCGCAGGTGCGCAACTTCCTGGTCGCGAACGCGATCTACTGGGCCGAGGAGTACCACATCGACGGGCTGCGGGTGGACGCGGTCGCCTCGATGCTCTATCTGGACTACTCCCGCGCCGAGGGCCAGTGGGTGCCGAACCAGTACGGCGGGCGGGAGAACCTGGAGGCCGTCTCGTTCCTGCAGGAGATGAACGCGACGCTCTACAAGCGCGTCCCCGGCGTCATCACCGTCGCCGAGGAGTCGACCTCGTGGCCGGGCGTCACCCGGGCGACGCACCTGGGCGGGCTCGGGTTCGGCTTCAAGTGGAACATGGGCTGGATGAACGACTCGCTCCGCTACCTGGAGCACGAGCCGATCCACCGGCAGTACCACCACCACGAGCTGACGTTCTCGATGATGTACGCCTACTCGGAGAACTTCGTGCTGCCGCTGTCCCACGACGAGGTTGTGCACGGCAAGGGTTCGCTGCTGCGCAAGATGCCGGGCGACCGGTGGCAGCAGCTGGCGACGCTGCGCGCGTACCTGGCGATGATGTGGGCGCACCCGGGCAAGCAGCTGCTGTTCATGGGCTCAGAATTCGGGCAGGAGTCGGAGTGGTCGGAGAAGGGCGAGCTCGACTGGTGGCTGCTGGACCACTCGGACCACCGAGGTCTGCAGCAGCTGGTCCGCGACCTGAACGGCGTCTACCGCGACACCGC
Source organism: Kribbella sp. NPDC050281 (assembly GCF_040655855.1). Lineage (NCBI taxonomy): Bacteria > Bacillati > Actinomycetota > Actinomycetes > Propionibacteriales > Kribbellaceae > Kribbella > Kribbella sp. NPDC050281. The sequence goes on along the minus strand of NZ_JBFAKS010000004.1, from coordinate 184,662 downwards.
CGCCCTGTGGCGGAGCGACCACGCGCAGGAGAAGTTCAGCTGGATCGACGCCAACGATGCGAGCAACAACATCTTCTCCTTCGTCCGGTACGGCGACGACGGCGAACCGACGATCGCCTGCGTGGCGAACTTCTCCGCCGTACCGCACCACGGTTACCGGCTCGGCCTCCCGTACGGCGGCGAGTGGGCGGAGGCGGTCAACACCGACGCCGACACGTACGGCGGTACGGGCGTCGGCAACTTCGGCTCGGTCCAGGCTGACGGACCGGAGTGGCACGGGATGTCGACCAGCGCCGAGCTGTCCGTCCCACCCCTGGCCACGCTGTACCTGCGGTACACCGGGTAGCGTTCACGGGGTGACCGCCGAACCTCCGCTGACCGATGGTGAGCTGACGCTGCGACTGTCGCAGCAGGATGACCAGGTGGTGACCTTCGACGTCTCGCTGGCCGGCCCTCTGGGCACTGTCGAGGTACGGCGGAGCGCTCCCGGCGCCGGTCTGGTCTCGTGGGCTCTGGAGGGTGGACCCGAGGTCGCGCAGCGTGCTGTCCGGCTGGTGACCGAGTACGCGTTCGGAGAGCTCGGCCTGGAGCGGTTGCAGGTCGAGGTGGATCCGGAGCTGCGTGCGTCTGCCCGGGTGGCGATCCGGTCCGGTTACCGGCGCGAGGGCGTACTGCGTGGCGGCGCGTTGGTTGATGGTGAGCGCCGGGATGTGGCGGTGTACGGGATGCGCAGCGACGACCCGCGCCCGGACACCGTGCTGGGCTGGACCTCCTTGATGGACTCGACGCTGCCGAAGAAGCGCGTCATCGCGCATGTGGTGGTGCGGGACACGTCCGGCCGGGTGCTGCTGTGCCAGGTCAGCTACAAGAAGGATCTCGAGCTACCGGGTGGCGTGGTCGAGCCGGACGAGGATCCGGCGACCGGTGCGTCCCGTGAGATGGAAGAGGAACTCGGGGTCGCCCTGCCACTGCTCGGCGTACTCGCGATCGACTGGCTGCCGCGGTGGGAGGGCTGGGGCGACGCGATCGAGATCCTGTACGACGGCGGCGTCCACGATCCGTCGCTGCTCGACTCGCTGAGCCCGGACGGCTTCGAGATCCTCGGCCTGTCCTGGCACGCCCCGGACGCACTGGACGGGCTGGTGTCGCCGCTGAACGCACGCCGGTTGCCGCAGGTCTTGAAGGAGCCGTCCATGCTGCACAACCTGCGCGACGGTGCGCCGATCAGACCGGCAGGCGATTGAGGTCGGCCACACACCAGGCGTAGTGGCCGTCCTGCGCGTTCGCGTCGTAGATGGTCGCCGTCGTGATCGCGTACGCCGCGCGGTACAGGTGCATGCGCTCGCGGTCGTGGCCTAGCTTCTCGAAGCGATCGAGCAGCAGGGCGTCGAGGCGTCGAGCCTCCGGTCCGTACATGTCGAAGAACCCGGCGGCGAGCGCGGCGTCGAAGGTGTTGTCGCCGGCTGTGGAGTAGAAGCCCCAGTCCAGCACTGCCGCGGTCCGTGAGCCGTCCATCAGCAGGTTGGGCGGGCAGATGTCGCCGTGGATAACACTCAGGTTGTCCAACTCGATCTGCTCGAGCGCTGCGGTGAGTCTCGCCAGCAGACTGGTGAAGTCGGCGACGTCACGCTCGAGGTGATGCGCCGACTCCGCGGCGCGGCGTCGTACGAGGGCTGCGAGCGCCTCGCCCCAGGACAGTCCGTCACGCCGGAACGGCTGGTTGAGCACCAGCAGTTGCTGACTCGCGGGACCGGCCGTGGTCGTGCCGAGGGCCTCGACGACGGCGACGAACGCATCGAGGGCGTCGTCCTCGGGGAGGTTCGCCTCGTGCAGCGGCGTACCGGTCAGCTTGTCCTCGACGGTGACGGCCAACCCGTTGCCGTCCGCATGGATCTCACGGATCCGCGGCGTACGGAACGGAAGGCTCGGCAACTCGTCCAGGAACGCCTGCATCGGACGTACGTCGTCCGGCCGGCGATCGAACCAGATCTTGCGCACCTGGCCGTCACCGAGGTCGTAGACGGCGCCTTCCATGCCCTGACCGATCAGCTCCACCCGCGGAAGTCTGCCCGGATCGGGGCGGCCGGTCCAAGTGGATTACTTCACGAAGCGGATGGTCAGTGGGTAGCGGTACTCGGTGCCGCCCGCGGCCGCGACGGTCGCCAGGATGATGACGATCAGCGCCGCCACCGCGCCGATCAGGATCAGCGGGACGATGATCAGTACGCCGAGGCCGAACGTGATCAGGATCAGGATCACCGCGACGGCGGTGTAGATGAGCAGCGAGAGCTGGAAGTTGAGCGACTCCAGCGCGTGCTGCCGGACGAAGTCCGACCGGTACCGGTAGATCAGCCAGATCACCAACGGGCACAGGAATCCCATCGCGAACCAGGCCGCGACCAGAACCCCGATGTGGGCCACCATCGCCCACGTCCGCTCCTCCGAGGCCGACAACGGCGGCCCGACGTTCGGCGCACTCATACTCCAGTCAAGCACGCCCGGCACGCTCCGTCACCGATTCCTTTTCGCGCCGCCCTGGTCTGTATCTGTGCAGCGATTGTCGAGAGAGGACACCAGTTATGGCGAGCAAGCAGTCGGAGGCGGTCAAGGCGCACTGGGCGGCGGCGCGGGCCGGGGGTCCGGAGGCGGCCGACCAGGAGGCCGCTGACCACGGGTGGGCCGTGCTGACCACCGAGCCGCGCGGAGTCGACTACCTGTCGGTCGAGGAGCTTCCCGCGGTGTGGATCGTGCCTCATGGCGCTGCGTCGGATCGAGCGTTGTTGTGTCTGCACGGTGGTGGGTTCATCAGCGGGTCGATGTACTCGCACCGGAAGATGTTCGGTCACCTCGCGAAGGCGGCCGGGGTGCGGGCGCTGGTCGTGGACTACCGCTTGGCGCCGGCGTACACGCATCCGGCAGCGGTCGACGACACGACAGCGGCGTACCAATGGCTGCTCGATCAGGGATTCGCTGCTCAGCGGATCGCGATCACCGGGGACTCGGTCGGCGGCGGGCTCGCGATCACGACGCAGTTGCGCGCCCGGGAGCGTGGTCTGCCAGTGCCTGCCGCAGCCATGCCGTTCTCACCGGCGGTGGACTTCGAGGCGACCGGGACGTCGTACGACACCAATCGGGACCGGGACGCCTTCTTCCACCGGGACCTCGTGCGCGGGCTCGCCGGGATGTTCCTCGGGCCGGACGGTGATCCGCGGGACCCGCTGGTGAACCCGCTGTACGGCGACCTGACCGGACTCGGGCCGATCTACATCCAGGTTGGCGGAGACGAAGTACTGCTGGACGACGCGCACATGCTCGCCGCGGCGGCCGAGAAGGCCGGGGTCGAGGTGCGGCTCGACGTCTTCCCGGACATGCAGCACACCTTCCAGATGGCCGCCGGCCGCGCACCCGAGGCGGACGACGCGATCGAGCGCATGGCGGCCTGGGTCCGCCCGCACCTGGGGCTGACAGACTGATGCACGATGTCGACGTCCAAGGAGCCGCGATGACGGGCGAGTCCGAATTTGCTCGTCGTACCGAACCGTTCCGGAAGGAACTGCTGGCGCACTGCTACCGCCTGATGGCGTCGGTGGACGAGGCCGAGGATCTCGTCCAGGAGACGTACCTGCGGGCGTGGCGGTCCTTCTCGACGTTCGAAGGCCGCTCGTCTGTGCGGGTGTGGCTGTATCGGATCGCTACCAACGCGTGTCTGACCGCGCTCGAGCAGCGTGGCCGGCGAGCGCTACCCTCCGGTCTTGGCGCTCCCAGTCAGGACCTGTCCGGTACTGCGCCTTCGCTGCCCGACGGGGTCACCTGGGTGGAGCCGATCCCGGATGCGTTGGTGATCTCCTCCGAGTCTGCCGATCCGGCCGCCATTGTCACGACTCGGGAGAGCCTGCGGCTGGCGTTGATCGCTGCGCTGCAACACCTTCCGCCGAAGCAGCGCGCCGTACTGATCCTCCGCGAAGTCCTCGCGTTCCCGGCTGCCGAGGTGGCGACGATGCTCGACACCTCGGTGGCCGCGGTCAAGAGCACCTTGCAACGGGCGCGCGCCCGCCTGGACGAGACCGCACCTGCGCGTGGCGAGGTGATCGAACCGAGCGATCCGCAGGCTCAGGCGCTGCTCGCCGAGTACATCGCCGGCTTCGAGAACGCCGACACGGCCGCCCTCGAACGCGCCCTGCGCACCGACGCCGCGCTCGAATTGGTCGGGAGCCCGGCCTGGTTCAACGGCCGGGTCATGTGTCTGCGCGTCCTCGACGAGGCGGTCGGCAAGGCAGGCGACTGGCACATGCTGCCCACGCTGGCCAATGGCCAGCCGGCTACCGTCGCCTATCTCCGCTCGTCCGTCGACGGCCCGCACGAGGCCCTCGGTGTCGCTCTGCTGACGCCGACTGCCTCCGGGCTGACCCACATCCACGTCTTCAGCGATCCCGAGCTCGCTCGCCGGTTCGGCTTCCCGCTCACGTATCCAGAGAGTTGATCAGGGTGGACTCGGCCCAGCGGCTGGTGCTGATCAGCGCGAGCGCCAGGATGCCGAGACCCAGCCCGAGGACCGGCCACCACAGGATGTGTTCGGCGCGCGTGAACGCTTCGGGGCTGAGGGCCGTCGTCGATCCGACGATCGTGCCGGCGATGGCCACCCCCAGCGTGGTGCCGGTCTGGCGGGCCGCCGAGGCCACGGAGGCTGCCAGGCCGGCCATCGAGGTGGGCATGCCGGAGACGGCTGTGTTCGTGATCGGCGGGTTGACCATGCCGAGGAAGAGGCCGAACAGCAAGTAGATCGCGAGTACGACGGGCAGCGGTGTGTCCACGCCGATCGCCTGCGACGCCGCCGCTCCCAGGGCCAGCGCACTGCCGGCGATCACCAACGGCAGGCGCGATCCCCGGGTCCCGACGATCCGGCCCGTGGACGGCGAGAGCACCAGGATCAATCCGCCGACGGGCAGCAGGGACAGGCCGGCGGTGACGGCCGAGAGTCCGCGGATGTTCTGCAGGTACAGGGTTGTGACGAACAGGAAGGCGCCGAATCCGCAGAGCGCGAACAAGGCCATCAGGATCGCCGAACTGAACGGCACGCTCCGGAACAGCCTCAGCTCCAGCAGCGGCTGCTGCCTGCGGCGCTCGTAGGTCAGGAGCCCGATCGCCGCCAGTACCGCCATCACGAGCAGTCCGAGGATCAGCGGTGACGTCCAGCCGAGCTTCTCCGACTCGATGATCGCGTACACGAGTCCGCCGAGCATCAGGACCACCAGCACCTGTCCGATCGGGTCGAAGCGCCGTACCCTCGCCGGGCGGGACTCTGGAACGAACAGCCCGGTGCAGATCACCGCGGCAACCACGATCGGCACATTCACCCAGAAGATCGACTGCCAGCCGAGCCCGTCGACCAGTACTCCGCCCAGGATCGGCCCCAGCGCCAACGACAGACCGGACATCGAACCGAACACGCCGATCGCCCTGGCCCGCTCAGCCCGGTCCGGGAACGTCGTCGCGACGATCGCCATCGCCACCGGGTTGAGCATCGTCCCACCGACAGCCTGCACCGCCCGGGCACCGATCAACCAACCGACGCTCGGCGCCAGGCTGCACAGCAGCGAACCGATCCCGAACACCACGAGCCCGATCTGGAACACGCGCTTGCGCCCGACCCGATCAGCCATCGAACCGGCCAGCAACAGGAAGCTCGCCAGCACCAGCGTGTACGCATCGACCGTCCACTGCAGGTCCGCCACCGAGGCACCGAGGTCGGTCCGGATCGACGGCAGGGCGACGTTGACGATGGAAATGTCCATCACCACGACGATGATGCTCGCGCAACACACCGCCAGCACCGCCAGCCGCCGCCCGCGGCTCAGCTCGGTCGAGACGTCGTTCGCAACCGTTGAGACACTCATACCGACGACGCTAGGATTTAGAGCGTGCTCGAAGTCAACAAGCAATCACCCGAGGCGAAACCGCAGCCGTCCGAGGCCGGCGGCCCGACTGCTGAGGCGGGCATCAGCATTGCCGAGGCTGCCCGTGGTACCGGCGTGAGCGTCCACACCCTGCGCTACTACGAACGCGCCGGCCTGGTCGTCACCACCGTCGACCGCACCGCCGGCGGCCGCCGCCGCTACCACCAGCTGGACCTGGACTGGATCAAGGTCTGCACCCGCCTCCGCGCCACCGGCATGCCGATCCGAACCATCCGCCAGTACGCCGAACTGGTCACCGCCGGCCGCGGCAACGAGAAGGAACGCCTGGCCCTCCTGGAGTCCCACCGCGCCGAAGTCCTCGCCAAACTGGCCGACCTCCAGGACAACCTGGAACTCATCGACCACAAGATCGACGTCTACCGCGGCCGCCTCGAAGCCGGCACCGCCGACCGCCTCTGGGCCCCGACTCCCGACAACTGACTGCGACACACGATCAGCCTGCTCGACACAGTCAACGGCCACACAACCGACCGGACCTAGGCGCACAGGCGACCGGGCTCAACCGCACGGCTGACCGGACCTAGTCGCACAGGCGGCCGGGTCAGTCGCACAGGCCGGCGCGGCGGTGTGCAAGGAAGCGGCGTTCGGTCTCGTTGGCTGTGAGGGTGATCGCTGAGTCGTAGGCGTCGGCCGCTTCGTCGACTCGACCCAGGCGGGCAAGCACATCAGCTCGAGCAGCCGGCAGGTAGGCGTACGCCTTCAGGGCCGGTTCGTTGCTCAAGGCGTCGATTTCGGCGAGGACTGCTTCAAGGTCCGCCCCAGGCACCAGGCTGTGTGCGGCAGCCCGGTTGAGCGCCACGATCGGAGTCGGCCAGCTGACCATCATCGCGTCGTACATCCGGACCACCTGGGTCCAATTCGTCTTCTCCCACGACGGCGCGGTCACATGCAGCCCGGCAACCGCCGCCTGCAACACGAACCGTCCCTGACCACGATCCAGCGCAGCCGTCGCCCGCGACACTCCCTCCGCCAACATCCGCACATCCCACCGCGACCGGTCCTGGTCGGCCAGCAGTACCAACTCCCCGTCCTCGCTCAACCGCGCATCGCCCCGCGCCTCGGTCATCAGCAGCAGACCGAGCAACGCCTGCGGCTCCGTCTCCGTCGGCATCAACCGCACGAGCAGTCGCGCCAGCTCAACTGCCCGCCCGGTCAGATCCGCCCGAGTCAGGTCAGGCCCGGCTGCCACATGCCCGGCCGTGTAGACCAGGTGCACCACAGTCAGCACCGCATCCAGACGCCTGGACAGCTCGTGGTCCGCCGGGATCCGGTACGGGATCCCGGCCGCCGCGATCTTCTTCTTCGCCCGGGTGATGCGCGCGGCCGCCGTCGCCTCGCTGATCAGCAGACCCGCCGCCACCTCCCGCGTCGTCAGTCCACAGATCAGCCGCAACGTCAGTGCCACCTGCGAGTCCCGCGCCAAGGCCGGGTGGCAGCAGGTGAACACCAGCCGCAGCGGATCCGTCGGATGCTCGGCATCCCCCGGAGCGACCGGGTCCTCCACCAGCAGCGGGAGCTTCCGCCGCAGCGTGGTCTCCCGCCGCAGCCGGTCGAGCGCGAGCCGCCGAGCGACCGTGGTCAGCCAGCCACCCGGGTTCGACGGGATGCCGTCCGGCCACGTGCGCAACGCCTGCACGAACGCATCCTGCGTGCAGTCCTCGGCCAGATCCAGATCCCGCGTCAGCCGCACGACCGAAGCCAGCACCGTGGACCAACTCTCCCGGTGCACTCGGTCCACCACCCGAGCGACCTCCACCGCCACGACCTCACTCACCCCATCTCACTCCCGCCACGCACGCGAGCAGACGGTACGGCGGGCGGGCGGCACCACGAGCGGGCGTGCACTGCGAGCGGGCGTGCACTGCGACCGGGCGTGCCCTGCGACCGGCGGGCAGGCGGGTACGGCGGGTGGAGGAGTCCGCGTACCCGACTGCATGCCCTGTCTCAGGCCCTGTCTCAGGCCCTGTCTCAGGCCGGCTCTCAGGCCGGCGCTGAGCCTGCCGAGGTGTCCATGACCGGGCGGACCTCGACGTTGCCCGACGGGCAGAGCTTGGCCAGCTCGAGCGCCTGGTCGAGGTCGCGTGCCTCGATCACGTAGAAGCCCCCCAGGCCCTCCTTGGTCTCGATGAACGGGCCGTCGGTGACCAACGGCTCGGCACCCTCGCGGTTCTTGACCGTGCTCGCGGTACTGGAGCGCTCGAGCGCCTCGCCACCGAGAATCCGGGCGCCGGCCTTCTCGACCGCCTCGGCGAACGCGCCGTGCAGCTTCATCGCCTGCTGCCAATCCTCCGCGGTGACGTTGTCGTACCACTCTTCGCTGTCGAACAGCAGGAACATGTACTGCGCCATCTCCGGCTCCCTTGTGTCGGGCTTGTACTGGACATCTTGCTGACGAACGGCCCCGGGCGGAATCGACAGCGCCGACCACGAATCTCTCGGTCATGATTCGACTCACCTCACTGTGACGTGCCGGATACGGACAGCACCATCCTGGCGACCTCGCCTACCGTTGACCATGCACCGAACATGCACTCAATAGGAACTGACCCGGCATTCTGGAGGAACTTGATGGAGCACCTCGACGTCCTGATCGTCGGCGCGGGACTGTCCGGCATCGGTGCGGCCTATCGGCTCCAGACCCAGAGCCCGGACCGCTCGTACGCCATCCTCGAGGCGCGCGACAGCATGGGCGGCACCTGGGACCTGTTCCGCTACCCGGGGATCCGCTCCGACTCCGACATGTTCACGCTTGGCTTCCCGTTCCACCCCTGGAAGGCGGCGAAAGCGATCGCGGACGGCCCGGCGATCATGGAGTACCTCCGCGAGACCGCGAGCACCTACGGCATCGACCGCCGGATCCGCTATGGGCAGCGGGTCCTCAAGGCCTCCTGGTCGTCCGACGACGCGCAGTGGACCGTGGAGACGACCAAGGCGACGTACACCTGCTCGTTCCTGTATGTGTGCAGCGGCTACTACGACTACGACTCGGGCTATGTGGTCGACTTCCCGGGGCAGAGCGATTTCCAGGGTCGGATCGTGCATCCACAGCAGTGGCCGGACGACCTCGACTACAGCGGTCAGCGAGTGGTGGTCATCGGCAGTGGCGCGACTGCAGTGACGCTGGTGCCGGCCATGGCGGGTACGGCGGAACACGTGACGATGCTGCAGCGGTCTCCGAGCTATGTGGCGTCCCGACCTGCCCACGACGCGTTCTCCGACCGTCTACGTGCCGTATTGCCCGAGAAGCTCGCACACCGGTTGATCCGGAGTAAGAACGTCGCACTGAGCACAGCGCTCTACAGCGCGTTCCGGAAGTGGCCGGCGCATGCCGCGTGGCTCCTGAACAGCGCAGCGGCCAAGCAGCTGCCGGAGTCCATCCCAGCGGACCCGCACTTCACGCCCCGCTACAAGCCCTGGGACCAGCGGCTGTGTCTGGTGCCGGACGCGGACCTGTTCAAGGCTCTGCGCAATGGTTCGGCCTCGGTGGTGACGGATGAGATCGAGACCTTCACCCAGACCGGGCTGCGCCTGCAGTCCGGACGAGAACTGCAGGCCGACCTGGTGATCGCCGCGACCGGACTCCGGATGGTTGCCCTGGGCAAGATCGAGCTCACGGTGGACGGGCGATCGGTGGCGCCGCACGACACCTTCGTCTACAAGGGCATGATGCTGAGCGGTGTACCGAACCTGGCCTGGTGCATCGGTTACACCAACAACTCCTGGACGCTGCGCTCCGACCTGACGTCGCAGTACGTGTGCCGGCTGCTCAAACACCTCACCGAGACCGGCACCAGCATCTGCGTCCCTGAGATCGACCCGGCAGAGTACGACGCTCCACCGCGTCCGGTAGTCGATCTGTCGTCGGGGTACATCAAGCGAGCCGCAGCGATCCTGCCGCGCCAGGGCTCGACCGGCCCTTGGCGCCTCCGGCAGAACTACCCGCGCGACCTCCTGTCCCTCCGCTTCAAGCCGGTGAAGGACGGCACCATGCAGTTCAAGAGCCGGGCTACGGGATCGGTGCGGGCGGCTGAGGACCGACGTACGTCGCGATCGGGCGGATGATCTTCGGATCGGTGGCCTGCTCAAGGATGTTGGCGGACCAGCCGATCACGCGACTCACCGCGAACGTGGGCGTGAACATGGCACGCGGGATACCGCAGAGCTCCATCACCACACCGGCGTAGAACTCCACGTTGGCGTAGAGGTTGCGACCGGGCTTGAGCTCGGCCAGTACGTCGACAATGCGCTGCTCCACCGTGGTCGCGAAGTCCACCAGGTCTCCTCCGATCCCCCGCGCGATGTCACGCAGCATCAGCGAACGCGGGTCCTCGGTCCGGTAGACCGCGTGGCCGAAGCCCATGATGCGGTCACCGGCCGACACCTTCTCCCGCACCCACGAGTCGATGCGGTCCGGCGTACCGATCTCGTCGAGACTGGCCAGTGCCCGGTCCGGTGCGCCACCGTGCAGCGGCCCGGAGAAGGCCCCGATTGCTCCAGCGATGGCGGAGACCACGTCCGCACCCGTCGACGCGATCACCCGCGCGGTGAATGTCGAGGCGTTGAACCCGTGATCCAGAGTGGACACCAGGTAATGCTCGATCGCCGTTGCGTCGACAGCACTAGGCTCGTTGCCGGTCACGAGATACAGCCAGTTAGCCGCAGCGGTGAGATCGGCACGTGGCTCCAATGGCTCGAGTCCCTCGCGCAGCCGGTACAGCGCCGCCAGGATCGTCGGCGTCACCGCGCACACCAGCATCGCGTCGGCTTTCTGGCGCGCCGGATCCGCGTCCCACAACGGCGGCAGACGGCGTACGGCGGCCAGGAGTGACAAGGCTGTGCGCAGACCTGCGAGCGGGTTGAACACCGGACCCGCGGTCGCGATCGCGGGCAGCACGGCGCGAACCTCGTCGGGGAGCACGCGCAGCGGCGCCACTTCGGCGATGAAGCGCTCCCGCTCGTCGGCGGTCGGGAGATGCCCCTCGAACATCAGGAACCAGACGTCTTCGAGCGTCTTCGACTTGGCGAGATCGATCGCCGAGTACTGCCGGTAGTGGTAGAAACCTTCCTCACCGCGCACGTCGCCGAGGGTCGTCTCGGTGACCACGACATTGCGAAGGCCCGGCGGAACATTGATCGTTGTTGACATACCTTCAGAGTTGACAGGTGATCAATGATTGTCAATATTGATCCAGTCAATGTAACCGCCCACGGGAGCGGGATCGACGCTCGGAGGAGCGGGGAATGACCCAGCAGAGTGACGAGAATTACCTGACCACGGCCGAGGTCGCGCGCAGGCTGAAGGTGAAGCCGGAGACGATCTACGCCTACGTGAGCCGTGGTCTGCTGACCAGCGTGCGGGCTCGGGGACGCCGCGGGAGCTTGTTCGCGATCGCCGATGTCGAGCGCTTGGCCAGTCGGTCGGTCGAGCACTCGGGGGTGGTCGAGCAGATCGAGTCCGCGTTGACGCTGCTGGAGGACGACGAGCTCTACTACCGCGGTCATTCCGTGCGCGACCTCGCGATCAACTCGTCGGTCGAGTCGGTCGCGCACCTGCTGTGGACCGGCGAGCTGACCGCACAGCAGCCCTTCCCCGCGCCGCGCGACTCCGTGCAGCTCGCGCGCGCTGCGATGAACGTGCTGCCGGGTTCCGCGCGCTTGACGGACAAGCTGCGCGTCGCCGTCGCTGCATTGGGTGCTGCGGACCGCATGCGATTCGATCTGGCGCCGCGGTCGGTGACCAGCGTGGCCGAGAAGCTGATCGGCACGCTGATCGCCGCCCTGCCTGGTCCGTCCGTGACGGCGCGAGCGACGCTGGGCGCGCGGCTCTGGCCGAAGCTGTCGCCGCATCCACCGCGCCCCGAGGTGCTGGAGGCCGCGATGATCCTGATGGCCGATCATGGGCTGGCTGTGTCGACGGTCGCGGCGCGGGTGGCGGCCAGTGCCCGGGCGAATCTGTACGCCGTGGTGTCTGCGGGGCTCGGAGCGCTGGACGGGCAGTATCACGGCGCTGCGCCGACACTGGCGTACGAGTTCCTGGAGCGGGCTCAGCAGGATCCGCTCGCCGCTCTCTCGGACAGGCTGCGATCCGGTGAACCGGTGCCGGGCTTCGGGCACCGGATCTACCAGGAACGCGATCCGCGCGCCGAGGTACTGGGCGAACTGCTCGGCGACCACCCGATCACGGAGACGGTGAGCGTGCTCGCGGCACGTCTACCGTCGTTCCCGAACAGCGATCTCGCTGTGGCGGCGATGATGCACGCCTTCGACTTCCGCCCCGACGCCGGCGACGCCCTCTTCGCCCTCTCCCGCATCATCGGCTGGACCGCCCACGCCCTGGAGGAGTACGCCGCCCCACCGCTGCGCTACCGAGCCCAAGGCATCTACACAGGACACCCAAGCTAACCCACAGCGCACGCCGCCGGGGCTTGCCCGGCGCGGATCGCAAGGCACGGCGGGGATCGCGAGGCTTGCTCGGCGGAGATGGCGAAGCCCGGCCCCGGCGGGGATCGCGAGACTTGCCCGGCGGAGATGCCGAGGCCCCGCCCGGCGGGGATCGCGAGACTTGCCCGGCGGAGATGGCGAGGCCCCGCCCGGCGCGGGTCGCGAGACTTGCCCGGCGGGGGTCGCGAGGCCCGGCCTGGCGGGAGTCGCGAGACTTGCCCGGCGCTGAGCTTGAAGGTGTGGCTTGCTCGGCGCCGAGGTTGACGGTTGGGGCTCGGCGCCGAGCTTGGAGGTTGGGGCTCGGCGCCGAGTCGGGAGCTCTACTTGGCGGTGAGTTTGATCAGGGTTGCTGCGCCGGGTGCGAGGTCGACGGGCGTTGGGCCGACCGGCCGCGGAGTGTAGGAGTGGGTGGCTGGGTCGAAGGTTGCGACTGCGCCTACGGTCTGGGGGTTCGGGGTGATCACGGCTCGGGAGCGGGCGCTGTGAGAGCGGTTGGCGACCAGGAGCCAGCGATCGGTGGAGGCGGCGTCGCGGGAGCGGAAAGTGCCGACGACTACTGGGTTCCCGGTGACTCCGGTGACCAGGTTCGTCGGGGTGAAGCCGACTGTGCCGTTGGGTAGTGGGGTTTCGTTGGCGTGGACAACGGTTTCGGAGACGAGTGGCTTGAGTTCGCGGCCGACTTGATGGAGCCAGGTGGTGTTGATCTTGCGCGCCGCGGCGTACCGAGGTGTACGACGCCCGTCAACAGTGATCAATGCGGGACCGAAGCCCTCGCCACGGGCGGCCTCGGGCGTCCAGTAGGTGAAGTACTGAATGCCCTTCGCACCGTACGCGAGGCTGATGTTGACCTGCCAGAGCAGTTCGGCGGCGGTCGGCTCGCGGTGACCGTTGTACGCGAGGGTCTGAATGAACACCCACGACGGGATGTCGCCGTGCAGGGCCGCGTCGCGGACGATCGCCCAGTTGTGGAAGTAGTTCGCGTCCTCGCGGCCCTCGGACAGTAGCGGATACCGGTCGAAGGAGATCAGCGACGGCTTCACGACGTCGACGAAGCTGCGGTAGTACGCCGCGTCGTCGGACGGGAAGAGGTTGATGTAGGGCAGCAGTTGCGGTGCCAGTTCGCGTGAGATCGCGACGGCTTTGGCCAAGGTGGCGAACCAGCCGGCGCCCGGTTCGTCGTACAGGTTGAAGCCGGCCAGGGACGAGAACGGGCCGTAGGCGTCGCGGGCGCGGGTGTAGAGGGCGCGGGCCTCGTCCGGGGTGACGCTGAGGAAGTCGGCCGTGTTGTCGGAGATCGAGAACCAGCGAGACATGTTGCGGATCTGGATGTCATCGGAGATCAGCAGTTGCAGACCGGCCGTGCGGGCGAGGTCGAGCTGGTACTGGAAGATGTTCCCGTCGCCGGCGTAGTTGCCGGAGATGACGAAGTCGAACCCGGCGTCCTTGATCTCGGTGAACCGTTCGGCAGTGCTCGCATACGGGTGCGGCGGCCAGAACAGGCCGACCGGGAACTCCGGTCCACCCGTCAGCGGCAGGTCGTCAGGCGACGGGATCGCCGCGGAGGCGGAGGCCGAGACAGCGGCCGACCCGCCAGTGGCAGCGGACCCGCCAGTGCCGGAGGCAGACCCGGCGGAGGCAGACCCAGCGGAGTCGGAGCCGGAGCCGGCGGTGGCGGAAGCAGGAAGGCCGGACGCGGACGCGGCGGTGAGTGCCGTGGCGCCGGCCCCGAACAGGAGTGTGCGGCGGGAGGGGGCGAAAGCGCGGTGGGGGCTGTCCATGGTGCTCCTTCAAGGGCGGTTGACGGAGGGTGGAGGGTGGAAATCAGGGGCGGCGGCGATGGGTGGAAATCAGGGGCGGCGGCGATGGGTGGAGACGGCTTCGCTGGTGGCGTCGAAGGCTTGTTCGGCCAGCGGGTAGTCGCGTTGAGCGACACCGAGGTACAGGGCGTCCAGGACGATCATCTGGGCATGCCGGCCGGACAGACCGCCGGTGCGGAAGGTGACGTCTCGGGCGGAGGTGACGAGGACGATGTCGGCGGTCCGGGCCAGGGGTGAGCGCGGATAGTTGGTGATGGCAACGGTCGTGGCGCCTTGGCGGCCGGCTCGTTCCAGTGGCTCGAGGACCTCGACCGTTTCGCCGCTGTGGGAGATGCCTACGGCAACATCCCCGGCTCCGAGCAGCACCGCGCTGGTGAGTGCGTTGTGTACGTCGCTCCAGGTGTTCGCGCCGCGCCCGATCCGATGCAGCCGAAGCCGCAAATCCTCAGCCACAGACGCGGACCCGGAGACGGCGTACATGTCGATTCGGCGGGCGTTGGAGATTGCTTCGACGGCGCGCCCCAGGGCGTCGACGTCGAGCGACGCGACCGTGTCCTCGAGTGCACGAGTGTCGGCTCGCAACAGCGTCCGCAGTACGTCGTCCAGCGAGTCATCCGGCCCGACCTCGGCGCCGGTCCCCCGCTCCCAGCTCAGACTGCTCCGCCCGCTCTCCGCCGCGAGCGCCAGCCGCAGCTCGGCGTACCCGGACAGGCCGAGCGCAAGGCAGAACCGGGTGACGCTCGGCAGCGACGTACCGCACCGGGCCGCCAACTGCCCGATCGTCGACGACGCCACCGCTGCCGGATCCCGCAGTACCTCGGTCGCGATCCGGGCCTGTGCCGGGCTGAGCGCCGGCAGCAGTCCATGGATCCGGGCCTCGAGGCTCGGCGGTGGCGTCGCGGCGACGGCGCTGGTCATGTGAATTATTCTCAGAGCATCCAACAACGAATTGCAAGAGTTCACACACGCAAAAAGACAAGACCCCCTCGACCACGAAGGCCGAGGGGGTCTGTCGACACGCGACAAGTCAGAACAACGCAGCCATCAACCGCCGCCGCGCCTTGATCACCCGGTCGTCGTCCGCGCCGACGACCTCGAAGAGCTCGAGCAGGTGCAGCCGGACCGCGTTCCGCTCGTCGCCCGAGGTCGCCTGGATGGTGCTGATCAGCCGGTTGAACGCGTCGTCGACGTGCCCGCCCATGAGATCGACATCGGCCACCAACTGCTGCGCCTCGATGTCCGTCGGGTTGTCGGCCGCGCGCGTCCGCAGGTCGGCGGGCACGTCCTGGGTGCGCTTGACCAGCTGCACCCGGGCCAGGCCGGACTTCGCCTCGGCGTCCGCCGGCGTCTCCTTCAGCAGCTCCTCGTACGCCGCGATCGCGCCGTCCAGGTCACCGGCACCGACCGCGTTCTCAGCCTTCTCGTACCGCGGATTCGGCGGCGGCTCCTCCTCGTCCTCCGCCAAAGGTGCCTCGGGTCCGACGGGATCGGCCCGCCCGCTGATGCCGTTGGCGACCGCCACTGTCAGCAGCTGGTCGAGATACCCACGCACCTCCGGGTCGCCCAGGGCGCCCTGGAACAGCGGAACCACCTGACCCCGCAGTACGGCGATCACCAGCGGCACCGACTGTACGCCGACCGCCTGGGCCAGCTGTGGGTTCGCGTCGACGTCGATCCGGGCCAGCAGGAACTTGCCGGCGTACTCGGTCGACAGCTGGGCCAGCACCGGGCCGAGCGCGATCGACGCCTCCGACCGCGGCGACCAGAACTCGACCACCACCGGTGACTGGATGGACCGCTCGATCACATCGGACTGGAAGGTCGCCTCGCTGACGTTCAGCACATACGCCCCCGACGCTCCGCCACCGCCCGCCGGTGCGCCACCACCGGAGCCGGGCGGCGGGGCCGCGGGCTTGCGCAGGGACGACAGATCGATCGCCCCAGGACGGGAGAAGTTCGACTGACTCACCACTGCCCTCGCATTCCGGTCGCGCCAAATTGGCGCTCACTGCGTACGTTCACAGGTCCATCCTCTACGACGCGGTGGAACCGTGTCGTGCCCGGGTCGCCAGCAGCAGTCTGGCCAGCCCACTCCGGGTGCCCGCGACGGCGAGCCGGTCACCGCCTCGGAGCAGTTTGCCGGACGCCGGTTTCCAGTCCCACGGACCATCGTCCTGGCGCGCGAGCACGCGCAATCCGCCTTCCTCGTCGAGCTCGCCCAGGCGCAGGCCGACGGCGACCGAGCCCGGCTCGACGGTGACCTCGGTGAGCAGCAGAACCCGGCGACCGGCGGGGACCGTCACCTGGCTGCGCCGGTTCGCGGCGGCCGCGGCGATCGCCGGGGCGACCAGCATCGACACCGACCGGCTGTGGCCGAGCCCGAGCCGGCGCTCGACCCGCTGCGCCAGGTCGTGGTCGAACATCCGCATCGTGATCCGGGCGTCCGGGTTCAGGTCGCGGACGACCATCGCCGATTCCAGATTCGTGATGTCGCCGTCGGTGAGCGCGAGCACGGACAGGCATCGCTGCACCCCGGCCGACCGCAGGGTCTCCTCGTTGCTGCTGTCACCGATCACCACCGGGATCCGCAACCGATGCGCGGTCTGTACGCCGGGCGCGTCCTCGTCATGCTCGACGCCGACGACCGCCACGCCCCGCTCGGCCAGGATCTCCAGCACTCGCGCGCCGACCGTCCCGAGGCCGCACACGACCACATGATTGCGCGGCCGCCCGCGGACCCCACCGATCACCCGCGACAGTCGCGCACCGATCAGCGAGTCGACGATGACCGCGGTCAGCAGCGCCACCAGCACGATGCCGGTCAACTGGACCACGACGGCCGCGACCTTCGCCCACGGCGCCGCCTCGGAGAACGTGTCGTCCTCGATCCCCGCCGACGTCACCGCACCAGCGGCAAGATAGACAGCCCGCAACCACTCGACCTTCGCGATGAAATGCGTCAGCACAGTCCCGGCGACCACGAGCAACGCCATCACCGCGGCGATCCGCCGTACCCGCCGGTCGAAGATGTCGCCGGCCGCCATCAGCCAGCCGGCCCGCCGTACGTCTCTGGTCCGCCAGACGCTGCGGATGCCGGTGCCGAGCACGATGTCACCGCTCGGATCGGAGCTCGAGGTCGGCAGCAGTTCCGGCGTCGCGGACGACGTTGTGTCGGCGAGCACGGTCAGATGCGGTTGCCGGATCAGGTCGGCCTGACCGGCCACCAGCCGCCGGCCACCGATCTCGAGCCAGGTGAGCTCGTCGTCCTCGAGCGCGTCGGAGACGAACGCGGGCGCGGCCAGCGACGGTCCGGAGATCACCACGCAGTCGCCGAGCAGGCTGTGCAACTGCTTGCCCAGTCGCGGGTTCACCATCTGCACGATGATGCGCAGATCGGGATCCATGTCGCGGGCGGTCAGCGCGGTGTGCACATTGCGGACATCGTCAGTGTCCAACAGCACCAGGGCCCGCGCGGTCGAGGCGTTGCCGTCCTGAGCGTCGACCCCGGCCCGACGCAGCAGCGACTCGCTGATGACCCGGACACCCATCACCTGCGCTCCGAGCTCACCGATCCGGTCGTAGTGCCGCGACGCCGGGTTGACGACCGCGATCACCCGCTCGCCGGAGCTCACCAGCTCGGTGACGACCCGCAGCATGGTGCGGTCCGAGCCACACACGACCACACCACGCCCGTCCGCCGGGCCGATCGCCTCCCGGGCCTGCGATCCCAGTCCGCCGGGTTCCGCCGGGCCCGAGTCGGAGGAGGAACTCTCGTCAGAAGCGGGCGGGCTCTCGGTACTCGCCCCACTCGTCCCGAAGAACGTGACAGATTTCCCCCATCGTGGCCTCCGCACGCGCCGCCTCCAGCATGGGCTCGATCAGGTTGCCAGTACTCCTGGCCGCCTCCACCAGAGCCGTTAGCGTACGCCGGACGCGGTCCTCGTCACGGTGCGACTTGCGTTCCGCGAGCACCCGGCACTGCTCGACCTCGACCTCGTGGCTGACCCGGAGGATCTCCAGCTCGCCGGAGACGGTGTCCGTCAGCGTGTTCACGCCGACGATCTTCTTCTCGCCCTTCTCCAGCTTCTGCTGGTACTCGAAGGCGGCGTCGGCGATCTCGCCCATGAACCAGCCGTCCTCGATCCCGCGCAGGATGCCGCCGGTCATCGAGCCGTCCGGGCTCATCTCCTTGATCCGCGCGAAGATCTCCTCGGCCTCGGCCTCGATCTTGTCGGTGAGCGCCTCGACGAACCAGGATCCGCCGAGCGGGTCGGCGACGTTGGTGACGCCGACCTCCTCCATCAGCACCGACTGCGTGCGCAGCGCGATCTCGGCCGACTCCTCGCTCGGCAGCGCGAGCGTCTCGTCCAACGCGTTGGTGTGCAGCGAGTTCGTCCCGCCGAGGATGGCCGCCAACGCCTCGACAGCCGTCCGTACGACGTTGTTGTACGGCTGCTGGGCCGTCAGCGACACCCCGGCGGTCTGGGTGTGGAACCGCAGCGACAGGGCCTTGTCGGTGCGAGCGCCGTACACATCGCGCAGCCAGCGCGCCCAGATCCGTCGGGCCGCGCGGAACTTCGCGATCTCCTCGAAGAAGTCCAGGTGGCTGTCGAAGAAGAACGACAGGCCCGGCGCGAACACGTCGATGTCGAGTCCGCGGGACAGCCCGAGCTCGACGTACCCGAACCCGTCGGCCAGCGTGTACGCCAGCTCCTGCCCGGCCGTCGAACCGGCCTCGCGGATGTGGTAGCCGGAGACGCTGAGCGGCTTGTACGCCGGGATGCGCTCTGCGCAGTACTCCATCAGGTCACCGATCAGGCGTAGGTGCGGTTCCGGTGGGAACAGCCACTCCTTCTGCGCGATGTACTCCTTGAAGATGTCGGTCTGCAGCGTCCCGTTGAGCTTGGTGATGTCCGCGCCCTGCCGCTCGGCGGAGACCAGGTACATCACGAACGCCGGTACGGCGGGGCCGGAGATCGTCATCGAGGTCGTGACGTCCTGCAGCGGGATGTCCTTGAACAGCCGGTCCATGTCGGCGGCCGAGTCGATCGCGACACCGCAGTGCCCGACCTCGCCGAGCGCCTTCGCGTCGTCGGAGTCGCGGCCCATCAGCGTCGGCATGTCGAACGCGACGGACAGGCCGCCGCCACCACCGTTCAGGATCATCTTGTACCGCTCGTTGGTCTGCTCGGCGTTGCCGAAGCCGGCGAACTGGCGGATCGTCCAGGTGCGGCCGCGGTAGCCGGTCGGGTACAGGCCACGGGTGAACGGGAACTCCCCCGGCCAGCCGATCCGCTCCATCCGGGGGTCGTCGACACCCTCGGGAGGTCCGTACACCGGCGCGACCTCGGTGCCGGAGAGCGTGGTGAAATCCGCCTCCCGCTTGCGCGCCGCGTCGTACCGCTGCTGCCACCGGCTCCGGCCGGCCGCGATCTGCTCGGCATCCATCAGTCAGACCTCCTAGGGGACTGGTCCCAAAATACTAGGACGTCCAACTATTTCCAATTCCCCGGACTGACCCCGCTCCGGCGAGATGATGCGCGCCAGGACCTGGGGAGGGATTCCGTGCGGACTTTGACGACCGGACCGGTCGGGGTGCACTACGCCCAGCTGTACGTCCAGAGCCATGAGTTCGTGTCGGATCTGGGCGCGTCCTTCGCCGGCCAGCAGAACGGGCTGTGTGGTGCGGCGGTGCCCGGGGCGCTGTTCCTGATCACCGGCCTGCACACCGGCGACGTCGGCGTCTCGGTCGAGCTGCACGACTCCGAACCACCGGTCGACGACGCCTGGGAGGAGATCGTCGAGGCGTCGTACACGCCGGTCGGCGCGACCACCGCGCTCGTCGGGTGGGCCGGCGAGTGGCAGGAGCCGCTGGACCTGGCCGAAACCGACTACCGGGTGCGGTACTGCGGAACCGGCATGGACGCCGGCCACGAGACCGACACCACGCTCGACGGCGAGCCGCTCGTCGACCACTACCTCTTGCAGTTCTGGCCTGCGCCGCCCGAGCCCGACCGGGTCATCAAGGTGACGAGCGGTACGGCGGCGTACTGGCACGACTACGCGCGACAGCAGCCGCCTCCACCCACCGCGGAGGAACGTGCCGAAGCCGAGCCCGACCACGAGTAGGCATCGCCGGTGCTAGCCGGCCAGGCGTAGGGAGCGGCGGTGGGCCTGTTCGCGGGGATCCGGGACGGGCGCCGCTTCCAGCAGGCGGATCGTGTACGGGTCCTGGGGTGCGCGCAGGACCGCTTCGCGGGTGCCCTGTTCGACCAGCTTGCCGTGGCTCATCACGGCCACACGGTCGCAGACCTGATCGACCACCGCGAGGTCGTGGCTGATGAACAAGCAGGCGAAACGCAGCCGGTCCTGCAGGGACCGGAGCAGCTCGAGCACCGTCGCCTGTACCGACACGTCGAGTGCCGACGTGGGCTCGTCCGCGATCAGCAGGCCGGGATCGAGCGAGATCGCCCTCGCGATCGACACGCGCTGCCGCTGACCGCCCGACAGCTCGTGCGGATACCGCCCGGCCCATCCGCGCGGCAGCTCGACGCTGTCCAGCAGCTCCTCGACCCGTCCACGCAGCTCAGCACCCCGTACGCCGCGATGTACGGCGAGCGGTTCGCCGATGGACTGACCGATTGTGGCGCGCGGGTTCAGTGAGCCGGCCGGGTTCTGGAACACCACGCCGATCCGGGACCGGGTCTGACGCACGACCGAGGAGGACGCGGTGGTGAGCGCCTGCCCGTCGACCCGGACCTCGCCCGAGGTGATCGGCGCGAGACCGAGCACGGACTTCCCGATGGTCGACTTCCCCGACCCGGACTCGCCCACCAGACCGGTGATCTCGCCGGGGTTGAGCGCGAGGTTCACATGATCCACCGCAAGGACCGTCTTGCCGCGCCGGCCGCGGTACTCGACCACGAGATCCTCGACCGACAGAGCCGGCGTACCGTCCGTCGGTCCGGACGGCTTGTCGTCGCGCAGACCACCGCGCGGCACCGCGTCGAGCAGCGCCCGCGTGTACGGCTCGGTCGGCCGGTCGAACAGCTCATGTACGTCGGCCGTCTCGACCACCGACCCCTTGCGCATGACAACGACCCGGTCGGCCACGTCCGCGACCACGCCCATGTCGTGCGTGATGATCATGATCGCCCCGGAGATCTCCGACCGCATCGCGAGCAGTACGTCGAGCACCTCCTGCTGCACGGTCACATCCAGCGCGGTGGTCGGCTCGTCCGCGATCAGCAGCTCGGGGTCACAGGCGACCGCGATCGCGATCATCACCCGTTGGCACTGACCGCCGGACAGCTGGTGCGGGTAGTACTTCAACCGCGACTCGGGCTGGGGGATCTCGACCATCCGGAGCAGCTCGATCGCCCGCTCGCGGGCCTGCCCGCGAGACAGCGCCGGCTGATGCGCCCGGATCATCTCGATCAGCTGCGACCCGATCGTGAACACCGGGTCCAGCGCGCCGACCGGATCCTGGAAGATCATCGCGATCCGGCGGCCGCGCAACGTCGCCAGCTCGGCCCGTGACATCGACAACACGTCATCGCCGCCGAAGCTGATCCGACCGCCGACCGCCGCGTTGGACGGCAGCAGCCCGAGCGCCGCCAGCGAGGTGACGCTCTTGCCCGATCCGGACTCCCCCACGACCGCGAGTACCTCGCCCGGCCGGACCGCGAAACTCACCTGGTCCACCGCGCGGTGCGTCGTACCGCCGACGGTGAAGTCGACGGTCAGGTCCTCGAACCGCAGGATGTCGCCGGTCACCGTCCCTCCTCAGCGTCCAACTTGTCCCGGTACTCTTCCCAGTCCGCCAGCATCTTGCGGTGGTACGCCGTCAGCCACTCGAAGTAGTTGCGCGCATTCCGCAGCCGCTTGCGCGGACCAGGCATCCCGTCGGGCAGCTCGGTCAGCATGTGATCGAAGAGTTGTCGCTGCTTGCCCAGCGACCGCCGCTCACCGGCCAGGAAGCTGCCCCAGATGTCGTCGTCGACCTTGAAGTAGTGACTGCGATCTCCGGGGACAGCGTGCCGCGCGACGAAACCGAGATCGATCAGCCGCCGCGTCGTACTCGAGATCGAGCCCGCGCTGGCCGACAGCGCCCGGGCCAGCTCGGCCGAGGAGACGAACGGCTTGTTGCTGATCATCAGGTAGCCGAGCACCCGGCCTTCCATCCGCGGCGAGCCGGCCAGCTCTCTGAGCAGGGCGAACTGCTCGACGAACTCCGCGCGGCGCGGGTCCTCCTCCCAGGCCTCGTCGTCGACCGGCTTGTCATCCGTCATGACGACCTCCTGGCCTCAACGTGCACCTCGGCGTCCGCGATCTGCGCCGACCGGCGCGCCCGGAACACCTCGACTGGCCACCGCGAGCTCCCGCCGTACCGGACGACCTCGGGCTGTCCGTCCGCGTCCCAGGTGAACTCCACCTTCTCGCCGATCGACCCGAACCCGGCCGCCGGTACGACGGCCAGCGTGTTCTCGTCGATGACCCGGAGCTCCTCGTAGCTGTCGACCGGGTCCGGCGCGGCCGTGAAGAACGCGACCAGCCGGCCACCCAGCAGCGCGATGCTCATCACGCCCATCAGGTTCGCGAAGTTGCCGCAGAACCGGCGCCCGTCGATGTCGCTCGGCACCGCGGAGCCGGCGGGAGCATTGGCCGCCAGGTCGAGCAGCTTGACCACGCCGGTCGCGAGGATGCCGGCCGGGCCGCCGATGCAGTTGGTGAGCACCGATACGACGATCTGGTCGACGGGATCGATGAAGGTCCGGGTGATGTGGCCCGGATACCCACCGCTGTGGCCGACCAGCCGGCGGTCGCCGACCTTCACGATGTCCAGGCCCAGCCCGTACCGGCCGATCTCGCGGCCGTGCGCGTTGACCAGGCTCTCGTCACGCTGCAGCAGCCGCTTGCTCGCGTCGGTCAGCAGCTGATCCGCTCCGAAGAAGTGCGCGGCGCCGTACGACGTGAGGTCCTCGGCGGTCGAGTAGAAGCCGGTGGCCGCGGCCATCGCCCGGGTGTCGACGTGCGGGATCGTCTCGCGTACGTCGGAGCCGTCCAGCAGCCCGGTGTGACCACCGGCGTACTCACTGGCCCGCTCTTGATCCCACTCGGCGCCGGTGTTCGCCAGGCCGAGCCGACCGGTGATGTTGGCGGCGACGTAATCGCCGTACGAGAGCCCGCTCGCGGACTCGATCACCAGGCCGAGCAGCGAGTAGCCGATGTTCGTGTACTTGAAGTGCTCGTTCGGCTCGAACACCTGGCCGTGGCTCAGGCACAGCTCCACCAGCGCCTTGCGGTCCGGGAACGGATCCATCAGCTGCCAGTAGTCCTTGTCGACGCCGTCGCGGATCACGCCGCCCTGGTGGCCGAGCAGCTCGCGCACGGTGACCGGCGCCAGCGCACTGCCCGCCAGCTCGGGGACGTGCGCCTCGATCGGGTCGTCGAGGCGGACCTTGCCCTGCTCGACCATCTGCAGGATCGAGGTCGCGGTGAAGGTCTTCGAGTGCGACGCGATCCGGAACAGATGGTCGGTCCGCAGCGGCGTCCCGGCCACCTCGTCACTGTTCCCGAGGGCGGTCGACAGGACGATCTCGTCACCGACCCGGATCGCCGCCTGGACTCCCGGCGTTCGCAGGTAGCGGCGCTGGTACTCCAGCCAGCTCTCGATCGCGGGAGCGGCTTCACGAGCGGTGGTGAGGTCATACGAGGACAAGGCGGCGTCCGTTCTGTCGTGGGTGGTCATTCAGGAGCGTCCCTTCGGGTTGACCGCGTCGCGGAGTACGTCGCCGAGGGTGATCAGGCTCAGTACGGTCGCGGCGAGGAAGATGCCCGGGTAGATCAAGGTGTGCGGTGCCTGCTGGAACCTGGACTGCGCGGTGGCGAGTTGCAGGCCCCACGAGATCGACGGCGCCCGCAGGCCGAGGCCGAGGAACGTCAGCGTCGACTCCGCGACGATCACGCCCCCGACGGTCAGGGTGGCGACCGCGAGCACCGGACCGATCGAGTTCGGCAACACATAGTGACTGAGAATGCGGCTGGTCGGGAACCCCATGGCCTTCGCTGCTTGCACGTACTCCGCGTCCCGGGTCGCGCGGACCGTCGTACGCACCATCCGGGCCAGCGCCGGCCAGGAGAACAACGCGAGCACGAGCGCGACCGACAGGACCGACCGCTTGCCGAGACTGTTCAGTACGACGATCGCCCCGAGCAGGAACGGGAATCCGAGGAAGACATCGGTCAGCCGGGCCAGCACCGAGTCGGCCCAACCACCGACGTACCCGGCGATGGTGCCGACTCCGACGGCGATGACGAGCGCGACCAGTGTGCACATCAGGCCGACCGCCAGCGACGCGCGAGCGCCGTGGACGACGTTCGCGTACACGTCGCAGCCCTGCAGGTCCTGACCGAACGGATGCCCGTGCGACGACGGGCGAGCACTCGCCGAGATGTCGCACGCACGCGGATCCGGGGTGCCGAACCATCCGCCGACCCACCCCGGGAACAGAGCGAGCAGCAGGAGTACGGCGAGCACGGTCAACGGCAGCCAGAACAACACGCGGCGCCGGACGGTCGCCCAGACCCCGCGCCCGGCGAGGGTGTCCTCCTCGACCGTCTGCGCCAGCACCTGGTCAGTCATGGCGGATCCTCGGGTCGAGCAGCGAGTTGAGCAGATCGACGACCACGCTGGTGAGCAGGAAGATCAGGATCAGCGCTGTCGCGATGCCGACGACGGTCGGTCCCTCATGCACCCGGATCGACTGGAACAGCAACTGACCGACGCCGGGCAGGTTGAAGATCCCCTCGGTGACCACAGCACCGCCGAGCAACGCGCCCAGGTCGATCGCCAGATAGGTCAGCACCGGGATCGACGAGTTCCGCAGTACGTGGATGCCGACCACCCGGCGCCGGGTCAGGCCCTTGGCCCACAGCGCCCGGACGAAGTCCGAACTCATCGTGTCGACCACGCTCCCCCGGGTCAGCCGGGCCACCGCAGCCAGCCCGTACAGCGCCAGCACGGTCGCCGGTAGCAAGTACGACAACGGCCAGCCGTCGGTCACCCCGGCGATCGGCAGCAGCGACAGCTTCACGCCGAACACCAGTTGCGCGGTCACCGCCATCACGAAGATCGGCACCGAGGTGATCAGGATCGTCAGGATCAGTACGCCGCGATCGATCCAGGTGTTCTTCCGCAGCCCGGCGATCAAGCCGAGGCCGACGCCGACCACGACCTGGATCACCCACGCGGTCAGCGCGAGCCGGATCGTCACCGGCCACCGCGTCGCCAGCCGCTCCGCCACCGACCGGCCGCGGAAGTCGACACCCAGGTCGCCGGTCAGCAGATGACCGAGATAGCGCAGGTACTGCGACCACAGCGGATCGTTCAGGTGGTAGAGCTCGCGGATCCGCTCGACCACCGCCGGGGACAGCGGCTGATCGCCCCCCAGGCTGGAGATCGGGTCGCCGGGCAGCGCGAACACGGCCGCGTAGATGGCGAACGTGACGCCGAAGAACACCAGCACGAGTTCGATCACCCGTCGGACGGTGAAGCGCAGCATCAGCCCGCCTCTCGCCGTACGGCCTTCAGTAGCGCGAGGGTGGCGGCGTACTGGACTCCGACGAGGTCCTTGATCGGGACGGTCCGCAGCTCCTGGTCGAGGGCGGCGGCCTCGGCCTGCCACTCCCGGTAGAGCTCACGCATCCGCCGGCTCAGTGGGTGCAGTACGGCGGCCGCACTCCCGCGCGCGATCTCGCCCTCGAGCGAGCGCAGCAGCATGCCGCCGAACCTCAGCCGGAACGACCGGTGCACATCGGTCAGCCCGAAGGCCTCCGCGACCGTCGCCATCCGCGCGGGGTCCTCCTTCTTCGCCCGGAGCCGGTCGCGTTCCGGCCGCTTGGCCAGATACGGGAGGAAGGCGTCGGTCGCCCGGACCAGTTGCGAGTCGTCGGACAGGTAGGGGCGGGCCGCGTCGAAGATCTCGATCATCGCGTCGAGATCCTTGCCGAGGGCATCGGCCATCCGGGCCAGCACGTCGCGGTACGACGCGTCGCTCGGCGTCTGGTCGTCGTTCGCGGGATGCGTCCAGTACGGCAGCTCGGCGACCAGGCTGACCGTCCCGTGCCGCTCGGCGTACTCCGCCGACGACCCACCCGACGACGAGTACGGCGTCAGCCCGAGGCTCTCGGTGTAGTCGTACGTCGCCTTGGCCGAGATCATCTCGTAGACCGCGGGACCGAGCGGCCGCGCGACCGGAGTCTCGGGCTCACCGAGATCGAGTGGCAGCCCGAACGACGCGGTGATCGCGTGCAACTCGTCGACGAAGCCGCCGAGCTCACGGGTGACGTAGTAGTACACGCCGCCGACCTCGGTGTTGTGCAGCGAGACGGCGACCACCGGCTCGAGCTCGTCGATCACCCGCATCAGGGCGAACGCCTCGGGCATCACCTGGTCGAAGTACGCGTTCTTGTACTGGAACGGGAACGACCACTCGACCTGCTCGGCCGGGGCCGGGCGGTAGAAGTGCTCGAGGCAGTTCACCCGGTTGAACGGACCGTCGAACCAGCCCTCGTTGAGGCGGGTGCCGTCGGGGTCGATGCAGCCGATGATGTTCCAGCGGCAGCCGCCGCGGAGGTCCTCGTCTGCGCAGAGATCCTCGGCCAGCCGGATCGCGGTCCAGAAGCCGATCGGTTCGTTCGGGTGCACCCCGGCGTACACGAGCGCCTCGTCGGGGCCGGTGCCGATCGAGTACATCGTGATCGGGTCGCCGAGGCGCGACGTACCGATCCTGCGACTGGTGACCAGGTCCGGGTGACGGCCGGCCAACTCGTCGAGGCGCTCGGTGATCTCGTCGACGCCCGGGAAGTGGTCCAGGTCGGGCACGCGGTGGGCCCGCTCCAGGATCTCCCGGAGCGGGCTCGGGTTGGTTGCTGTCATCAACTATCCGCCAGGGTGGTGTTCTCGAGTTCCAGGCTGCCCGCGCCCTCGGCCAGCTTGGCGATCCGGTCCGAGGTGGCGTAGGTGTACTTCTCGAAGAACATCGGCGGGGCCGGGAAGTCCTTGATGATCGCCTTCTGGACGTCGACGTACCCCTCGATCGCCTTCTGCGGATCGACCTGCGCGTCCGCCTTGGCCAGCAACTGCTCCACCTGCGGGGTGTAGTAGGGGATGCAGTTCACGCAGCCGCCGGCCTTGGTGTAGAAGGACCGCAGCGTGTTCTGCTGGCTGGCGTAGAGGGCGCCCCAGCGGGAGAAGTACGGGCCGCTCAGCTTCTTCTCGTTGCGCAGCTTCTGGAACTCCGGGAAGTCGGTGGTGGGCGTCGCGGTGACGTCCTTGATACCGAGGTTCTGCCGGAGCTGGTTGGCGTAGGCGTTGTAGAGGTCGTCGAGCCCGGCACCACCCGGGTAGCGGATCTCCATCTTGCCGCTGAAGCCGCCCGCCTCGGCCAGCAACTGCTTGGCCTTGGTGGGGTTGAACGTGCACAGCTCACCGCAGAGGTCCTTCGGCGTACCCGGCTCGCCCGGCGGGGTCAGCGCGGTGGCGGGCGTCCAGATGCCGCCGTAGATCACGTTGCTGACAGCCTGGCGGTCGATCGCCATCGAGATCGCTTCGCGCACCCGGACATCGGCATAGCGCTTGTCCCACAGCGGCAGTCCGAGGTAGTTCATGCCGAGGCCCTCGAAGACGTACGCACGGTCGCCGAAGTCCTTCTTCACCTGAGCCATCCGGGCCGCCGGGACGAAGATGATGTCGGTGTTGCCGGCCTGGACGTCGGTGTAGGCCGTGGTCATGTCGGTGTACGGCTTGAACACGATCTCGTCGATGCTCGGCTTCGGGCCCTGGTAGTCGGCGTACGCCTTGACCGTCATCGGCTCGTTCTCGGTGTAGCTGCCGTCCATCTCGAACGGCCCGTTGCCGATCGGCTTCTTGCCGTAGGCGTCGAGATCCTTGTACGCCGCCTCGGGCATCGGGAAGAACCCGGTCTGTGCCTGCGACAACTGGGTCGGGAACTGCCCGTCGGGGCTCTTCAGCGTGACCGTGAAGGTGAGCTCGTCGACCACCTTGAGGCCGGACAGCTCCTTGGTCTTCGGCGTGCCCTTGGCCGGGTTGAGGGCGTCGTACCCGGCGATGTTGACCAGTTGGCCGCTGTTCTCCCAGGCGTTCGGGCCGTAGGCGACCGTGTTCCACGCCTTCACGTAGCTCTCCGCGGTGACCTTCTCGCCGTTGTGGAAGGTCCAGCCCGGGCGCAGCTTGACGGTCCAGTGCACGGCGTCGGTCGACTTCACCGACTCGGCGTTCAGGCAGGTGAGGCTGCCGTCGCTCTTCATGTAGGTGAGCGCGGAGAACAGCACCTTGTCCTGCGCGAAGGCGATGGTCTGACGGCCCGGGTTCAGCGTGACCGGGTCGTCGACGGCGTACGAGACCGACCTGACTCCGTCGGCCGGGGAGGCGGAACCGCCGCCGGAACAGCCTGACAGCGTGAGGGCGCCGGCGAGCAGGACGGCGGTCACCCGGACAGCACGGCGTTTCATGGGTCCTCCAGCTACTTCCGCGGCCGCAGGGCGGGCCGACTGTGTTCCCCCGATCCTGGAGGCCCTGAGCTTGTAGCGCAATAGGGAAACTTGGGAAGTTTCAGTAGGAAATGAACTCTTAGCGCGGACGTAACACTGGGAAAGGCCTGGTTGAGGCAGGGTTCAAGCGTCGATCAGCTGAAGTCGCCGGCGTTGTGGCGGAGCGGTTCGAGCACCGACCAGAGCATCTTGAGCTGCTCGTCGCTGAGTCCGCTGAGGGCGAAGTCGGCGGCGACGAGGTCTGCGGTGGCCCGCTCGACCAGGTCCCGGCCGTCCTGAGTGATCTCGCACAGCACCGCCCGGCCGTCGTCCGGGTGTGGGGTCCGGGTCACCAGCCCGGCCGCCTCCAGCCGGCGGACGATCGACGTGACCGACGTCGGGTGGACCTGCAGCCGCTCCCCCATCTTCCCCAGCGGCAGCGAGCCGCGCCGCGAGAACGTGAGCAGCACCAGCGCCTCGAACCGCGCGAACGTCAGTCCGTGCTTGCGAAGGATGTCGTCCAGTTCCCCGATGACGATCTGCTGCGCCCGCATCAGCGACGTGACGGCCCGCATCTGCTCGACCGCACCCCAGCGCCGCCCCCACTGCCGCGACGCCTCGTCGATCGGATCGAACGGCAACGCCCTCTTCCTCGCCATGAGCCGAAGGTTAGCTGGACACTAGGCACACCATGGCCAGACTCAGACATTCGGACTTCCCGGCGCTCGGCACCGACGCGCCCGCGGAGCAGTTGATCAGCCTCCGCTTCCGCTGGTATCACCACCAAGCCAACCAAGCCCGGGTCGCGTACCGAGGGCTGGGCACCGTCCAGCTCGTCGCGGCGCTGTTCGTCGCGATCTCGGTCGCGATCAGCGCACCCATCTGGCTCGCTCCGTCGCTCGGCGCCCTGATCGCGCTGGCCGAGGGGATCCGGACGCTCTTCGGGTTCAAGGACTCGTATCCGACCTACCGCCGGACCGCCGAGGACCTTCGGAACGAAGCCTGGTTGTACGTCCAGCGGGCCGGCCGGTACGCAACCGCCGAGGATCCGGCCAAACTGCTGACCGAACGTGTGGTGGAGATCAGCCACACCGAGACAGCCGACTGGGAAGAAGCACTCAAGCAACGGAGCGTCTGAAAGTGTCTATGGGGTCTGGGAGGGTCCGGGTATGACGTTGTCGACGGAGCGGGCCGAGTTCTATCTGGGGCACGTGCGGAGTGAGGGTGCTCGGCTGGGGGAAGTCGGGCGGATGGGGCTGGAAGCGCCCGTGCCCAGCTGTCCGGGGTGGACCGTGGAGTCCGTACTGCGGCATGTGGCGATGGTGTATGTGCACAAGGTGGAGGTGCTGCGGCTCGGCGCGCTGCCCGACCCGTGGCCGCCGGACTTCGACGCACGGGACACGTTCGAGTGGTACGACGAGGCGCTCGCCGCGATCGAGGCCGCGTTGGAGAAGGCCGGTACGTCGCTGGAGACCTGGACGTTCAATCCGGACGACGCCACCTCGGGGTTCTGGTACCGGCGGATGGCGCTGGAGAGTGTCGTGCACCGGATCGACGTCGAGCAGGCGCATGACGTGGTCACACCGATCGCCGCCGACCTGGCGCTCGACGGTATCGACGAATTGCTGTTCCCGAACCTCGGTGGACCGTGGTGGGAGGAGGGCGACACCGCTCACCCACTCGACGCGACCGTTCGGATCACCGCCGAGGGCCGCACCTGGACGATCAGCGCGGACAGCACCAGCGTCACCGTGCAGCAGGGCGCCCAGGGCGACGCGGCCGCCGAGATCTTCGGTTCACCCGACGCGGTGTTCCTGTGGTTGTGGGGCCGTGCCGACGCTTCCGCGATCCAGACCGCCGGCGACGCGAGCGTCGTACAGGAGTTCCGTGCGCGGGTCGCGGAGGCCACTCGCTGACGGATGTCCTGTTCGCGGGTTGCTGTTCGTTCACTTGCCGAGGGACCACAGTGGATCCTGAAGCACGGAAAGGAGTGGGCTGATGGCGCAGTACCTGGCGCTCGTTTACAGCGCGGACGTGGACTGGTTCGCACCTGAGCAGGCCGAGGAGCTCGCGGAGTACCGGCGGTTCCAGGACGAGAACGCCGGCCTGATCACGGCCAGCGCGGTGCTCCATCCGACCAGTACGGCGACCGTCGTACGGGTGGAGGGCGCTCGCGGCGGGAAGGTCGTCACCACCGACGGGCCGTACGCCGAGACGAAGGAAGCACTGACCGGCTACTACCTGGTCGAGGCCGAGGACCTGGAGGCGGCGATCGCGATCGCCCAGCAGATCCCGTCGGCCTGGAACGGCGCGGTCGAGGTGCGCCCGGTGATCCGGGCCCGCTGAAGACTCCGGCGATGGAGCCAGGGCACGACGCGGTGGCCGAGACGGTCCGGGTCGAGGGGACACGCATCCTCGCGACGCTGATCCGGACCGTCGGCGACGTGCAACTCGCCGAGGACGCCGTCCAGGAGGCCACCCTGGCGGCCCTCGGCGCCTGGCCGGTGACCGGCGTACCGCCCGAGCCGCGCGCCTGGCTGACGGTGACCGCCCGGCGCAAGGCGATCGACATCATCCGGCGCGAACGGGCGCGCGCCGACAAAGAACGTGACAGCACCCAGCTGATCGAGCTCGGCCGCACCGACATCGTCCCGGCCGAGGTCGTCCAGGACGACCTCCTGCGGCTGATCTTCACCTGCTGCCACCCTGCGCTCTCACCGCCGACCCGGGTCGCGTTGGCCTTGCGCACCTTGTGCGGGCTGTCGCCCACGCAGATAGCCGGCGTCATGCTCACCACCGAGGTCGCGACCGCGAAGCGCCTGACCCGGGCGCGGCAGAAGATCGCCGCGGCCCGTATCCCGTACCGGGTGCCGCCGGAGGCCGAACTCCCCGAGCGCCTGCCCGCAGTCTGCGGCGTGGTCCACAGCCTCTACACGTCCGGCCACGCTCCGGTCGAAGGCCAGACGGCGTACGACGTCGACGTCTGCGCGGAGGCGATCAGATTGGCGGAGCTCCTGCACGAGCTGCTGCCCGAGCAGCCGATGCCGACCGCCGTACTCGCACTGCTGCTGCTCACCGAGGCACGCCGGCCTGCCCGCCTGGACGCCGAGGGTGAGGTCGTCACACTCGACCAGCAAGACCGCGGCCGCTGGGACAACGCCGCGATCGCCCGCGGGATCGACCTTCTCAACGACTCGCTCCTGCGCTCGAACCAGCAGGCCGATGCCTACCAACTCCAGGCCGCCATCGCGGCCGAGCACGCCCGCGCACCCAACTACGACACCACGGACTGGACGGAGATCCTCCGCCTGTACGAGCTCCTCGTGTCGGTCGCGCCCAGCCCGGCAGCCGACCTGGGCCGCGCGGTCGCGGCCGCCGAAGCACAAGGCCCCACAGCGGGCCTCGCCTTACTCAGCGAGCTCACGCCCAGCCCACGCGGGCACGCCGTCCGCGCCGAGCTATTGGCTCGCGACCACCGGTACGACGAAGCAGTCGAGGAACTCACCAAGGCGCTGGCAGGTTCGTCGACCGACGCCGAACGACGCCATCGCGAGCGTCGCCTCGAACTCTTCCGAGCCGCGGCGGACTGATCTCAGTCCTCGTCGGTCCAGTTGCCACGCTCGCTGTTGAAGATCGACTTCGACGCCGAACCCGAGGAGGGTGGCGGACCACCGCGCCGCGCCGGCGCGGGTGCGGGCACCGTGGTGGTGATCTCCTGCGCGGAGTCCATCCCGATCGGACCGGTGCCATCGTCGTCGGAGTCGTCGTCGCCCTCCACCACGTCGACGCTGGCCGACGCGCGCAGACCCGTGCGCTGGATCACGCGCTGGATGGTCAGGTCACGGTCGTCGGGACGGCTGACCCACCTGATCTCGCGGAAGCCCTGGTCCTGCGCCGCGGACTCGAACACGAAGTGGCCGTACCCGAGGATCCGGCCGATGCTCGGCTTCTTCAGGGTGATGTCGAGGACCCGCGCGATCGGAGTCGTCGCGACGGTCTGGGAGAAGACGCCACGGATCCGCATCACCCGCATGTTGGTGACCACGAACCGGTCCCGGTGGTGGGTGAGGAACTGCCAGAAGGCATGCGAGAGCAGCACCAGGACGAGCGCCAGCACGATGGGCTGGCCGCCGATCGGCGTGGTCACCATCGCGATCAGCAGGGCGGTCGCCAGCGCGACCTCGAGCATCGGCACCGAATACACCACCCAGTGCTGCCGGACCTCGTCGATGACGACCTCGCCCTCGTCCGCGATCAGGTGCTTGCGGACCTTCGGGTCGAAGATCCGGAACAGGCCTATGCCGGCCATCCACTCACTCCCCTACCACCCTCTCTGGCCATCGCAGCCGGCCGCTCCGCGGCCCGTACAGCCAAGTGTCCCGCACGATTGCTCGTAACGGGACACTCGGAGTGCAGATCAGCTGAAGAGCGCGGTCAAGAAGGTGATCACACTCGAGAACGCGTCGCCGATAGCGGAGAACGCGCCTCCCACCGCATCGGCGGCGTTCGCTGGCTGAGTGAACAGATAGAAGGCGGCAAACGCGATGACCGACCAGATCAACAGCTTCTTCGGCATGTCACCACTCCTCGTTCGCAACCACTCGGTCGACTGTGTTTGAGTTTGTATCACGGACCGTCACCAATTGTCACTGACTGAACACAGCCCACCGCACAATGCTCACCAGCTACAAGGTCCATTCTGTAACGGATTCGGGGGCATGGCACCCACCGGCGCGCCGCCGTGAGACGTCCATCGCACCGTACTCCGGAAATCCTGCGGAGTTTGCCCGATTTCGGAACAACCATTGGATGAACGCCAGGGAAAGACACAATGTGACAGTCCGTGGTCGGGTGTTGCACGTGGCGTTGATCAGAGCGCCGCGATCAACTCGTCCGCGGCCGTGTACGGGTCGGTGTTGCCTTCGGCGACCTTGGCGGCCAGTACGTCGAGCCGCGCGTCGCCGTGCAGGTGCGCGAATCTCGACCGCAGTGCGGTCATCGCGATCGCCTCGATCTCGTCCCGGGCGCGGCTCCGGCGCCGTTCGTCCAGGACGCCGTTGGACCGCATCCAGGCCAGCCGATCCTCGATCGCCGCCACCACCTCGTCGACCCCTTCGTTGCGCGAGGCAACGGTCTTCAGGATCGGCGGCGACCAGGCGCCTTCGGGCCGTTCGGCCAGCGCGAGCATGTGCCGCAGGTCGCGGGTGACGTTCTGCACGCCGTCGCGATCGGCCTTGTTCACCACGTAGATGTCGCCGACCTCGAGGATGCCGGCTTTCGCCGCCTGGATCCCGTCACCCATCCCCGGCGCCAGCAGGATGAGGGTCGTGTCCGCCATCCCGGCGATCTCCACCTCGGACTGGCCGACACCGACGGTCTCCACCAGGACGACGTCGTACCCGGCCGCGTCGAGCACCCGCAACGCCTGCGGGGTCGACCAGGCCAGTCCACCGAGATGCCCACGCGAGGCCATCGACCGGATGAACACCCCGGAGTCGGTCGCGTGGTCCTGCATCCGCACCCGGTCCCCGAGCAGCGCACCACCGGAGAACGGTGACGACGGGTCGACCGCGAGCACACCGACCCGCTTTCCGGTCTCCCGGTACGCCGTGACGAGCGCCGACGTCGACGTGGACTTCCCGACGCCGGGTGAGCCCGTGATGCCGACGATGTGCGCATGACCGGCGTACGGCGACAGGGCGGCCATCACCTCACGCAGCAACGGCGATTCGTCCTCGACCAGTGAGATCAGCCGGGCGACGGCCCGGGAGTCACCCTCCCGGGCCCGCTCGACCAGCTCCGAGACCGGTGCGGTCCGGCGCGGCATCAGCTCTTCGGGACCCGGACGATGAGCGCGTCGCCCTGGCCACCGCCACCGCACAGCGCGGCCGCGCCGACGCCACCGCCGCGCCGGCCCAGCTCGAGCGCGAGGTGCAGGACCAGGCGGGCACCGGACATCCCGATCGGGTGTCCGACGGCGATCGCGCCGCCGTTCACGTTGACCTTGTCCGGGTCGACCTTCAGCTCCCGCGTGGACGCGATCCCGACCGACGCGAACGCCTCGTTGATCTCGATCAGGTCGAGCGCGGCCGGCTCGATGCCTTCCTTCTGGCACGCCTTCGCGATCGCGTGCGCGGGCTGGCTCTGCAGCGTCGAGTCCGGCCCGGCCACCGAGCTGTGGGCGCCGATCTCGGCGATCCAGCTCAACCCGAGCTCCTCGGCCTTCGCCTTGCTCATCACCACCACGGCACAGCCGCCGTCGGAGATCGGCGACGACGACCCGGCCGTGATCGTGCCGTCCTTGCCGAAGGCCGGACGCAGCCTGGCCAGCGCCTCGACGGAGGTGTCACTGCGGACGCCTTCGTCGCTGTCGACCACGATCGGGTCGCCCTTGCGCTGCGGCACCTCGACCGGGATCACCTCGTCGGCGAACAGACCGTTCTTCCAGCCCTCGGCGGCCCGCTGGTGCGAGCGCACGGCGAACTCGTCCTGCTCCTCGCGGCTGAGCTTCAGGCCCTCGTTGTTGGCCTGGTCGGTGAGCGCCCCCATCGGCTGGTCGGTGAACGCGTCCCACAACCCGTCGTACGCCATCGAGTCGACCAGGGTGGTGTCGCCGTACTTGAAGCCCTCGCGGGACTTCGGCAGCAGGTGTGGCGCGTTCGTCATCGACTCCATCCCGCCGGCGACGACGATGTCGTACTCACCGGCGCGGATCAGCTGACTCGCGAGCGCGATCGCGTTCAGGCCGGACAGGCAGACCTTGTTGATGGTGATGGCCGGGACGTTCATAGCGATGCCGGCCTTGACCGCGGCCTGTCGGGCAGCGATCTGACCAGCGCCGGCCTGCAGCACCTGGCCCATGATCACGTACTCGACCTGGTCCGGCGCGACGCCGGCCTTCTCCAGTGCGCCCTTGATCGCGAACCCGCCGAGCTCGGCGCCGGTGAAGCCCTTGAGGCCACCCAGCAGCCGCCCGATCGGGGTCCGCGCGCCGGCGACTATGACAGTGGTGTTCGCTGAACTACGGGTGGCGTCAGACATGTTGTCACGATACCTGCGACAGCACTGGTACGCCGCTGTCGATCAAGTCACACGCGTGGTGTCAGCTCTGCCACTTTCCATGGATTCCGGCGGCCGGCTGCGCCACTCTGGCGCTATGAAGAGCACCGTCACCGGGACCTTGTTCGACGCGATCGACCACGTGGGTGTTGCCGTGGCCGACTTCGACGAGGCGGTCCGGTTCTATGCCGAGGTGTTCGGCATGACGGTCGCGCACGAGGAGATCAACGAGGAGCAGGGCGTGCGCGAGGCCATGCTGTCGGTCGGCGACTCGGGTTCGTCGATCCAGTTGCTCGCCCCGCTGTCGGACTCTTCACCGATCGCGAAGTTCCTGGACCAGCGCGGGCCGGGCATCCAGCAACTCGCCTACCGGGTCAGCGACCTCGACGCGGTCTCGGCGACCCTGCGCGAGCGCGGCGCCGAACTCCTGTACGACGAGCCGCGCCGTGGCACCGCCGGTTCGCGGGTGAACTTCATCCATCCGCGCTCGGCCGGCGGCGTGCTGGTCGAGCTCGTCGAGCCGGCCTGAACCCGGCCTGAACGACCGGTCTGTTACGGGTCTCGAACACCGGGTGACGGCGCGCCCCGATGCGTTACTCGGTGGCGATCGCCGGACTAGGCTGAGCGGGTGCTGAAGGACAGCGCCACCGACTCTCTGGGCGGTGCGCACGCGGGGTTCCGGCACGACGCCTTCGTCTATACCTCTGGCGAGGAGTTCGTGCTTTCCGCGGCGCCGTACGTCCGTGACGGCCTGGCTGCCGGTGAGAAGGTCGTGGTCGCACTGCCCCCGGAGCGGATTGCCGAGCTGCGCCAGGCACTCGGCGAGGCGGCCGACCAGGTGCGTTTTATCGATATGACAGTCGCCGGCCACAACCCCGCGCGGATCATTCCGTTCTGGCGCGACATCCTCGATCAGCATCCTGGCCGAGCGGTCCGTGGGCTCGGCGAACCGGCGTACGCGGGCCGGACGGCAGCGGAGTACGAGGAAGCCTTGCTGCACGAGGCTCTGCTGTCGGTGGCCTTCGCCGACGCCGTCGGCTTCCGGCTGCGCTGTCCGTACGATGCGGCCGTCGGGATCGATCCGACGGTGACCCACTCGGTGCCGGAAGGCCTTGCAGAGAAGACATTCCGCACCGCGCTGCCCGACGTACCGGATCGGGCCGAGCGGTGGGAGTTCGGACGCGGCGAGCTTGCGCAGATCCGGCAATGGGTCAATGCGCGGGCGTTGTCGCACGGGGTGTCGCGGGATCGGACGGACGACCTGGAGCTGGCGCTGCACGAGATTTGCACGAACAGCATCCTGTTCGGCGGCGGCAGTGGGACGTTGTCGGTCTGGATCGAGGACGGCTCACTGGTCTGCGACGTCGCAGACCACGGGCGGATCGACGACCTGCTGGTCGGACGCGTGCTGCCACCACTCGACGAACTCGGCGGCCGGGGCGTGTGGCTCGCGAACCAGCTGTGCGATCTGGTCCAGCTGCGCTCGGGCGACGACTTCACCCAGGTGCGGCTCTCCACGCGCCTGCGCTGAGTAAGACCACTGACAACGGTGGACTGCAAAAGTGACGGTCGTCTCACCCACCCGTGCCTGTGTTACAAGGCACAGCCAGACGTGCATACTCAGCGGTAAGTTCCGCTCACCCAGACCGCCGCTGCAGGAGGTACGACGTGAAGCAGATCCTCGAAGCGATTCTGTCCGGTGACACCACGGCCGTTGGCGAACTCGACGTACCGGACCACTACCGCGGCATCACCGTGCACGCCGACGAGGCGACGATGTTCGAGGGTCTGGACAGCAAGGAGAAGGATCCGCGCAAGAGCCTGCACCTGGACGACGTACCGACGCCCGAGCTCGGGCCGGGTGAGGCGCTGGTCGCGGTGATGGCGAGCGCGATCAACTACAACACCGTGTGGACGTCGATCTTCGAGCCGGTGTCGACGTTCGCGTTCCTGAAGCGGTACGGGAAGCTGTCCCCGCTGACGGCCCGCCACGACCTGCCCTACCACGTGGTCGGTTCCGACCTGGCCGGCGTCGTACTGCGGACCGGGCCCGGCGTGAACGCGTGGAAGCCGGGCGACGAGGTGGTCGCACACTGCCTGTCCGTCGAGCTCGAGTCGCCCGACGGGCACAACGACACGATGCTCGACTCCGAGCAGCGCATCTGGGGCTTCGAGACGAACTTCGGCGGTCTGGCCGAGCTCGCGCTGGTGAAGTCGAACCAGCTGATGCCGAAGCCGGAGCACCTCACCTGGGAGGAGGCCGCGTCCCCTGGTCTGGTGAACAGCACGGCATACCGGCAGCTCGTGTCGGCGAACGGCGCCGACATGAAGCAGGGCGACGTCGTACTCATCTGGGGTGCGTCGGGCGGGCTGGGTTCCTACGCGACGCAGTTCGCGCTGAACGGTGGGGCGATCCCGGTGTGCGTGGTGTCGTCGCCGGAGAAGGCGGAGATCTGCCGGGCGATGGGGGCGTCGCTGATCATCGACCGGTCGGCCGAGGGGTACAAGTTCTGGGCCGACGAGACCACACAGGACCAGAAGGAGTGGAAGCGGTTCGGGGCCCGGATCCGTGAGCTCACCGGTGGCGACGATCCCGACATCGTGTTCGAGCACCCGGGGCGGGAGACGTTCGGGGCGTCGGTGTACGTCGCCCGGCGCGGCGGGACGATCGTGACGTGTGCGTCGACGTCCGGCTTCATGCACGAGTACGACAACCGGTACCTGTGGATGAACCTGAAGCGGATCATCGGCTCTCACTTCGCCAACTACCGGGAGGCCTGGGAGGCGAACCGGTTGATTGCCAAGGGCATGGTCCACCCGACGGTCAGCAAGGTCTATCCGCTCGAGGACACCGCCCAGGCGGCGTACGACGTCCATCGCAACCTGCACCAGGGCAAGGTCGGCGTCCTCACCCTGGCCCCGAGCGAGGGCCTCGGCGTCCGTAATCCGACGCTGCGGGCCGAGCACGAGGCCGCCATCAATCGCTTCCGTAACAGGTAACGGTTGGGCCGGGTCGTCCCAGGGGCCCGATTGGCTGGTTACGCCCGAGTTCTGACAGGCTTAAGGTGGGGGATTCAGTGAGCCGCCAGAAGGGAATCTCGGGAATGCCTGACGAGTCGAGCCTGCCATTTTTCGACCGTACGGCGACAGCGGCCGGGGGCTTCCCGGTCAGTCGACGTGGGTACGACAAGCAGGCCGTGGACGACTATGTCCGCGCGCTGGAGATGCAACTCGTCGAGGCCCGTAACAGAGCCGATGAGCTCCAGGGCAGTGTCGCGCCGATGCAGCGGCAACTGGAGGAGACCCGGCGTCAGCTCGACGCCAGCGCCAACCCGTCGTACGCCGGACTCGGCGACCGGGCCGCGCAGATCCTCCGGCTCGCCCAGGACCAGGCGTCCGAGGCGCTCGAGGAGGCCCGCCGCGAGGCCGACGAGCTGCGCAGCACGGCAGCCAAGGAGGCCTCCGCGGCCCGGGCGACCGGTGACCGCGAGGCCGAGGACATCCGCTCGGTCGCGCTGAACGAGGCCGACAGCCTGCGCCGGACCGCCGAGGGCGATGCCGCCGAGCTGCGCCGTACCGCGGAGACCGAGGGCTCCGAGGTCCTGCAGGCCGCGCGGCGCAAGGCCGAGCAGCTGCAGCTGACCGCCGAGTCGCAGGCCAGCACGCTGAAGAACGGTGCCCTGCACGAGGCGGAGAAGATCCGGACGGCGATCCAGCGCGAGTCCGCCGCGCTGCGGGCCCGGCTCGCCGACGAGCGTGAGCAGCAGGCCAAGGAGCTCGCCGACAAGCACCAGCAGATCGCGGCCGACACCGAGAACCTCACCACCCAGATGCGCGAGGCCGCCGAGGCCTCCGAGCGCCGCGTGGCGGAGGCGACCGAGCAGGCCCGCAAGATCCGCGCCGAGGCCGAGGAGTCGGCCGAGCGGACCATCACCCGGGCGCGGCGCGAGGCCGAGCAGTTGCTGACCACCGCCCGGACCCGCTCCGAATCGGAGCTCGCGAACGCCGCGGACGAGGCGGAGCGGTCGCGCACGGTCGTCGCCCGGGAGACCGAGCGGCTCGCGAAGCGCCGCGACGGCATCCTGACCCAGATCGCGGGTCTGAACGAGATCGCCAGCAACATCGCCCGCCAGGCCGCCGAACTCGACTCCGAGACCGCGGCCCCGACGTACGTCAGCCCCTTCAACCGCCAGCAGGCGGAGTCGCCGAACCCGCTGAGCGGGCCGTCCAGCAACCCCCTGTCCGGGCCGCAGAACGCCCCGGCGCCCAGCCCGTTCGCGGCACCGCCGGAGGCACCCGCCCCGAGCCCGTTCGACGCACCGTCGACTGCCGGCCAGGTCGCTGCGAAGGACGAGAGCCCCTTCGCTGCGAAGGACGACGCCCCGTTCGCGCCGAAGGACGACAGCCCGTTCGCACCGAAGAGCGAGAGCCCGTTTGCGCCCAAGGGGGACAGCCCGTTCGCGACGTCTGCGCCGGCGTCGGGTGAGGCGTCGTACGCCGAGGGTGGGGAGGGACCGTTCACCGGAGCGAGCCCGTTCGTCGGGCTGGGTGCGGGTGATGCACGGGTCGACGAGACGCGCATCGACACCGCCCTGCGGGTCGACCCGAAGGACACCGACGACCTGGTGAGCAAGACTGCCGGCGGCCCGGCCGACGAGTCCGACTCCTCCACGTCCACCTCCGCATCGTCGTCCACGTCGGCTTCGATCACTCCTGCCGCGTCCACCTCGGCCGCGTCGAACTCGGGGTCGTCGACCTCTGGCGCGTCGACCGCTCGCGCGTCCTCCCGGTCTGCGTCGTCCAAGGCGTCCACGGCATCGGCCGACGACGACTCGAAGGTTGCTGACTCCAAGGCTGCCGATTCGAAGCCTGCTGGCTCGAAGGGTTCCGACTCGACGGGCGCCGATTCCAAGGCGACCGGTTCGAAGGCGGACGATTCGAAGGCGGACGACGACGAGCCGGCGGACTCGACGAGGATCGACGAGTTCAGGCTGGATGACCTGGTGTCGGAGGAGACTCAGACGCAGGCTCGGCCGAACGGCCTGGCCGACGAGAAGAAGACCGACGAGGCCAAGACGGGCTCGCGATCCCCGAAGGACAAAACGACGTGACGCCAGCCGGCGACGACACCTCCACCACAACCCCCGACCGGGACCTCGCCGAGGCAACCCGCGAAGCGCAGGAGGCCGCCGCCGAAGCAGAACGGGCCGCGGACAAAGCCGACCACTCCGCCGATGCGGCAGCAAAGTCCGCCGAGCAGGCGGACGGATCAGCCGACGCAGCAAGCCAGTCAGCGGACAAAGCCGACGAATCGGCCGACGAAGCCGACAAGGCGGCAGACAAAGCCGATGAGTCCGCGGACGAAGCCGACAAGTCGGCAGACAAGGCCGACGAGTCCGCCGACAAAGCCGATGAGTCTGCGGACAAGGCGGGTGCGGCGGCTGGAGAGGCTGAGGAGTCGGCGGAGGATGCCAAGGCTCCGGCGGACAAGGCGGACGACGATCTCGCCAACGAACTGCTGATCGAGGAGCGGCACCCGGACGTCGGCATGGGCCTGCCCGGTCCGCCGTTGCGGCGCTCGAGCCCGTTCATGTTCGGGTTCTTCGCGGCACTCGGCGTACTGGTCGCCTGGGGTCTGTGGAACGCGGCCGGCCGGGCTAGCTCGGTCCTGATCCTGCTGCTGGTCTCGATGTTCATCGCCGTCGGGCTGAACCCGCTGGTCGAGTGGTTCATGCGCCGCGGCCTGAAGCGCGGTCTGTCCGTCGCCGTCGTGTTCCTGCTGATGATCCTCGCGGTCGCCGGCGTCGGGTTCGCGATCGTGCCGGTGGTCACCGACCAGATCGACAGCCTGATCAGGAACGCACCCCAGTGGCTCGACCTGGTGCAGAAGTCGAAGACGCTGGACGAACTCGACAACCGCTACCACTACGTCCAGAAGGCCAAGGACTACATCCAGGACCCGGCCCTGGCGCAGCGCGCGTTCGGCGGCATCCTCGGTGTCGGCAAGGTGGTCGCGAACGCGCTGTTCAACACGTTCACGATCCTGATCCTGACGCTGTACTTCCTCGCCTCGCTCCCGTCGGTCAAGCGCGCGGCGTACAGCCTGGTCCCGCGGACCCGGCGTACTCGCGTCTCGATCCTCGGCGACGAGGTGCTGGCCCGGGTCGGCGGCTACGTCAGCGGCCAGTTCACGGTCGCCCTCTGCGCGGGCTTCTGCATGTTCGTGTTCCTGGAGATCGTCGGTCTGCGCGAGTACGCCGTGGCGCTGGCGATCGTGGTCATGTTCACCGCGTTCATCCCGATGGTCGGCGGCCTGATCGGCGTCGTCCTCGTCTCCCTGATCGGCTTCACCGACAGCCTGTGGACCGGTGTCGCCTGTCTCGCGTACGGGATCATCTACCAGCAGATCGAGAACTACGTCATCGCCCCGCGCATCATGCGCCGAGCCGTCGACATCCCCGGCGCCGTCACCGTCATCGCCGCCCTCATCGGCGGCGCCCTCCTAGGCGTAGTGGGCGCCCTCCTGGCCATCCCCTCCGCCGCCGCCATCCTCCTCATCATCCGAGAGGTCTGGGTCCGCAAAGCCGACGATTCCTAAGGGGTTACGTCTCTGACCGCCTGTACGACGAGGTCCGGGCGGTCGAGGTGGAGGTAGTGGCCGGAGTCGGGGACGACGGTGTGGCGACCGTTGACTATGGCAACCAGTTCGTCCAGGACCGCGGTGACTTGCTCGGTGCTGTCCGCGGGTCTGCCCTTGGTGGCCGTGAGCACCACAACCGGTAGCTCCGGCCAGACACCCTGCGCACGGCGGGCGGCCAGGTCGTCGACGTGGTCGAGGATCATCGGGAACTCGTCGAGGTACGTGAACAGCTGCTCGTCCGTCTCCAGGTAGGACAGGCACGCCTCGATCAGCAGAGGCTGGAGGCGCTCATCGCCTCGGACGCTCCGGGCGACGTCAGTGGCCAGTTCGCGACCGAACTTCAGCACATCCGCACTCCGCGGATCCTCGCTCGCCGGCACGGTCCGGCTCGGGTGCCGGCTCACCTCCGCGCGACCGTCTCCAGCGAGAGGCTCCGACCAGAAGATCTCGTGTGAGGGGTCGAGCAGCACCAGGCCGCCGACCAGTTCGGGCCTCGCCCAGGTGGCCAACTGCGCCAGCAGACCACCCCAGCTGTGCCCGACAACAACACCTGGGCCAACCGCCTCGAGCACAGCCAACAGATCCCCGAGCTGCAGATCCAGGCTGAGCGGCGCCGGATCACTGGCGCCGTACCCGGCTCGGTCATAGACGATCACCCGATAGTCGGGGGCAAGCGCGTGGAACACGGCCGCGAACCCGGCGGCCGGCGACATCGCGCCGGCCTCGAACAAGACCGTGTGCGGCCCGTCACCCGCCTCGAGCCACCGCAGTACCCGACCGCCCCGGTCGAGCTCACGCCGCTCACATTCCTCGTCGACAAGTGCCTCGAACGCAACCGCCACCTTGTCCGACGGCGAGTATGACGTACTCAACGATCCCCTCCACAGCTCGATCAACCTGTCGGAATGTAGTCCACGAGCAGGTCTGGACAGATAGGTAGCGGGTATATATTCTTGCTATCTATGCGGTCGTTGTTTCTTGCGTTGCTGGCTGACGAGAGCCGGTACGGGTACGAGATCAAGCAAGCCCTCGAGCAGGAGTTCGGGGAGCTGCTGCCCGCGCTGAACGCCGGGCAGATCTACTCGACGCTGGCGCGGCTCGAGCGGGACGGGCTGGTGGTGGGGCAGAGCATCGAGGGCGACAACCGGCGCAAGCGGGTGTACGAGCTCACCGCCGCCGGGCGGGCCGCGCTGACGGGATGGATCGAGACGCCGGTGCCGGGGACGCGGCTGAAGGACGAGTTCTTCATGAAGCTGGTGATTCTCGCGTCTGCGGGTCTGGCCGAGCCGAAGGCGCTGATCGCTGGGCAGCGGCGCGAGTACCTGCAGTCCCTGCGCGACCTCGACGCGATGGTGGCGGCCGACGGGTCCCGGCCCGCGGCCGAACTGCTGGCCGAGGGCGCGATCCTGCATCTGAAGGCCGACCTCGAGTGGCTCGACCTGATCGAGCAGCGACTGCCGATGCAACGGGAGCCGGCATGACACCGGTGCTCGAGACACGAAGGCTCGCGAAGACCTACGACACCGGGGGCGCCCAGGTCCTGGCCGTCCGCGGTATCGACCTCACGATCGGCAAGGGCGAGTTCGTTGCGATCGTGGGGCCGAGCGGGTGCGGGAAGTCCACGCTGCTCAACCTGATGGCAGGGCTCGATCGCGTGACCGCCGGGGAGGTCTGGCTCGGCGGCGAGCGGATCGACCAGTTGAGCGAGACCGCGCTGGCGCGGATGCGGCGGCAGAAGGTCGGGTTCGTGTTCCAGTTCTTCAACCTGATGCCCACCCTGTCCGCCATCGAGAACGTCGAACTGCCCCTCCTCCTGGTCGGACGGCACCGGAAGGAAGCCCGAGACACCGCGAGCAGACTGCTGGACGACCTCGGTCTCGACGACAAGTACGACGCGGCGCCGTCCCAACTGTCCGGCGGAGAACAACAGCGCGTCGCCCTCGCCCGTGCCTTGGCGAACACGCCGGACATCCTGCTCGGCGACGAGCCGACCGGGAACCTCGACTCGGCCTCGTCCCGCGAGGTGCTCGCCCTGCTCCGCGCCGC
Source organism: Kribbella sp. NPDC050281 (assembly GCF_040655855.1). NCBI lineage: Bacteria > Bacillati > Actinomycetota > Actinomycetes > Propionibacteriales > Kribbellaceae > Kribbella > Kribbella sp. NPDC050281. Next base: position 140,131 of record NZ_JBFAKS010000004.1, on the reverse strand, counting down.
CCGCGACCGGGGCCAGACGCTGCTGCTGGTGACCCATGACACCCGCGTCGCCGCCGCCGCGGATCGGGTCATCACCCTTCGCGACGGGCTGGTGAACGACGACACCGAACTGCAATCGGCCCGACCGGTCACGCTCCCCTTCGACGCCGGCGGACCGGTATGACGCTCACCCTGGTCAGGCTCGCGTTCGCGGGACTCCGCTCACGGCTCCTCGCGAGCGCGCTGACGGTTCTGCTCTGCACCGCCGCAGCCGCGACCATCGTGCTCGCGCTCGAGGTCGGGTCGACTGTCCGCGATCCGTGGCAGCGGACCTTCGCCGACGCGAACGGCGCCCACGTCCTCGCGAACCTCGCCTCGGCGGCGGATGCGGACAAGATCGCGAGCCTCCCCGGCGTCGCCGAACGAGACGAGCCCATCCCGAACGCCAACGCCGCCGTACTCGGCACGACCGACCGATTGCAACTCGCCGGCCAGGCATCCGCGCCACACGTGAACACAGCAGTCCCGATCGACGGTGCAGGCCGACCCGCGGATGGGATCGTGCTCGAGCGCAGCTTCGCCGACGCCCTCGGTCTCACCGTCGGTACGACGTTGCGCCTGGCAACGACCGGTGACCCGGTGGAGCTGACCGTCGTCGGTACTGCGGTGTCGCCCAGCCAGCCGCGCTATCCCCGCCGGAATCCCGGGCTGGCCTGGGTATCACGCGCCACGCTGGAGCAGGTCCAGCCGGACACCGGTCGCTGGCGCTGGACCGAGGCCGTCCGTCTGTCCGATCCGGCTGCCGCACCGGACTTCGCCGTACGGGCTGCTGGAGCCGTGCCGCCGAGCACCGCCGCCTTCGAAACGTGGCAGGACCAGCGCGACAGTGCATTGCAAGAGGCAGCGCCCACTCGGCTCGTGCTGACGACGTACACCATCGTCTTGCTCGCCGTGGTCTTCGCGGTGGTGGCGATCCTGGTTACGGCTCGCGCCGGCGCGCAGCACCGCGAGATCGGACTGCTGAAGGCGGTCGGTGTCACGCCACGCCAGATCACTGTCGTATTCGCGCTCGAGTCCGCCGTGCTCGGGCTGGTCGCGGTGGTGCTCGGCTTCGCGATCGGCGTACTGCTCGCGCCACGGCTGGCCGCGTCGAGTGTCGCGACAATGGTGGCGTCGCCAACGATCGCGATGAATCCGTGGCATCTCCTCGTCGCTGCCTGCCCTGTGCTGATCGTGCTGATCGGCAGCGCCGCCTCGTCGGCCCGGCGTGGCACCGGGTTCACTGTTCTGCAGGCGATCCAGTCCGGTTCGGCGGCACCGGCGTCGAGAACACGCCTCGGGCGTTTGGTCAGCCGGGCGACCCTTCCGGTCGTGTTGTCGCTCGGTCTCAAGGACCTTGTCACCAGGCGACACCGAGCCACGCGGCTGGCCGGTGCGATCGTGGTCACCGGCGCGGCCGTCGTCTTCGCGCTCTCGATGCAGGCGAACCTCGACGCCCGCGCCGCCGGCGAGGTCAGCGACGTACCGCGTGAGCTGCCCGTTCTCGTCTACACCCTGGACGCCGTACTCCTCCTGATCACCGTCACGACGCTGATCGCGGTCGCCCTCCTCTCGGTGCGCGAGCGCGTCCGCGAGTACGGCGTACTGAAGTCCGTCGGCCTGACACCCCGGCAGATCGCGTCGAGCCTGATCAGCGCCCACGTCGCGCTCGCCGTCGTCGCGGTCATCGTGTCGATCCCGGTGGGCATCGCGCTCTACATCACCGTGTACGGATTCGCCGGCGGAAGCAGCGAGGACCGGGTGATCGCCTCCTGGTGGTCACTCGCCCTCGTCCCGATCGGAACCATCCTCCTGGTCGCCCTCGCCACCAGCCTCCCCGCCCGCCTCGCCACCCGCATCCCCGCCGCCGAAGCCCTCCGCTACGAGTGAGGCCAGCAGGTGCAGGATAGTGAAGGCTTCGGGGTTGGTTGTTTGTGCTGGGTCAGTAGTCCTTGATCCGGCCAGGCTCTGGGAAGTCCGGCTCCAAGCCCTGCCTCAAGAAGCGTGTCTGTTGGTTGGCGCCGTCCAGTACCACCTGCAAGGTGCCCTCGACGAGAATGTCGCGCCCCAGCAGTCCTGCCTCCCGGCGTCCGCACAGATAGCGTCCGTCCGCGGGCCGGCTTCCCGGACAGTTGCCGTGGGGACATCTCCGCGAGAACGGGCTGAACGCCCATTCGAAGACGATCAGCGGCCGCACCTTGACGCGCTGGGACTCCGAGCCGTCGGACAGGAGCAGGTCCACTTCCTGATCAAGGTATTCGAAGGGCTGATCAGGTTCGCGAATCCCGGCCCGGACATCCAGACTTCCCGCTTGATCGATCGCTCCGGATTCGCTCAACGTCTCGTACGACAGGAGCGTATGTGGGGATCCGGTGTCGAAGTGAACTTGGTACGTATTGCTGTCGCCCTGCAGTACGTCAATACCGAGACACGGATAAAAGTCGGTCGGCGGACAAGGGCACCAGGTACTCCCCAGGGTGATGTCGTCAGACTCTATCGGCCGTCTGAACAAGTAAGGCATACGCCCATGACGTCGCCCGAGTTCGGCCATCCGCCGCGAATCAGGCAGGTTGGCACGCGAAGCCCCCCACCGAATGACGTCCATATCAGGCCCGGCGATCAGCACCCATTCCGCGTCCGAGTTCTCGAACACGATGCGCACCTCGTCACGGCATAGCTGCTGCGCCTCACGGACCAGCGATCGCGCCGACGGAATGCTCAGGTCCATCATTTCATCCACAGTGAGGGCGAACGCTCGAGAGGACCTGCCCCGCCCGTCGGCCGACCCCAACGAAGCCGAGAGAGCGCCAGAATTCGGCCGGTGCACGAGGTTCCGCACTGGGGTGATGAGAGAGCTCTCCAGAATCTCCCCGTCGGAGTCCGCCCTCGGAACCTTCACACCCTTGGCGCACCGAATCAGCGGGTTCAGGCTACGTTCCAGATCCTCGTACTCAGGATCACCGACGTACTCCGTCCAGAAGAAGACAGCGACATCGGGCCGCTTCCGGGTCGCGTCCCGGGCCACCTGGCGTGCGGACACCGGCATGCGCATGTCCACGATCAGGACCTGGACCTCGTCCCGGGCGAGTTCGGCCGTCAGGTCATCCTCGGACGGCACGGCAGTAATTCGCATCCCTCGTGGCGCAGCCCCACGCACCACGCCTTGCACGAAGGCCGAGCCGACCGCGTCGTCGACCAGAACCGCATCGATCTCGCTCACTCCGGCTCCTTCGAATGTGGTAGCCGGAGACGGAAAACCGCTCCCCCTCCATAGCGGTCAGAAAATTCCACAGTTCCCCCATTGTTGCGCATCGTCTCTCTGGCCAGGAAAAGCCCCATCCCTGTCCCCGAATCCGGGCGGCCGGTGACAAACCGCTCGAACAACGTGTCTCTGACGGCCGGCCCGACTCCGACTCCGGTGTCCTCGACATCGATGATCGCGTCCTCGCGTGTCGCCCTCAAGGACACCGTTACCCGACGCTCCCCCATCGTCTTCATCTCGGTCCAGTACACCGCATTCGAAACCAGGTTGAGTACGGCGCGCTCCAGCTCGAGTCGGTCGGCCTGCACGAATACCGGTTTGTTCCCGGGGTTGACCTCGATCCGGATAGTGCTGTGCAGCTCGATCAAACTGCGATTGTCGACCAGGAGACGGCGCAGATCAACACGCCGCCGGCCACTGCGACGTTCCTGGAGAAGGGCGAGCCGTCCCATTCTGTTCATGCAATTGTCCACGAACGCGGCCGCACTGGTCAGTTGCTGACTCAACCCGCGATTCAGCTCCTTCGGCGAGGAGTTGAGGATGACCGCCGCGCTGGTCATCGCGGTCGTTGCCTCACGAAGAGCCTTCTGCACATCATGAAGAAACGGGACGAGCGCCTGGGCAGGGGTGAGGCGGCGAATCATCTTCTCGTAGGTGTCTTCCGCCTCGAGTACGAGCAGCTGCGCCCACTCCGTGATCAGGAATCCGTAGGCCAGGTCGCTGACCCGGTACGCATCGATGCGACTCATGTACTCGGCCGGGCTACTTTCGCTCCAATAGAGCGACAGTGCGCCGAGGAGCAACCCCCGGGAGCGAACGGCAACAGCCTGGCAACGCTCCCAGTTCTCCGTCTTGAACAAGTCCGGGTGGTACGGCTTGAGTCCGTTGGGATCGCGCTTGTCGAAGAGGATCTGCGATCGAGTCGGAGACAGTTGACCGACGATCCCCTTACCCAGTCCGAGGTGATGCCGCCCGTGGCTCATTCCAACCACCTGAAGCGTCTCGAAGACCTTGGGCTTGGGCCTGTAGATCCAGAGGATGGCCGCGTCGGCGGCCGACAGGTTGCACAGCAGCGACAGGCCGAGTTTCGCACTCCCGACCTGGAAGGCTCGAGCGATTAGGAAGTACGGGTCCGTGCGAGAGTAGGCCGCCAAGAGGTAGGCAATACACCAGGCCGCGAAGTCGCGAAAAGGCAGCGGGAAAAAGTCCTGGGCGCGTTCCCTCGGAAGTCCGATGCACCAGGCTGCCGCCTGCGGCGCCCCTTGGCGAGGGTTGGGGATGTTGAGCCGATAGACAAAGAGCGTACGGCGCTCGTCCCGCTCCAGTGAGAGATCGATCTCGATCGAAGGATTCGGATCGTCCTGGGTCTCCTCCAGGCTCTTGATGGCCAGCGCGACCTGTGGCTCGAACCCGGGTGGATTGAAAAGCGTCGGTTCGGCGTCTTCGGTTCGGAGAACAACGCCGAACGTATAGGACGAGTGCACCTTGTTGAACCGATGGACGGCTCGGTCGAGTTCAACGACCGCCTCCCGGTCAGATATGCCGACCATCATCGCCCTTGCCGCCGGCCGTCAGCCCGAGGATCGCCCCGATCGCTGGCATCAGGATCGCCGCCGCGAGTATCACGACCCCACTCATGGTCGGCGTATAAGGACTCCAGCGATGTGCAAACGAGTACGGCATCGCGCTCATGTACAGCGCAGCGCCGACGATCGCGAACAGCAAAGCCAGACCAAGGCGCCTTGCCGATCTCTCCGGACCGGGGCCCTGTTGTTGAGCCAGGACGACCAGCACACCGACGATGACGATCGTCACTGTGAAGACGAAAACATCCTGCCCGAACGTCGGAGCACCGATAAAAGCGCTGGCGGCCACATAGAAACCGAGGGCTTCAGCGGGAACGTAAACAGCGATGGCGTCGAGGGCGGCGCGGATTCGGTCGCCCGCAGGCGCATCCGTGCCTCCAGCCCGAGCGCCTGGACGACTTGGCCGACCACGGTCTCTCGAATTCGTGCTGATCTCAATATCATCGACAACGACAGACGCCGGCACGCCGCTCGATGGTGAACGCGCAAGACGGCCAAGCTGCATCGCCCCCATGGCACCCCTCCCCCACTGCCTGAGTGCGAACATAATGCCATCAGAGTCGCCCCCTCGGAACAAGGAATCGCCCTTCTCGGTGATGATTGTTGCCGCGGCGAAATACCAGTCGCCGGATCAAACGATTGATCCGGCGACTGCGGGTAAGGCGACTATTGGATTCTGGCGGCCCAGGTCGGGAAGTGCCTACGGGCCGGCGAGTTTGGTGATCTCCGGAGTGGGGTTGGTGTGGAAGGCGCAGGCCCGGGGGTAGCCGGCGAGGCAGCCTCGGGTGGTCATGAGCGCGGTGTAGTAGTCGATGTAGCGGAAGCCGTAGGTTTCGCCACGGGCGAAGGCCTGATGGCGGATGGCGGAAACCCAGAGGTAGAAGGCCTCGTCGGGGATGGGGACGTACATCGACGGCTGGAAGCCTTCCATGTCCTCCCAGTTCTCTGCGTGCAGGATCGAGCGGACGCCGTGCCGCGGGAGCGCGGCGAGCTTGCCCACGGCCCCTTCCATGCCGTCGAGCTCCTGGTCCGACGGGAGGCCGGCCAGGAACCGGGCCCGTTCGGCCAGGCTCGACGCATGTTCGTGGTCGCGGTGGATGCTGTGTTTCCAGTGCGCGATGAGTGTGTCGGGCTGCTTGTCGCGGATGATGGTGGCGAGTTCGAGCGCGACGTCGTCGGAGTCGGGGAGGAAGCCGTCGCTGTGGTCGAGGACCAGGAAGTCGGCGCCGATCGCTGCGGCGAAGGCCTCGCCCTCGGCGATCTTCTGCTTCTTGTACTCCGACGGGGTCATCCGCGGGTGACCGCGCTCCCCCGGGGTGAGCGCGACGATGGTGGCGCTCGCGCCCTCCAGAACCAGTTTCGCCAGGGTCGGACCCGCGGTCAGGTCCATGTCGCCGATGTGCGCCCCGACGGCGAGCACTGCTTTGGTCACAAGGGTCTCCTCACTTCAGGCCACTCAGTACGACGCCTCGCACGCAGTACTTCTGGAACAGCAGGAACTGGTCGAGGAACCGCGGGTAGCCGATCGGGTCCGCCGGCGCCGCGGCGGACCACACAGAGGCATGCAGGAACTGGGTTGAAAACTTACTGATGTCGTCAGGTGAAGGTCAATAGATTACGGACAATCGTTGACCCGGACACTACCGAGCAGGCGGACTCCTCAGGGCAGGAAGGGGGTCAGCGCCGCGAGGAAGTCGTCCAGGCGCTCGGCGTGGACCCAGTGACCGGCCTCGGGAACCTCGGCGTACTGGACTTGGGGGAAGTACGACGCGATCGTCGCGCGGTGGTCCTGCTGGACGTACTCCGACTTGCCGCCGTAGATGAACAGCGTCGGGCCGTCGTAGTGCAGGCCCTCGACGTCAGCCGGCCAACCGGAGATCGCCGGCAGCGCGGCCTCGATCACCGGGAGGTTCGGCCGCCAGCGGGCACCGGCGTCGTCGAGGATCAGGTTCTGCAGCAGGAACGCACGGGTCCCAGGAGTCGGTACGGCGTCCACCAACTGGGCGTCGACGTCAGCCCGGCGCTGGACCGACGAGAGATCGGCGTTGCGCATCGCCTGGGCGTACTCGACGAAGGCCGGCGGATAGGCGACCGGCGCGGCGTCGACCACGACCAGGCGCTCGACGACCTGGGGGAACCGCAGCGCGGTGAGCATCGCGGTCTTGCCACCCATCGAGTGCCCGACCAGCGCGACCGGCCCGGCCCCGAGGGACTCGATCGTCTCCCGGACGTCGTCGGCCATCTCCGGGTAGCTCATCGTGTCGGTGTGCGGCGAGGTGCCGTGGTTGCGCAGGTCGAACGCGAACACCCGGTGCGCACTCGCGAGGCGCCGAGCCGCGGTCATCCAGTTCCGGCCGGACCCGAACAGTCCGTGCATGACCACGACCGGCGTACCGGAGTCGCCGTACGACGCAACCGGAAGTTTCATGCGGGAGCCTTTCAGCGATGGCGCTGCCAGCAGGCGGTGTGCCAGTGGCGGCGTTCGTCGAGGGACTGAGCGCCGCCGATCGCGGCGAGCAGGCTGGGGTTCTCCGGCCACACCACGACGTGTGGCGTGCCGGGCGCGATCTGCTGGTCGCACCCCGGGCAGCGATAGGACTTCCCGGACGCGGAACCGGACACCCGGCGGACGATCCACCCGCCGTCGGCGCGCTCCTCCCGGAGCTGGCTGCCACCGAGCAACGGCCGGTCGCTGACGGGCCGCTGCCACTTCGACGGTTTCCTGTTCCGGGGTGACATAGCCCTGCAAGGCTATCCGTATGAGCCACGTCACCCCGGCCCAGGCAGGCTCAGCTCCGGGCGACGGCGTACGCCGCGCAGCCGATCAGCTCCATCGAGACCTGGAGACGCTCGAGGCTGACGTTCTTCGCGATGGTGTCCTCGGGCGAGTGGTACGGCGGCTCGAGGAACGCCGGCGAGATCTCACCACGCCAGGAGAAGTTGGCGGCCGCGATCCCGACCTCCTGGAACGACTGGTGGTCGGACGCACCACGCTGCACCGGCCCGACCAGCTGCGGGTCGTACCCGAGCCGCTGACCGGCCGCCCGGACCGCGTCCGTCGCGGTGTTCGCCAGGCCGGTGAAGGACAGCAGCCAGTAGGTGATCGCCGGGTCCCAACTGGTCGCGACCATGTCGTTCTGGAACACCGCCCGATGCCGGTCGCGCTGATCCTGCGCCAGCTGCGCGACGTGGTACCGCGACCCGATCAGCCCTTGCTCCTCCGACCCCCACAGCGCGAACCGCAGCGTCGCGTTGGTGGAGATCCGGCTGAACACCTTGGCCAGCTCCATCGTGAGCACGGTGCCGGAGCCGTCGTCGTTGGCTCCCGGCGCGCCGATCACCGAGTCGTAGTGACCGCAGACCATCACGATCGGCGAGTTCGCGCCGCCGCGGCCACGGCGCTCACCGATCACGTTGTTCGACACCAGGCCACGATGGGAGGTCGTACTGATCCGCAGCGGCAGCGAGTTCACCACCGCGAGTGCTTCCCGGATCAGCCGCTTCTGCACCTGGGCCACCCCGAGCACCGGGATCGGCGCGTCGGTCAGACCACTCGGCGAGAACGCCGACGCGCGACGCGGGAACACCTGGTCGGCGGGCAGCAGGATCACACCCACTGCTCCGCGTGCCGCCGCCTCCGCAACGAGAGCCGGACGCGCGGCCGTGGTGTCATCCGCGATCACGATCGACCCCGCAACGTCGGCCGGCCAGACCGGAGCCGTCGCGGCGCCGACGTCGCGGACCGGTCCTTCGACCGTGACGTCCAACTTGCCGCCGGGCGCTGCACCGGCCTGCCAGCTCAGGTCATCGGGCAGGATGCCCCGAACATCGAAGATCTGGGCGGTGAACTTGTCGGCGACCGGGAACGGCTCGAGCCGGGTCTGGTAGCCGAAGTCGTCGAGTTGGCCCGCGATGTAGTCGGCCGCGCGCTTCTCGCTCGTGGTCCCGCCGATCCGCGGGCCGATGTGTTCGGACAACACCTGCAGGTGGCGCAGCGCACGCTCCGATGACAGGCCGGACACGATCTGACGGTCGTACTTGTCCAGCTTCGGGCGGTTCACCGCACCGGGTCGCTGGTCGTCCGCAGCCCAGGCGGGGGCGGCGGGAAGAGCCGTGGCGGCCGTGACTCCAGCGACGGCGCCGAGCAGGCCGCGACGACTCAAACCGGACGATTCGGTCATACAAGGTCTCCTCACAAGGTGGGCGGCCCCGAGACCAGTGACCGTAACCGATCTGCGACTGGGTCGCTCCCCCTCGTGAAGGATTTTCTTGCAGGACAGGGAAATCCCGCGGGTCAGGCGTGCTGTTCGCGGAGTTCGCTGCCCACTTCGTGCAGATGGCGCAACCCCATCCGGTACGAATCGATCAGGCCCGTGCTCACGTACGGCATCCCGATGCGTTCGCAGTACTCCCGCACGATCGGCTGCGCGAAGCGGAGGTTGGCGCGCGGCATGCTCGGGAAGAGGTGGTGCTCGATCTGGTAGTTCAGGCCGCCCATCATCCAGTCGATCACCAGGCCGCCGTTGACATTGCGGGACGTCAGAACCTGCTTCTCCAGGTGGCCCCACTGGGTGTCGCCGTCAGGCATCTCCATGCCCTTGTGGTTCGGCGCGAACACGCTGCCGAGGTGCAGCCCGAACACCATGTGGTGGATCAGCGCGAACAGCACCGCCTGGCCGGGCGACATGATCAGGAACAGCGCGCTGAAGTACAGCACCAGGTGCGCGGCCATCAGGCCGAGCTCCAGCCGGGCCTCGCGGCGCGGGCGGCCGAGCAGGAAGCGGATGCTGGAGACCTTGAGGTTGAAGCCCTCCAGGGTCAGCAGCGGGAAGAAGATCGGGGCCTGGTTGCGGGACAGCCAGCCGTGCAGGCCGGTGCGGCCCTCGGCCTGCTCGAGCGTCCAGACCAGCACGCCCTCGCCGACATCGGGGTCCTTGTCGGTGTGATTGGGATTCGCGTGGTGCCGGTTGTGCTTGTCGTTCCACCAGCCGTAGCTCATCCCGAGCAGCAGGTTGCCGTGCACCAGGCCGATCCAGTCGTGCAGCCGGCGGGATCCGGCGATCTGCTGATGCCCGGCGTCGTGCCCGAAGAACGCCGCCCGGGTGGTCACGATGCCCAGCGGAATCGCGAGCAGCAGGACCCACCAGGTGCTCCCGAGAACCGCGGCTCCCGCCCAGATCAGGCCCATCAGCACCACGTTGATCCCGATCGCCATCGCGTACGCCGCGGTCCGGCGTTCGAGCAGGCCGGCCGACTTGATCTCGCGGAGCAGCGGGGAGAAGTCACTGCCGCGGGTAGCAGGGGACAACACGGTTGGCTGAGCCATTAGGTCCTCGTCTCAGAAGCGGGGGGAGGCCTAGGCGTACAGCCGCGGCCAGCGTACGTCATCAAGCCTCATCGCCCTAACGGCCGAGCACACGAGTGCTACGACCCGGATGCCCGGGGGAGGCAGCGCCAGCGCGGAAGTGGACCTAACACCACTGAGCGGGCCCGCACGCTCAGTCATGATGGAGGCATGAACGAACGCAGTGAGTTCATCGTCAGGCGCAGCCCATCTCGTGTCTCAGCCGCGCCCGGAGCGAAGCGAGGACGTGGATGAGCACCATCGCCACCCAGGCACCGCCGATGCGGTACCCCAAGCTCGCGCAGCCGTGGATCGCGCTGGCCCTGTCGATCCTGGCCGAGCTGGGGATCGCGTTGTTCGTGCTCAACGTGGTGGCCGTGCCGCTGATCGCGGTCTGGGTCGGGATCCCGCTGCTCCTCGCGTTCGTGCCGGCCACGCGGTGGTTCGCGAACTGCCACCGCACGATGCTGGCCGGCTTCGTCGGTGAGCGCATCCCCCGCCCGTACAAGAAGCCCCCGATGCCCGGAATCCTGATGTGGCTGCGGACCACGCTGACCGACCCGGCCACGTGGCGCGACATCATCTGGCTGCTGGTGAACGCGGTGATCGGCTTCACTCTGTGTCTGCTCAGCGCCGTTCTGTTCCTGGCGTCGCTGTTCTACCTGGTCTACCCACTGCTCGTCGGCGTCACCCCCGAGGGCGTCTTCACCGAGCCGTTCGGCGGGCTGGTCACGGTGAACTTCTGGACCAGCTTCCTGGTGACGCCGGTCGCCTTGATCGCCTTCATGATCTGGTACGCCGCCGGCGAGCGGCTGCTGAAGGCGAACGCGTTCATGGCCCGTTCCCTGCTCGGCCCGACCGAGAGCGCCAAGCTGGCCCTGCGGGTCCGCGAGCTGGCCGAGTCCCGGGCCGAGACCGTCGACACCCAGGCGGCCGAGCTGCGCCGGATCGAGCGGGACCTGCACGACGGCGCCCAGGCCCGGCTGGCCGCGCTCAGCATGAACCTGGGCATGGCCGAGGAGATGGTCGCCCGCGATCCGGCCCAGGCGGCGGCGCTGCTCACCGAGGCCCGGGAGTCCGCCAGTACGGCGCTGTCCGAGCTGCGCGACCTGGTCCGCGGGATCCACCCGCCGGTGCTGGCCGACCGCGGCCTGGACGGCGCGGTCAAGGCACTCGCCCTGTCCTGCCCGTTCAAGGTGGACGTCACCTTCGACGTCCCCGGCCGGCCGGCCGCGCCGGTCGAGTCGGCGGCGTACTTCGCGGTGGCCGAATGCCTCGCGAACGCGGTCAAGTACTCCGCCGCGACGACAGCCTGGATCCAGATCACGCACGAGGACGAGAAGCTGCACATGATCGTCGGTGACGACGGCGTCGGAGGTGCGGTGATCCGGCCCGGAGGCGGTCTGTACGGTATCGAACGGCGGCTGGCCGCCTTCGACGGTACGTTGACCGTGGTGAGCCCGAGCGCCGGGCCGACCACCGTGATCATGGAGCTGCCTTGCGAGTCCTCATCGCTGAAGACCACGCCCTCCTCCGGGACGGCCTGATCCGCCTGCTGGAGGCGCACGACTTCGAGGTCGTCGAGGCAGTCGACAACGGTCCCCGGCTGGTGCCCGCCCTGGTGGAGCACCGACCGGATGTGGCGGTTGTCGACGTACGACTCCCACCGACCTTCACCGACGAGGGCCTGAAGGCCGCGATCGAGGCCCGCCGCCAGGTCCCCGGCCTGCCGATCCTGGTCCTGTCGCAGTATGTCGAGCAGCTGTACGCGCGGGAGCTGTTGACCGGCGGCGGAGGCGCGGTCGGCTACCTGCTCAAGGACCGGGTCTCGAACGTGGCCGAGTTCCTCGATTCGGTACGACGGGTGGCCGCCGGCGGGACCGCGATGGACCCGGACGTGATCGGGCAGCTGCTGGCCCGCAACACGCGCGACGAACCGATCAGCCGGCTGACGCCGCGCGAGGCCGAGGTGCTCGGCCTGATGGCGGAGGGCCGCTCGAACGCCGCCATCGCCGGCGCCCTCTTCGTCACCGAGAAGGCCGTCAGCAAGCACACGAACAACATCTTCTCCAAGCTCGACCTCCCACCCTCGGAGGACGACAACCGCCGAGTGATGGCAGTCCTCACCTACCTGTCGTCGCGCTGACGGTACGTCGAAGGGCTGCTGCCGGTGTGGTGGCGGAAGCGGGTGGAGAAGTACAGGGGATCGAGATAGCCGACCTGCGCGGCCACTGAGGCGACCGAGCGGCTGGTCAGCTCGAGGAGGTTGCGGGCCGCGTCGAGGCGGCGGTGCTCGACGAACTGCTGCGGGCTGACGCCGAGCTGGACGCGGAACAGGTGCGCGAAGCGGGACACCGAGAGATTCGCCGCGCGGGCCAGCCGGGGTACGTCGAGATTCGCGGTCAGATCCTGGTCGATCAACTCGATGGCGCGCAGGAGACGGTCGTCGATCTGCACCGCCCTCGGGTTCTGGGTGTCGCACCACAGCAGGGCGGCCTCGAGCGAGTTGGCGCTCAGCTGTTCGGCCTGTGGAAGGACGCTGCTCTGGTGCCGGACGGCGTCACGCAGATGGTCGGCGATCCGGTCGGCGGTCGGCCCGGCGGGGCGGAGCTGAACGATGCCCGGGGCAACTTCCGGCCAGTCCAGCAGCGGGAGCCAGTCGGGTTTCGGGTTGAGGTGGGCGTAGAGGAAGTGCCACCGCTCCCCCACGGTGCCGTAGTCGTGCAGTGTGCCCGGCCGGACGAGGGTCACCGTGCCAGGGCCGGCCGCCACGTCGCCGGTCGGTGCGCCGAAGCGGCCTCGGCCGTCCAGCGTGTGCACCAACAGCCAGTCCGTCGTGCCGCGCTTGCGAAAGGTCGCGTAGTCGGAATCTTCGTCGAACTCACCGGTGAGCAGTCGCCGGACCACCGGGGTCGGCGAATCACGAGTAGCAGGATCTCGAAGGTTCACAGCTCGATAGGCTATCGTCCCGGCCGCCCGTCGCCGCCGATCCTGGAAGCATGACCGACGTACTGGCCGAGATCTATCGCGACGAGGGGATCGTCCAGGTCCCGCAGGTGCTGACCACCGCCGAGGTCGAGCGGATCAGGACCGTGTTCATGCAGCAGGTTGCCGCCGACCACTCGCTCGCGATCGACGACGGCGTACCGGACGACGATCCGCTGGCGCGGTATCCGCGGTTCGTGCATCCGCACCGGCGACCGGATGCCGAAGCCGGCAAGCTCTCGCTGGAGCTGATGCTGGACAGCCGGATCCTCGATGTCGTGACCACCCTGATCGGGCCCGCGCTTGGTGCCCAGTCGATGTTCTACTTCAAGCCGCCGGGTGCGCGCGGCCAGGCGATGCACCAGGACAACACGTTCCTGCGGGCCGATCCGGAGACCTGCCTGGCGGCCTGGATCGCGATCGACGACGTGGACGCGGACAACGGCGGGCTCGCGGTGGTCCCCGGTTCGCACAAGACCGAGCTGGTCTGTCCCGAGCCGGCCGACCTGGCGGAGTCGTTCACCAACGCGGAGGTCCCGATCCCCGACGGTCTGCGGAAGGTGCAGACGAAGATGAAGGCCGGTGACGTGCTGTTCTTCCACGGCAGCGTCGTCCACGGCTCCCGCCCGAACTCGAGCGCGGACCGCTTCCGGCGCGCACTGATCTTCCACTACATCCCGGAGGACAGCAGGGAGATCGCTGCCTTCTACAACCCGCTGGTCCGGCCGGACCGGCGTACGGCGATCCTGCCCGAAGCCATCGGCGGCGGTCCCTGCGGCGACTACGCCGACGCCGAACCCTGAGTGATCTGACTCACTGGTGTCACATCCACCGGGGGTGCGGTGTCTTTAAGGCCATCTCTGAGACGAAGGAGTGGCCATGACCGAGAGAACCGATGTCATCGTGATCGGCGGCGGATACGCCGGCGTGATGGCTGCCAACCGCCTGACGCAGCGTGACGACGTACACGTGACCCTGATCAACCCACGTCCGGCCTTTGTCGAACGGATCCGGCTGCACCAGCTCGTCGGCGGGTCGGACGACGCGCTGGTGGACTACCAGAGCATCCTGGCCGACGGCGTCGAACTCGCGGTCGACACTGTCACCCAGATCGACGCGGCCGAACGCCGGGTGATCCTGGCGAGCGGCGGCGCCCTCGACTACGACTACCTGGTCTACGCGGTAGGTAGCGGCAGCGGGGACCCCAGCGTGAGCGGCGCAGCGGAGTACGCCTACCCGATCTCCACCCTGGAACAGGCAGGGCGACTCCAGCCGGTCGTCGACGCCGCGCCGGCATCGGCCGCGCTGACGGTGGTGGGCGCCGGACCGACAGGCCTGGAAACCGCGTCCGAACTGGCGGAGCAGGGCCGTACAGTGACTCTGGTGTGCGGAAAGGTGCTCGGACCGTACCTGCATCCGCGGGCCCGGCGCTCGGTCGCCCGGCGGCTCGCCAAGCTCGGTGTGACCGTGCTCGAAGGCGACGGCGCGACGGTGACGGGCGTGACGGCTGACGCGGTCCAGCTCAGCGACGGCCGCCAGCTGCACAGCGACGTGACGATCTGGACCGCGGGGTTCAGCGTGCCGGATCTGGCCACCCGCAGCGGGCTGAGCACGGATTCCCTCGGGCGGCTGCTCACCGACGAGACCCTCACCAGCGTGGACGACGTACGCATCATCGCGGCCGGGGACTCGGGAGCACCATCGGACCTGCCTGTGCGGATGAGTTGCCAGTCCGCGATGCAGCTAGGCCCGCAGGCCGCCGAGACGGTGCTGAGCCGGATCGCCGGCCGGGAGCCCGCCGGCTTCGAGGTCGGGTTCTTCGGCGAGTGCATCAGCCTGGGACGCCGCGCCGGTGTGGTCCAGTACGCCAAGCGGGACGACACCCCGACCGGCGTGTTCTATCTGGGCAACCGATCCATGGCGATGCTCAAGGAAGGCGTCTGCAAGAGCACCATCTGGCAGCTCAGGCAGGAGGCGCGCAAACCCGGCAAGCTCGATCTCTGGTTCAAGGATCGCCGACGCCGGAAGGTACTGCAGGCCAAGGCCGCAAAGGCGCCCGCGGACGCAGGCCGCCCGGCCTGAGGAGAGCTGCCTTGATGAGCGACCAGTCCAGTGACCCGGCGACCGACGCCTTCGTCGCCCACCGGAACCTGCTGTTCACCGTCGCCTACGAGATCCTCGGATCGGCGGTCGACGCGGAGGACGTGCTGCAGGAGACCTGGCTGCGGTGGAGCAAGGTCGATCTGGATCAGGTCCGCGATCAGCGCGCCTACCTGATCCGGATCACCACCCGCCAGTCGCTCAACCGCCTGCGCACGATGCAGCGGCGCCGGGAGGCGTACGTCGGTCCCTGGCTGCCCGAACCGCTGCTCACCGCTCCGGACGCGGCCGAGGACGTCGAGCTGGCCGAGAGCGTGTCGATGGCGATGATGCTGGTCCTGGAAACGCTGACTCCGACCGAGCGGGCCGTCTTCGTCCTGCGCGAGGCGTTCGGTGTCAGCTACGACGACATCGCGGCGGCCGTCGACAAGAACCCGGCGGCCGTCCGCCAGATCGCGCACCGCGCCCGGCAGCACGTCGAAGCCCGCCGCCCCCGCAGTGTGGTCTCCCCGAACGAAGGCCGCGCGGCCTTCGAGGCCTTCCAGCGCGCGGTCGAGGCCAGCGACCTGAAGGCCCTGCTGGACGTCCTCGCGCCCGACGTGGTCCTGGTCAGCGACGGTGGCGGCCTCAAACTCACCGCACTGCGTCCGATCGTCGGCGCGGAGAAGGCGATCCGCATGTTCGTCGGCAGCGTGCAGAAGGTCGGCGGCACACTCACCACCGAGCCGACCGTGATCAACGGCAACCCGGCGCTGCTGTTCCGTTTCGACGGGAAGCTCGACGGCGTCGTTGCGCTGCGGATCGAGGACGCCCACGTCACCGGCATCTACTACGTCCGCAACCCGGAGAAGCTGTCCCGCCTCGAGTCGGAAACCGCCCTCACCCTGCGCTGAGGCGGACACCAGGCACTCACCAACTGCGCAGCACCGAGGCGGATCACGCTCAGTCGGTCGCTGGGCCTCGGCGGCCGCGAGGGTTGGTGAGTGGTGCAGGTCCGGACCGCCACGCCATCACAATCGCGGCGCTCCGGCGTCGGCAGGCGGGGCCTGCAGCGGAGTCGTCGATTGTGATGGCCTGGGCGTCCGCCACCTAGCTCCGGATGCGGCGGAGGAACTCCTGGGTGCGGGCTGGCTGGGGTTGTCCAGGACGTCCGCGGGTGGGCCGCTTTCGAGCAGGCGGCCGTGCTGCAGGAAGCAGACCTGGTCGGCGCCGTCACCGCACGAGATCTCATGCGCAAGAGCGCAGGGGACGTCAGTTGCTGTAGTCGCGGAATCCGCGGCCGGTCTTGCGGCCGAGGTAGCCGGCGGTGACCAGGTGCTCGAGCAGCGGGGCCGGGGCGAATCCGGGCTCGCGGAACTCGAGGTAGAGGGTCCGCTGGATGGCCAGCGAGACGTCCAGGCCGACCACGTCCAGCAGCTCGAACGGCCCCATCGGCAGCCGGCAGCCGAGCTTCATCGCGGCGTCGATGTCGTCGACCCCGGCGTAGTGCGCCTCGAGCATCCGGACCGAGTCGTTCAGGTACGGGAACAGCAGCGCGTTCACGATGAAGCCGGCCCGGTCGCCGCACCGGACCGGGTGCTTGCCAGCGGCAACAGCCAGCGCCGCGACCGTGTCGGCCACATCCGAGGACGTGCTGACCGTGCTCACGACCTCGACCAGCTTCATCACCGGCGCCGGGTTGAAGAAGTGCAGACCGACCACGTCGGACGGTCGCTTGGTCGCCATCGCCAGGTCGATCACCGGCAGACTCGAGGTGGTCGTCGCGAGGATCGCACCCGGCTTGCAGATCTCGTCGAAGGTCTCGAACAGCGCCTGCTTGACGCTCAGCTCCTCGACCACGGCCTCGACCACCAGGTCAACCCTCGCGAGGTCGTCGAGCTTGGCCGTCCCGGTGATCCGGCGCAGTGTCGCGTCCCGCTCCTCCGACGACAGCTTGCCGCGCTGAACGCCCTTCTCCAGTGAGCGTTCGAGGCCGGCCCGGACCCGGTCCACCTTCTCAGTACCACGGGCGACGTACAGAACGTCGTACCCGGCCCTGGCGCAGACCTCGATGATGCCGACGGCCATCGTCCCGGAGCCGACCACGCCGACCTGCTTGATCGGGCGTACGGCGATCCCCGCGCCGTCCGACGCCGGCGTGTGCTCGTCGTCGACCACGACCGGGGAGTCCGGCGCCTCGTAGGTGTAGAAGCCGCGGCCGGTCTTGCGGCCGAGCAGTCCGGCGGTGACCATCTGCTTGAGGATCGGGGCCGGCGCATGCAGCCGGTTGCGACCCTGCTTGTACATCGTGTCGAGGATCTCGTACGCCGTGTCGAGGCCGATCAGATCGAGCAGCGCGAGCGGGCCCATCGGGTAGCCGCAGCCGAGCCGCATCGCCGCGTCCACGTCCTCGCGGGTCGCGTACCGCGACTCCACCATCGAGACCGCGTGGTTCAGGTAGCCGAACAGCAGGGCGTTCGCGATGAAGCCGGCCCGGTCGGCCGCCACCACCGGGACCTTGTCGAGGCGGCGGGCCAGCGCGAGCACGTCCTCGACCACGTCCGGCTCGGTGACCACGGTCCGGATCACCTCGACGAACTCCTGCACCGGCGCGGGGTTGAAGAAGTGCATGCCGACGACGCGGCGCGGGCGCTGGGTAGCGACCGAGATCTCGGTGACCGACAGGGACGAGGTGTTGGTGGCCAGGATCGCGTCGTCGCGGACGACCTTGTCCAGCGCCGAGAAGATCTCGCGCTTGAGCTCGAGCCGCTCGATCACGGCCTCGATCACCAGATCGCAGTCCGCGAGCGCCTCGAGCGTGGTGGCGAAGGTGACCCGGTCGAACAGCGCCTGCTGGTCCTCGACCGACAGCTTGCCGCGCTTCACCGCCCGGTCGGTGGAGTGCTGGATGTGCCCGCGGCCGCGCTCGGCCGCCTCCTCGTCACGCTCGACGCCGACCACGGTCAGGCCGTTGCGCGCGAACACCTCGGCGATCCCGGCACCCATCGTGCCCAGACCGACCACACCCACCGTCTTCAGTTCCCGAGCCATGGCCCGAACTATGCCAGTCCCACTACTGGTCCGCCCATGAGCTGAGTCACCCGGGAGGCCAACCTCACACCTCGTCGAACACCACCGGCGACTCCAGCCATCCGTCCAGCAGCCAAGCTGGATCCGGGGCGCTGTCGAGCATGGACGCGACGGGTTTCGGCTTGAGCTCGCGCCCGAGAAGGTCCCCGACCGGCAGCCACACCGCCCGATAGCTCCCGGCCTCCGACTCCGCAGTACTTCCCATCTCCGGCCCGTGCCCGGCGCCGAACTCGCCACCAATGGACTCGGCCAGGAAGTAGTGCTGGGTGCTCGTGCCGAAGTTCACCACGGCGACCAGCCCGCGGATCTTCACCAGCACACCCAGTTCCTCGTGGGTCTCGCGCCGGGCCGCCTCCGCCGGGCTCTCGCCCTCCTCGACCTGGCCGCCGGGCAGGACGTGGTACGTCCGTCCGTCGCGCACCCGCTCGATCGCGGCCACTCCGTGCCGGGAGAGCAGGACGATCCCCGCGCGGATCATGCGCGGCTCGCCAGGACGCTGAACCAGAACCCGATCCGCGACTCGCTGCGTCTGACCTGCTCGACGTTCCAGCCGTTCTCGGTGAGCAATTCGCGCAACGGTTCCTCCTGCCACATGACGAAATGCCGGGGCAGGTCGAGGTTCCGGTTGGACCACTCCTCGCCCTTGCCCTCCCGCGTCGCGAATGCGAGCACCGGCGCGGCCCGCACCGCCTTCCGGAGTACTCCGGCCAGCTGGGCACGGTCGAAGTGCAGGAACACCGCGTCGGCGAACACAGCGTCGTACGGACCGCCGACGTCGTCCGTGATCGCGTTCAGCCGATCGGCGTCGTATCCGTCGGCACGCATCATCTCGAGGAAGGCCTGGGTCGCGTCGGTACGCCGTACGACGAAACCGCGGCGCTCCAACTCGATCGCGTCGCGGCCGGTCCCGCTGCCGAGCTCGAGAACGCGGGCGCCGGGCGCGACCCCCTCGGCGAGCAGGTCGATGAGCAGCTCGTTGGGCTCCTTGGGGATCGATTCCCGGAACTTCGCCGACGCCTGCTCGTACGTCGCCACCGTCACCTCGTTGTCCGTCGGCACCCGGGTCCACCCGTCGCCGGTGTGCTCGACGATCGCCGGGAGCCTCAGCCCGAGATCGGCGCCGAGCACGACCACGGTCTCGCCGCGATGCAGGTCCGCGATCGCCTGCAGCTCCTCGTCGGGACGCTGCGCGAGCTCGGGTACGACGGTCAGCCGGACGCCGAGGTGGTCGGCCAACCGGGTGCCGGCTGCCGCCTCGAACGGGCCGGCGTACACCTGGGCGATCCTGTCCCCGACCACCGGATCCTGCACATCCCCAGGCAACAGCAGAATCCGCGCGGGACACATGAGATTCATCCGGCGACGTACTCCAGTGCCTCGGCGGCGTAGTCCGGCCAGACCTCCGACTGTGCCAGCGGGATCACCACCCACTCCTTCATCGGGCGGCCCATGCCCGGGTCGAACGCCTCGACGCCTGGCAGCGCGAGCGCCTTCGCCCGCGGCTCCGGCGGGAGCTTGAACGTCATGGCGTCACCGAACATCCCGGCGAGCACCTTCTTGCCGATCTTGAGACAGGGCATGCCGAACATGCTTCCCCGGACCACGCCGGCCGACTCCAGTCCGGCCGCGACCGCGTCGTACTCGGCGATCGCCTGTTCGCTGACCTTCGGCATCATGTTCACCACCCTGCCACTCCGGACGGCCAGGCGACATGGGTTCCCGGCCGCTTGTGGACTACGGTGCTTTCTCGTGCGCTTGGTGATTGCTACGTGTTCTGTGGACTACTCCGGCCGGCTGACGGCTCATCTGCCGATGGCGCCGCGGTTGCTGATGGTGAAGGCGGACGGGTCGGTACTGATCCACGCCGACGGCGGCTCGTACAAGCCGCTCAACTGGATGTCGCCGCCGTGCAAGCTGACCGAGGACGGCGACGTGTGGAGCGTCACCAACAAGGCCGGTGAAGAGCTGCGGATCACCATCGAGGAGGTGCACAGCGACACCGCCTACGAGCTCGGCGTCGACCCAGGTCTGATCAAGGACGGCGTCGAGGCGCACCTGCAGGAACTGCTGGCCGAGCACGTGCACACCTTCGGCGAGGGCTGGACCCTGGTACGGCGCGAGTACCCGACCGCGATCGGCCCGGTCGACCTCCTCTGCCGGGATGCCGACGGCAAGCACGTCGCCGTCGAGATCAAGCGCCGCGGCGAGATCGACGGTGTCGAGCAGCTCACCCGGTACGTCGAACTCCTCAACCGCGACCCGATGCTGGCCCCGGTCCGCGGCATCTTCGCCGCCCAGCTCATCAAGCCACAGGCCAAGGTCCTCGCCACCGACCGCGGCCTCGAATGCCTCACCGTCGACTACGACGCCCTCCGAGGCATGGAATCCGACGTACTGCGGTTGTTCTGAGTTCACCGAGGTGTTGACAGCGCGTCGGCTGCGGGCACTTACTTAGCGATATGGCTAAGGAAACGGTGATCTGTACTTATCGGGTCCGGGCGGCGGATGAGGGGCGGTTCCGGGAGGTACTCGGCGGGCACTGGGCGACGTTGCAGGGGCTCGGGTTCGTGACCGAGGAGCGGGCGACGGTGTTCCGGTCGGTGGACGAGCCGACGTACGTCGAGATCTTCACCTGGGTGGACGGTGGATTCGCGCGGGCGCACGAGCACCCGGACGTGCTCACGCTGTGGGAGCGGATGGACCCGCTGCTCGAGGAGCGGGACGGGCTGCCGAAGTGGGACTTCCCGCACTACCTGCCCCAGGATCTGGCACAGGATCTACCGGCTTGACCGCCGGCTCCCGCGGCGGGCGGGACCTGGACGACCTCGACCGGGTGTTCACCGCCCTCGCGCACCACTCCCGCCGTACCATCCTGCTGGTCCTGCACCTGCGCGGCGGCGAGATGACCTCGGGCGAGATCGCGGGGCGGTTCGATCATTCCTGGCCGACGATCACCCGACACCTGGGGGTCCTGGAGCAGGCCGGACTCGTACACGTCACCCTGCGCGGCCGGGAGCGCGTGTACCGCCTGGACCCCGACCCGTTGTTCGCGGTCGGGGTCCCGTGGCTCGACAGGTTCCGGTGACCTCAGCAGGCGACGACAGCGTCGACTGTGAAGCCTTGAGCCGTCACCGCGGCGTCACTGGTGAAGTGGACGCTGCCGGTCGGCGTACTGATGCACGGCGAGGTGACAGCGCGACGGGAGGTGCCTGTGTACGTCGCCAGCACGTTCCCGCTCGCATCCGACACGGTCACGAAGTCGAAATCCTTCTCGGTGTCGAGCAGGCTGAAGTGGAACGCGAACCCGCCGGATCCGTTGTCGTAGACCCACATGCAGTCCCCGTTGTTGCCGTACGGATGCGGCGTTCCGAACGGAACGGCGGCGTCCGGGTCGCTCACGCAGGGCGGGGGCGGCGGGGTCCCCGGGGTGCAGCCGCCATGGACGCCCACGGCTGCCCACGCGGCGTTGATCGCCGTCGCATTCGCCCCCGCGACCGCCATCGTGGCGTTGCGGGCATCGCAGAAGTTCGCGAACTCCGGAAGGCTCGTGAACCCGTTGTAGAACACCGTCCGGGCGGCGTTGAGCCCGATCGCCGGCACCGTGACGTCACAGTCGGCCGTGTGCTGGTGGCCGTTCGACCCGACCGCGTCGCAGCCGGCGTTCTTGCCGCCGTTGACGGCCAGGTAGTAGGCGTGGTTCGAGATCCCGCTGTTGCTGTGGACGAACCCGTTGTCGGTGTCACCGACGAGCAGTTCGCTGTAGTGATCGGGGTCGTCGTCCTCGCGCGGGTCGGACATGTTCCGGAACCCAGGGGCCACGTCGGGCGCGAGGTACACGTCCTCGGCGATCAGCCAGTCGGGTGAGCCGGCCGGGTCGAGGCCGTGCTCGGCTGCGTAGAACTCGATCGTGTTGCCCATCATGTCGCTGAAGGACTCGTTCAGCGCGCCGGACTCGTTCTCGTAGATCAGGTTCGAGGTGAACTCGGTGACGCCGTGGGTGAGTTCGTGCCCGACCACGTCCAGGCCGCCGGACAGCGAGATGCAGGTCGTGCCGTCACCGTCGCCGTACGCCATCTGCTCGCCGTTCCAGAACGCGTTGCAGTACCGGTTCGCGAAATGGACCGTCGAGATGATCGGCATGCCGTTGTCGTCCAGACTGTCGCGGCCGAAGACCCCGGCGTAGAAGTCGTCGGTGACGTTGGCGTAGAAGTGCGCGTCCACGCCGGGCGCCTGGCTCGGCGAGAGCAGCTTGGGCTTGTTGAAGTTCCAGTGGTCGTCGGCGTCGGTCATGATCGTGCCGGGCTGGACCTGCTTGTTGCCGGCGTCGTACGTCTCCTGCCGCCCGTCCGCGGACCGCAGGAAGAAGGTGCCGCCGATCCGGCGGGTGTCGATCTGCTTCGTGTCGCCCTTCACCCCGACCCCGTCGCCGTGTGCGACCGCGTCGTACTGCTTCTCCACGGCGCCAGTACTGGCGTCGACCCACTGCACCCAGCGCTGATCCATCCGCTGGCTGACGACCTGGTGGAACAGCCGCCCGTCCTTGGGATCGATGCGCAGTGCGGACGACCACTTCCCGGCGGCGCCGACGCGTTGGGCCGCGGCCCCACGGGCGCTCGCGGCCGACACCGACGCACTGTTCTTGGCCTTCAGGCCCGGGAAGTAGGCGCCGATCACGGCGGTGGTCCGGCCGGACTTGTCGGTGAGCACGGTCAGTTGGCCGCCGACGACCGACGCCGTCCCGACCATCTGCTGGTAGCGGGTCTGGGTGCCGCCGTCGGCCCGCTGGGCGGTCCAGAGGCGGACCATTCCAGGCGGTACGGCGAAGGCGCGGGCATCGGCTCCGG
The DNA here is from genome assembly GCF_040655855.1 of Kribbella sp. NPDC050281. NCBI lineage: Bacteria > Bacillati > Actinomycetota > Actinomycetes > Propionibacteriales > Kribbellaceae > Kribbella > Kribbella sp. NPDC050281. The sequence goes on along the minus strand of NZ_JBFAKS010000004.1, from coordinate 116,923 downwards.
ACAGGGCGATCGAGCCGCCACGGAGCGGTGTCGTGGTCACCTGGCCGGCCGTCGCGGTCGAACCGCCGGCTGTGACGAGTGCGAGGGCCGCGATCGCGGCCAGAACGCTGGAGCGGGACATGGGGGACCTCCCCGGTCGACGGGCTATCGACGGGACGGCCGATTCCCCAGCCCCGAGAGTCGTCCCAGTACAGTGCTAGTCCTACCGCCGCAGGGCGCGTGCCAGCAAGGTCCTGGAGCAGGCCCCAGAGACTGACCAGGAAGTCATATTTGCCCGATTTCGGGCAGATCCTTTGCGCTGACCTCGAAAACGCTGCAAGGTGGACGGGTGATCAGTGAGGCGGCGGTGGGGCCCGCGGACGAGCTGGCCGAGCAGGTCAGCCGGACCACCGGGTTGTCGGCGGACGACGCGCGGCGCGTTGTCGCCGACGTACTGGCCTATTTCACCGAGACCACCGAGGAGTACGTCCGGCGCCGGCACCGCGAGCTGCAGACCTACGGCGCCCGCAACGACGAGATCTTCGCCCGGCTCGGTACCGAGCTCCGGCACTGGCCGGTGCGCTCCCCCGAACTCTCAGCCCGCCAGCTGCGACGGATCGTCTACGGCTGAGCGGTGAGCAACCAACCTTCGAAAGGCGCCAACACATGTGCGGAATCGTCGGGTACGTCGGCACCAAGCCGGCCGCGCCCATCCTGGTGGACGGACTGGCGCGGCTGGAGTACCGCGGCTACGACTCGGCAGGTGTCGCGGTCCTGGGGGCCAGCGAGCTGAAGGTGCACAAGGACGCCGGCCGCGTCCGTGAGCTGGAGGCGTCGCTGCCGAAGCGGTTCGGCGGCAAGCTCGGCATCGGCCACACCCGGTGGGCAACGCACGGCGGCCCGAGCAAGGACAACGCGCACCCGCACGCCAGCGGCAATGAGCGGATCGCCGTCGTCCACAACGGCATCTTCGACAACGCCGGCGCGCTGCGCGCCCAGCTGGAGGACGCGGGCGTCAAGCTGCGCTCGGAGACCGACACCGAGGTACTCGCGCACCTGATCGAGCAGTCCGAGGGCGCCACCCTCGAGGACAAGGTGATGGCCGCCCTGCGCCGGATCGAGGGCACCTACGGCATCGCCGTGATCGACCTGGACTTCCCGGACCGGATCGTGGTCGCCCGCAACGGCAGCCCGCTGATCCTCGGCATCGGCGACGGCGAGATGCACGTCGCCTCCGACGCGGCCGCCCTGATCCGCTACACCCGTCAGGTCGTCTACTTGGACGACGGCGAGCTGGCCACCGTCCGCGCCGACGGCTACCGCACCTTCACCCAGGACGCCGCGCCCACCACCAAGACCGCCAAGACGGTCGAGTGGGAGGCCGACGAGTACGAGCGCGGCCTGCACGAGCACTTCATGATGAAGGAGATCCACGAGCAGCCGGACGCGGTCGGCCGGGCCATCCGCGGCCGTCTCGACGAGCGCTTCCACACCGTCCACCTCGGCGGCCTGAACATGGACGCCCGCGAGGCCCGGGAGATCAAGCGGGTCAAGATCCTCGGCTGCGGATCGGCGTACTACGCCGGCCAGATGGGCGCGCAGTTCATCGAGGAGGTCGCCCGGATCCCCGCCGACGCCGAGCCGGCCTCGGAGTTCCGCTACCGCAACCCGGTGGTCGAGCGCGACACCCTGTACATCGCGGTCAGCCAGTCCGGCGAGACCCTGGACACGCTGGTGGCCGTCCAGGAGCTCAAGCGCAAGGGCGGCCGCGTGATCGGCCTGGTGAACGCGGTCGGCTCCAGCATCGCCCGTGAGGTCGACGGTGGTGTCTACCTGCACGCCGGCCCGGAGGTCTCGGTCGCCTCGACCAAGGCGCTGACCAACATGGCGGTCGCGTTCGCGATGCTCGGCATCCACCTGGGCCGGATCCGCGACGTCTCCCCCGCCGACGGCCGCCGGCTGATCGAGGGCCTGAAGAAGCTGCCCGAGCACATCCAGTCGATCGTGGCCCAGGAGGAGGAGCTGGCCAAGATCGCCGGCCGGCTCGCCCAGCACGAGAGCCTGTTCTTCGTCGGCCGGACCCGCGGCTACCCGGTCGCCCGCGAGGGTGCACAGAAGCTCAAGGAGATCTCCTACCGGCACGCCGAGGCCTACCAGACGTCGGAGCTGAAGCACGGCCCGCTCGCGCTGATCTCGCCGGACGTCCCGAGCATCGCGATCGTGCCGGACGACGAACTGGTCGACCGCAACATCGGCGCGCTGCACGAGATCGCCGCCCGGTCCGGCCCGCTGTACGTCGTCACGCACCCGGGCGTCGACGTACCGGACGGGGTCGCCGCGAAGATCGTCGTGCCGAAGAACGAGCCGGAACTGGACCCGATCCTGCTCACGATCCCGCTGCAGATCCTCGCGTACTACGCGGCGGTCGCACTCGGCCACGACGTCGACAAGCCGCGCAACCTGGCCAAGTCCGTCACGGTCGAGTAGTCCCTGACCCTACGATGAGGCGGTGCCGAGCGATCAGATCCGCCACGTCCGTCTCTCGTCCGTCGTTCTCCCGCTGGACCGCCCGGTCAGTGATGCCAAAGTCCTGACCGGGCGGCAGCGGCCGATGACCGAGATCGTGTTCCTGTTCGCGGAGATCGCGACCGCGCAGGACCAGCACGGGATCGGTTTCAGCTACTCCAAGCGGGCCGGCGGTCCGGCGCAGTACGCGCATGCCAAGGAGATCGCCGCGAACCTGATCGGCGAGGACCCGTCGGATATCGGCAAGGTGTACGACAAGTTGCTCTGGGCCGGCGCGTCGGTCGGGCGGTCCGGGGTGGCGACGCAGGCGATCGCGGCGATCGACATCGCGCTGTGGGATCTGAAGGCGAAGCGGGCCGGGCTTCCGCTGGCCAAGCTGCTGGGCGCCCACCGGGACTCGGTGCGCGCGTACAACACCTCGGGCGGGTTCCTGCACGCGCCGATCGAGGAGGTCAAGGAGCGCGCGTCGAAGTCGCTGGCGGACGGGATCGGCGGGATCAAGATCAAGGTCGGGCAGCCGGACACCCGGATCGACCTGGAGCGGGTCCGCGCCGTCCGCGAGCATCTGGGCGACGGCGTACCGCTGATGGTGGACGCGAACCAGCAGTGGGACCGGCCGACGGCGCTGCGGTTCGGGCGGGTGCTCGAGCAGTTCGACCTGGTCTGGATCGAGGAGCCGCTCGACGCGTACGACGCCGAGGGACACGCTGAGTTGGCCGCAGCACTGGACACGCCGATCGCGACCGGGGAGATGCTGTCGAGCGTGGGCGAACACGTCCGGCTGATCGAGGCCCGGGCCGCCGACATCATCCAGCCGGACGCGCCACGGATCGGCGGCATCACACCGTTCTTGAAGCTGGCCACGCTTGCGGATCACCACGGCCTCCAACTGGCGCCGCACTTCGCGATGGAAATCCACCTCCACTTGGCTGCTGCCTACCCGCGCGAGCCGTGGGTCGAGCACTTCGAGTGGCTGAACCCGTTGTTCAACGAGCGCCTCGAGACGTTGGACGGCCGCATGCTCGTGCCGGATCGCCCCGGGCTCGGCTTCACCACCAGCGAGCAATGCGCCGCGTGGACCGTCGACAGTTGCGAGTTCGGTACCCGCTGAGCACTGCGGACTGCCCCGGCCCCGGCCCCGGCTGATGATGCCTTCCCAGGGCTGATCCGGCACCGAGTGATACCTTCCGGGAATCATGTTCTCGCTCGACCAACTGAGCGCCTTCGTCGCCGTCGCCGAGGAACTTCACTTCGGCCGCGCCGCCGAGCGGCTGAACATGACCCAGCCGCCGCTGAGCCGTCAGGTCCAGAAACTCGAGCGTGCCGTCGGGGTACGGCTGCTCGAGCGGGACAACCGCCGGGTGGAGCTCACCGAGGCCGGGCAGGCGTTCCTGACCGAGGCTCGTCGGCTGCTGGCGCTGGTCGAGACCGCCGGCGATCTGGCCCGTCGGGTCGACCAGGGTGCGGCCGGCACGCTGCGCCTCGGTTTCACCGCGGTCTCGGCGATCCGCACGCTTGGCCCGTTCCTGCGCCGGATGTCGGAGGAACTGCCGGACGTGGACGTGATCCTGCACGAGCGCGTCACTCCGGCGCAGATCGACGGCCTGCTGCGCGGCGAACTGGATCTCGGCCTCGGCCGGCCGCCGTTCGACACACGCCTGCTCGACTCCCGAGTCGTGTTCCGCGAACCGCTGTGTGCCGTTGTGCCGAGCAACCATCGGCTCGCGTCCCTGGACCGCCCGCTGGCCCCGGCCGACTTCGCCGACGAGCCGGTGATCAGCTACTCCCCCACCCAGGCGCGCTACTTCCACGAACTGACGGTCCGATTCCTCGCCGACTCCCATCCCCGGATCGAGCAGCGGGTCCAGCAGATCCTCACCGTCGTCCTCCTGGTCGCGGCCGGTCGCGGCGTTGCCCTGGTTCCCGCGTCGGCGCGCAGCCTCGGGGTCGAGGGCGTGACGTACTGCGAGGTCGGCGTACCGGGTGAGCCGGTCGAACTGCACGCGATCTGGAACCGCGACTCCACCAGCCCGGTGCTGCAGCGAGTGCTCACGATGCTTCCAGAGCATCGATAGATCCAACATCGATCTTGGACAGGTATCCACACTGGTTCCTAGGCTGACCGCCATGAACCCTGCCGAACTCGCGGCTCAGCTCAAGACCGGGCTGCTGTCCTTCCCGGTGACGCACTTCAACCCGGATCTGAGCTTCAACGAGTCCGGCTATCGCGAGCATCTGTCCTGGCTCAGTCAGTACGACGTCGCCGGGTTGTTCGCCGCCGGCGGCACCGGTGAGGGCTTCTCGCTGACGCCCGCCGAGATCGACACGGTCGTCCGTGCGGCGGTGTCCGAGGTGAACGGCAAGCTCCCGGTGATCGCGCCCGCGACCGGCGGTACGGCGACCGCGATCGCACAGGCCCAGGCCGCGGAGGCCGCCGGTGCCGACGGGGTCCTGCTGCTGCCGCCGTACCTGACCGAGGCGGGTCAGCGTGGGCTGATCGACCATGTGTCGGCTGTCTGCCGCAGTACCGGTCTCGGCGTCACCGTCTACAGCAGGGCGAACGCGATCCTCACCGACGTCTCCGTCGCGGAGCTTGCCGACCGCAACGAAAACCTCGTCTGCCTGAAGGACGGCGTCGGCAACATCGAGATGATGACCCGCACGTACGCCCGGGTCGGCGACCGGCTCACCTACATCGGCGGTCTGCCGACGGCCGAGACGTTCGCGCTGCCGCTGCTGCAGCTCGGCGTCAGCACGTACTCCTCGGCGATCTTCAACTTCGTGCCCGAGTTCGCACTCGGCTTCTACGCCGACGTACTGGCGCAGGACCGCGAGAGCGTCTACCGCAAGCTGAACAAGTTCGTCCTGCCCTACCTGGACATCCGCGACCGGATGAAGGGGTACGCCGTCTCGATCGTCAAGGCCGGCGTGACCGCGATCGGCCGGTCGGCGGGACCTGTGCGGCCACCGCTGCAGGACCTGAGCGAGGACGAGTTGGCGCAGCTGACCGAGCTGATCGGCAGGATCAAGTGACGCCGACCATCGCCTCGGTCGAGGTCGTGCCGGTCGCCGGGTACGACAGCATGCTGCTGAACCTGAGCGGCGCACACGGACCGTTCTTCACCCGGAACGTCGTGATCGTGACCGACAGCTCGGGCAACATCGGCCTCGGCGAGGTCCCGGGGGGCGACAAGATCGCGTCGACGATCCGTGCGGCCGCCGAGTTCGCAGTCGGTCAGGAACTCGCTCAGTATCGCCAACTCCTCCGGCGCGTCGCGCGGACCTTCGCCGACCGAGATGCTGGTGGCCGGGGGCAACAGACCTTCGATCTTCGGACGACGGTCCACGCGGTGACCGGCCTCGAATCGGCACTGCTCGACCTCTTCGGGCAGCATCTCGGCGTACCGGTCGCCGAGCTGCTCGGTGACGGGCAGCAGCGCTCTGCCGTGCCGGTCCTTGGTTATCTCTTCTATGTCGGCGACGCCGGACGAACCGATCTTCCGTACCTGACCGACTCCGGCGAGGATCGGTGGTCGAAGCTGCGGCGGCAGCCGGCCTTGACACCCGATGCGGTGGTCGCGTTGGCCGAGGCGGCGCAGGAGCGGTACGGGTTCGCGGACTTCAAGCTGAAGGGTGGCGTGTTCGACGCGCCTGTCGAGCTCGAGGCTGTGCGCGCGTTGGCCGCACGGTTCCCGTCGGCCCGGATCACCATCGACCCGAACGGCGCGTGGCCGGTGCAGGACGCGATCGCGTGGTGTTCGGGCCTGGACGACGTACTGGCGTATGTCGAGGATCCGGTCGGCGCGGAGCCGGGGTTCTCGGGGCGCGAGACGATGGCGGAGTTCAAGCGCGCGACCGGGCTGCGGACCGCGACGAACATGATCGCGACCGACTGGCGCGAGCTCGCGCACGCCATCCGGGTCGATGCCGTCGACATCCCACTGGCCGATCCGCACTTCTGGACGATGGCCGGGTCGGTGCGAGTCGCGCACTTGTGCACGGACTTCGGGCTGACCTGGGGGTCGCACTCGAACAACCACTTCGACATCTCGCTGGCGATGTTCACCCAGGTCGGCGCTGCGGCACCGGGCGACATCACCGCCCTGGACACGCACTGGATCTGGCAGGACGGGCAGGCGCTGACCAGGGAACCGTTGCGGATCGAGAACGGGTCGATCGCCGTACCGACGAAGCCCGGGCTCGGCGTCGAGTTGGACCGCGATGCGCTTGCCGCCGCGCACGAGTTGTATCAACAGCAGGGGCTCGGTGCACGCGACGACGCGATCGCGATGCAGTACCTGGTCGGGGACTGGGTGTTCGATCCGAAGCGCCCCTGTCTGGTGCGGTGATGTTCACCTGATGTTGTGCGCGATAGGTTTCGATCGGTGCTGACGTCCCGATCAAGGAGCCTTGAATGCGCTGGCAGAAGCCGCTCGCCGCAGCAATCGTCCTGACCGCCCTGACCACGACGCTGACGGCGTCGGCGACGCCGGGCAAGCCTCCCAGCGGTGGTGGTTCCTGCTCACCGGACGCGCAGTTCCTCGGCTTCAGTGATGCGCTGGACAAGACGACGTTCGACGGCCAGCCGGTCGCCGGCCTGTCGGCGCTGAACGTGACCGGCCCACACAGCGCGACCGCTCTGGTGGACAACGTCGGGACCACGCCGGCCCGGGTGTTCCAGCTCAAGACCAACAGCAAGCCGACGGCGGTCAGCGTCGACGGGATGACGATCCTGCGCCGCCCGGACGGTACGCCGTACACGGGCGCGGACTTCGACGGCGAGGGCCTGGTCGTCGAGCGGGGCGACCGGACCATCCTGGCCACCTCCGAGCGCGAACCGTCGATCCGCCGTTTCCGGCTGTCCGACGGCAAGGAGACCGCGTCGCTGCCGGTACCGTCGCGCTTCCAGGTCGCGCCGGCCGGTGAGGCGACGAGCAACGCGACGTTCGAGTCACTCGCGGTCAGCCGTGACGGGCTGTCGCTGTTCGCCGGCATGGAAGGCCCGCTCGCGTCCGACGGCACCGACGCGGACGGCCGCACGCGCAACCGCATCCTTCGGTACGCCGGGTTCCCGGGCCATGATTACCGGGTCGCCACGCAGTACGCCTACAAGCCCGACCCGGGTCTCGCGTTGGTCGAGCTCGCCTGGGTGAACCGGGACGAACTGGTGTCGATGGAGCGCACGTTCACCCCGGGTGTGGGCAACACGATCCGGGTGTTCACCGTGTCGTTGCGCCGGGCCGTCGACGTCTCGAAGCAGGCGTCGCTGGCGGATGCGCCGGAGAAGGTCTTCCTGCAGAAGAAACTGCTGTTCGACCTGGTGAACTGCCCGCCGTCCGGCGCGGTCGCCAAGCAGCCGCAGCCGAACCCGCTGCTGGACAACGTCGAGGCGCTCGCCCTCGGCGGCTACCTGCCCGGCGGCAAGCGGCAGCTGTACCTGCTGTCCGACGACAACAACGGCGCCACCCAGATCACCCGGTTCTACTCACTGGCCGTCGATCTGCACTGACGTCGCCCTGCATGACATGGCGTGATGCTTAGGCGCGGGTCACAATGTGTGAATGCGCGTGATCGTGGTGGGTGCGGGCGTGATCGGGCTGACCTGTGCCGTCCGGCTCGCCGAGGGTGGGTACGACGTGGCCGTGTTCGCCCGCGACCTACCGCTGGAGACGACGTCGGCGGTGGCTGCGGCGATCTGGTACCCGTACCTGTCGGCTCCCGAGGACCGCGTCGCCGCCTGGTCCAGGACGGCGTACGAGGAGTTCTCCAAGCTGGCGGAGCTCGAGCCGTCGGTGCGGATGCGGCGCGGGCGCGAGTTCCTGGCGGAGCAGAAGCCGGATCCGCGCTGGGCCGACGTCCTGCCTGACCTGACCCGGGTGTCGCCGCCGGCCGGATTCGAGGACGGCTGGTCGTTCACGACGGCGGTGATCGAGATGCCGGCGTACCTGCAGTCGCTCGTCAAGCGGCTGGACCAGGCCGGCGGGACGCTCACCCGCGCTGCGTTGCCGGCCTTGCCGACGACCGCCGATGTGGTCATCAACTGTGCCGGCCTCGGTGCCCGGCTGACCGCGAGCGACCCGACCGTGACGCCGGTGCGGGGGCAGGTGATGACAGTCGAGCAGTGTGGTCTGACCGAATGGCTCGTGGCCGATCGGTCGCCTTCGGAGTTGACGTACGTCGTACCGCGGGAGCATGACGTGGTGGTCGGCGGGACCAGCCAACCGAACGACTGGAACCTCGCGGTCGATCAGTCGACCGCGGATCAGATGCTGGAGCGGGCGGCCGAGCTGGTCCCCCAGTTGCGCAAGGCAAAGGTCATCCGGCATCGGGTCGGACTGCGGCCGGCCCGGCCGGCGATCCGGTGCGAGCTGGTCCGGACGCGGACGGGTGAGCCGGTGATCCACTGCTACGGACATGGTGGTTCCGGGGTCACGCTGTCCTGGGGTTGCGCGGACGAGGTCTTCGGGCTTGTCCAGGGAATCTGACCGGCCGATCATCCTCGACGGCGGTCTGTCGAACGCCCTGGAAGATCGTGGCCACGACCTGTCGGACGCGTTGTGGTCGGCGCGGCTGTTGAAGGACGCGCCGGCTGAGATCGCGGCCGTGCATCGGGCGTACTACGACGCCGGGGCGATGGTGGCTACGACGGCCAGTTATCAGGCCAGCGTGGTCGGGTTCGAGCGTGCCGGGGTGGCGCGATCCGAGGCCGAGCGACTGATTGCGAGCAGTGTGCGGATCGCCCGTGACGTGCGCGACTCGTTCACCGACGGACGGCGCCGGCTGGTCGCCGCGTCGGTCGGGCCGTACGGCGCGATGCTCGCGGACGGATCGGAGTACCGCGGCCGGTATGGGGTGAGTGCGACGACGCTCCGTGACTTCCACGGGCCGCGGATGGAGCTGCTGATCAGTGCTGAACCTGATCTGCTGGCGGTCGAAACCATCCCGGACGCGGACGAAGCCGAGGTGCTCGTCGGACTGCTGGCCGAGCTGGACTTTCCGGCATGGTTCTCCTACTCGATCTCTGGGAGACACACGCGCGCCGGCCAACCTCTCACGGACGCCTTCGCGATCGCTGCGATCGACCAAGTGATTGCCGTCGGCATCAACTGCTGTGCGCCCGATGAGGTCCGGCCCGCGGTCGAGACAGCCGTCGCGGTCACCGGCAAGCCGGCCGTCGCCTACCCCAACTCCGGCGAGTCCTGGGACGCCACCGCCCGTCACTGGACGGGCCACCGAACAACCCCTCTTGCCTCAGCATGGCTTGCCGCCGGGGCGGCGTACGTCGGTGGTTGCTGCCGGGTGGGACCCGACGACATCCGTGCACTGGTGGACGCCCTAGGGCGTGTCCTAGACGCCTAGTACCTGGCAGAGGAGGTCCAGGGCGCCGGGGTAGGCGTGGTCGGGTGGGGTGCCGTAGCCGACGATGACTGCTTGGCGGGTGGCCGGGGTCGGGTTGAAGTGGTAGCTGCTCAGGGTGGTGAGACCCAGGCCCTGGCGGGCCGCTCGGGCGACCACGTCTTCCGCGTCGCCGGGGACCTCGAGGAGGACGTGCATGCCGGCCGAGATGCCGGCGACCTTGACGTTCGGGGCGCGGACGGCGAGCAGCTCGACCAGGCGATCCCTGCGCCGGCGGTAGTGCAGCCGGGACCGCCGGACGTGCCGGTCGTAGTGGCCGGAGGCAATGAATTCCGCGAGGGTGAGCTGCTCCAGGGTCGCGGTCTGGAAGTCGGCCGCCCGCTTGGCCGCGACCACCGGCTCGATCAACCGCTGCGGCAACACCATCCACGCGAGCCGCAGCCCCGGCGCAAGGCTCTTGCTCGCCGTGCCCGTGTACACGACGCGCTCGGGGTCCAGCGCCTGCAGCGCCCCCACGGCCTGCCGGTCGTACCGGAACTCACCGTCGTAATCGTCCTCGATCAGTACTCCCCCGGTGTCCCGCGCCCACTCGACCGCCGCAGTACGACGCTCAGGCGCAAGCGGCACGCCCGTCGGCATCTGGTGCGCCGGTGTCAGCAGTGCACCGTCACCAGTCAGCTGTGAGACCTGCGCACCAAGCTCGTCGACCGAGACCGGCACAGGCGTGAGGCCCCGCGACCGGATCACATCCAGGTGCAAGGCGTACCCGAACTCCTCCACGGACACGGTCGTCCCGCCGAGGTTCCGCAGTACCTCGCTGAGCAGGCTCACGCCCTGCACGTAGCCGGAGCAGATCAGGACCCGTTCGGGATCGGCGCGGACGCCACGGGCGCGGGCGAGGTAGTCGGCGAGCATCCGGCGCAGTTCGATCCGGCCGCGCGGATCGCCCAGGCCGAAAGCCTCGTTGGGTGCCGCGGTCAACGCCTTCCGCGCGGCGGTGAGCCACTCACCGCGCGGGAACGTCGAGACGTCAGGTGCGCCGGGAGTCAGGTCGTAGCGGTATGCCTTTGCCGAGGGCAACGACACGTCGGGAGCCGGCGGAGTGGTGGCACGGTTGGCGACAACTGTGCCGGAGCCTTGACGGGCGGTCAGCCAGCCCTCGGCAACGAGTTGACCGTAGGCGTCCGCAACGGTGTTGCGGGCAATGCCGAGATCCTTCGCCAACGACCGCGACGACGGCAGCCGCGTGCCGGCCGGCAACCGCCCGCTCCGGATCGATGCATGCAACGCTTGAACCAGATCGTTGCGGCCCCGTGACGCCGCCAGGTCCAGATGCAGGTCAGCACCGGCAGCCCCTCGATCCTCCATGCACTGGACCTTATGCTGCCGCCGGGACGATACTCCAAACATCGGCTGTGACCGGCCGATTCGTGGTGGGGGGCTCCGCAGACACAACGGGGCGCAGGGGGATCACGTGGCGTCACCTCGCCATCCATGCTTGGAGGGGGACGCGATGCCGGGTCAGGACGAGTACGAGGAGCTCAAGGGCAGGGTCGTCCAGCTGGAGCAGCGGCTGGCGACGAGGTCGGTGCCGACTATCGAGGACATCACCGCGGAGGAGTTCCGCACCTATATCAAGGTCCGCGGCATCTTGCAGCAGGTGATCGGCCCTGGCAGCGGCTGCGCGCCGGGCGTGTTCGGCCGCGGCGACGATGTCGGCGGCACAGGCTGCGCCCCGGGCGTGTTCGGCCCCGGCGACGACACCGGCGGCACAGGCTGCGCCCCGGGCGTGATCAGTCCCGGCGACGACACCGGCGGCAGCGGCTGCGCCCCGGGCGGGTTCGGCGCCGGTGCCGTCGGGCGATTCGGAGACCTCGGCGGATGACCTCGAGGCGGCCAGGCCCGGAACCGTTCATCACGTCGGTCCCCGGCCTGGACGTCGTCGACGTCGACTCCTCGAGCGGGACGCGTGAGGACGGTCGCGGTACCGGTGGCGACGTCGTACTCAGGACGCCGTCTGCGACGTTGCGACTCGAGGGCGGGGTCGCGCGGGTGGTGCGGGACAGGATCCTGCCGGCGCTGCCACTCGGCCGTGCGGACCTGCTCGACGAGTTGTCCGATCTGCCGGCACTCGAGGTCGATCGACTGATCGGCTCGCTGCTCGGTTCCGGCGTCCTGGTGGAGGAGAAGGCCGCGGTGCCGGACTGGCTGTACGCGGTGCCTTCGTCCGACCACGAACTGCTCGCCAGGCGGTTGGCCACGGTGCGAGTTGTTGTGGTCGGGCAGGTGGAGGTTCTTGCGGGAGCCGGGATCCCAGGCCTGATTCGAGCGCCGTACCCGTCGCGGCGCGACGAACTGCCCGCCTTGATGGCAGGTGCGGATCTGGTCGTCGCGGCGGGTGATGGCTCGCTGCCGGTGCTGCATCAGTGGATCAACGCGGTCGGCCTGGAGCTGGGCGTACCGACGTTGCATGCGGAATCGCAGGGCGCCCGGGCGACCGTCGGTCCGCTGGTGCTGCCCGACGGCGGGCCCTGTTACCTGTGCTGGCGGATGCGGGCGCTGTCCTGTGTGGACGACTTCGGTGCGGCGATGGCACTCGAGGAGGCGCTCGATGGTCGCCGGTTCGTGGAGGCTGCGGCGAGGCCAGTGCTCCCGGCACTTCTGCCCATGGTCACCGGCGCACTGATGACCGAGGTGTTCGCGTTGACGCTGTCGATCGCGGCACCGCGGCTGACTGCCAACGTGCTCACACTCGATGCGCTCGCTGGCGGCGAGGAGTTGCATCCAGTCGTGCCGCACCCGGATTGCCCGGCATGCGCAAAGAAGGGACGTCGGCCGGCAGAGGCTGTGACAACGGACTTCGACGACATCGCCGGGCGCGTGGTCGACTCGCTCTGCGGTGTGGTCCGCAGGCTCGTTCCCTTCCCGAAGGACGTCGACGAGCCGGAGCGGCCGTACGTCGTCCAGGCCGAACTGGCAAACGCTCGTTTCCGCAGCGACGGCGATCCGTTCGTCGTCTGCTCCGGCAAGGGCTGGACCCGGCGGCAGGCGCGCGACAGCGCTCTCGGTGAGGCTCTCGAACGGCACGCCGCCATGACGTGGCGACCTGAGCGCACGATCACTTCGACGTACGACGGGTTGGACCGGCGGGGCCTGCATCCGCGGGACCTGGTGCTGTTCGCGGATCATCAGTACGAGACAGTGCCGTTCCAGCCGTGGCGGCCGGAGACCGAACTCGAGTGGGTGCCGGCACAGTCGATGGTGACCGGCGATGACGTCTGGATTCCCTTGCTGGCAACGCATCTGGGCTATCGGCCGCCACCGGAGGCCGGGCTGTTCCCGACCACGTCGAACGGCTTCGCGGCCGGGCCGGACCGGGACGGCGCGACGCTGCGCGCGTTGCTCGAGGTGATCGAGCGGGACGCGTTCATGATCGCGTGGTCGCATCGGCTGCCCGGGCCCTGCGTGGCCGCGGCCGACGTACCGGACGAACAGACCCGTGGGATCGCCGCGACGCATGCACGGCGTGGGATCGACATCGTGGTGCACCTGTTGCCGACCGACACGGTGGCGGCCGTCGCCCTGGCGGTCGCATGGTCGGAGCGGACTCCGGTCGCGGTTGTCGGACTCGGAGCAGGGATGGACCCGGTCGCCGCTGCCCGGTCCGCGGTGCTCGAGGTCGGGCAGGCGCGACCGCTACTGCGCGCCCGCCTCCGCCAACCGGAGGTCAGGGCGCGGATGGCCGAGTTGGTTGCCACGCCGGCGAAGGTCGCGAGTCTGGGCGACCACAGCCTGCTGTACGCCGACTTGGCCGTTGATGGCATGCGCTTCCTCCGCGAGGCTCCGCGTCAGCCGTGGCCGGACGCGGCGTCACCATCGCCCGCCGGCCTGGCTGTGCTGGTCAAGTCGCTGGCCGAGGTCGCGGGCGACGTACTCGCCGTGGATGTCACGACGCCGGACGTCGCCGCACTCGGGGTGCGGGTCGTGCGTGGGCTGGTGCCGGGGTTCGTGCCGATCTGGTTCGGTGCGAACCAGGCGCGGCTCGGTGGGCGGCGACTGCTCGAGATGCCGGGCCGGATCGGGCTGCGTCCGGCGCAGCTGGACGAACTGAACCTCGACCCGCATCCGATGGCGTGAGGACGAAGGCGATGACTGCTTTCCGCACCGCTCAGCCGCTGGCCTGGGCCTTCCACCGCGGTACTGCCCGCCGGCGATCCGACAATCCACAGGTGCTCCAGCCGCGACCGGAGCCGGGGCGTGAGGACCCGTCGGCTCCGTGGATCCGGTTGCCGCCAAGCTTGCGGGTCGCCGCGCCGCTGACCGACCTGGTACGCGGACGGGTGTCCTGCCGCGTGTTCCGCGACGAGCCGATCGGATTCGCGGAACTGGCCACCCTGCTGCGGTCCGGGTACGGCGTCAGTCGCGCGACCGACGACAGCACTCTGCTCGACCGGGCAGTGCCGTCCGGCGGCGGGCTCTATCCGCTTGAGGTGAGCCTGCTGGTGCGGTCGGTGGACGGCCTGCCGGCTGGGATCTACCACTACGTTCCTCTCGCGGATGGTCTGGAGCGGGTGCGCGGTAAAGCGGTCCCCGCCTCGCTGATCCGCTACCTGTTCCTGGGCCAGCCGTGGGCGGCCGAGGCCGCCGTCGTCCTTGTGTTCTCGGCCGTCTGCCGACGCAGCCTGGGCAAGTACGGCGACCGCGGTTACCGCTACCTGTTGCTGGAGGCAGGGCATGCGGCGCAGAACGTCGTACTCATGGCGACCGGGCTCGGACTCGGCTCGGTCAACCTCGGCGGCTTCTTCGACGACGAACTGTCCGGGCTACTGCGCCTCGACATCGAGTCCGAGATCGTCTTGTACGGCGCGGCCGTCGGCCACCCAGCGCCCGGCAACCGCAACGCCCGCCGAGGCCTCGACCGGCTGACGGGCTAGTCGTCGGCGTCGGTCGACGATTCGCGAAGCCGGATGGCGAGGGCAGCCACCTCACGACGTGACGTCGTTCCGGTCTTGTGCAGCAGGTTCGACACATGCACGCTGACCGTCTTCTCGCTGATGAACAGCGACTGCGCGATCTCGGCGTACGTCCGGTTCGCCACCAGGTGCGCGAGCACCTCCTGCTCCCGCTTGGTCAGGGATCGGAAGGGTGCCGCGGGTTCGTCGTCCGTCGGCGCCGATGGCTCGCCGAGCTGGATCTTGCCGAGGCCGGCCAGCGTCTCCACCTGCTGCCGCAGGGGAATCGCGCCGACTTCGAGGGCGAAGTGGTGAGCCGACCTCAGCGGTACGGCGACGACGGCCCGGGCAGCTCTCTCGGCGAGCAAGGCCTGTGCCCACCGCCAGGACGCGACGGCTTCCTCCCACCGAAGTCCCGCGGCACCGCAGCGGCGTGCGGCATCCTCCCAGGCACCTGAGGTCGGCGTCTTCGCCGTGCATCGTGCCACCTCGGCGGTGAACAGCGCCCGCATCGCCGGTTGGATCAGATCCTCGGAGGTGATGACTTCGAACGGCGGCGGCGACAGCCGTGCGCGCAAGGCCACAAGGTCATCGAGTTGTGCGCGCGTCTTCCGGAGGCTCCTGCCGTCACGCCGGTCTCGAGCGGACTCCGCCAGATCGGCAGCCGCGCGTGCACCCCACATCAACATCTCGTCCGCGTCGCGGGGATCGGCGATGTGGGTGATCAGTGTGCGCGACAACAGGTCGAGAGCCGCCTCCGCGTGACCCGTCGCGAGCAGGTACTCGGCCAGTACGGGCGGCGCAACCAGCCCGAGACGCTCCTCCAGTGCCGGGATCAGCTCGTTGGCCCGCTGCAGGTGCATGCCCGCGACGTCCAGGTTTCCCTGGCGGATCGACAACGACGCCGCGCTCAGCCGAACCATCGCGCTGGGGCTCGGCAGACAAGCCAAAGCAAGCCCCTGCCGGGTGACGTCGCTGCTCTCGGCGAAGCGTCCGAGGATCAACAGGTCCTTCGCCAGGACTCCGGCCGCAAAGACCGCCGACGACAGCGCCCCGACATCGAGCGCGAACCGGAGGAACTCCGTTGCCGGCTCGACGCATTCCGCGACACCACCGCGTTGGAGCAAGTAGTTGCGTCGGGCCACGAGGGTCCGCCACAGCACGTCCGGATCGCCGGTCTTCCAGGCCGAGCGCAACGCCGTCGCAGTGTCCGCATCGGAACGCTCGTTGCGCAGATCCGCGCATCCGCGGGCCGCGTAGGCGAGGCTGAGTGCCGCACTGGATCCGACGCGCTCCGCAGCCAGGACCGCCTCCTCGGCATGTTTCCGCGCCGGCTCGGCCTCGTTGTTCCAGGCCTGTCGCCAGCTGAGGCCGGCCAGGGCTTCGGCGTACTCCGCGCTGTCGGGATACGGCCGGCTCAGCTCGACCGCTCGCGTGGCCTCGGCGATCGCCTCATCGCTCAGCCTGCCGGTTGCCCAGGCCGAGTCGGCCCATCGCCGCCGCAGCCTGCTGGCGCGAAGCGGGTCGGTCCGCTCGTCCACGAGTTCGAGTGCGCGGCTCCACGCCGCGAAGCTCGCCTCACCTTCGCCGACCAGTTCGTTGGCTCGCGCGACGCGCTCCAGCAGGTCGCCTTCATCGGCCCGGCCGGGTGCGTCGGGGCCGTGCACCGTCGACCACAGACGGGCCGCCCGGCGGAGATGGATCGCCTCCTCGCGCCGCGAAACGATCCCGTTCGCGAGGTCGGCCGCACGCAGCGACGCCTCGAGACAGGATTCCAGGTCGTGCGCGCCCTCGTAGTGCAGCGCCAGGTCGCCTTGCCGCTGGACCTCGTCGGGACCGGTGGCGGTGCGAGACTCGAGCGTCTTGGCCCAGGCGGCGTGCACGGATTCCGCCTCGCCCGGCACGAAGGTCGCGTACAGCACCTCCGCCAGCAGCGGGTGCCGGAACCAGCACATGTCCGCACCCTGCGCCACGCTGATCCCGGTGTCGACTGCCTCGATCAGCGCGTTCGTCAGGGCCTCGGGGCCGATCCCTCGCGTCGCGGCGACCTCCCGCAGATTGTCGATCGACGTCGGCCGTCCGGCCACCGCGAGCGCCCGCATGACTTCACGACCCGGCGCCGACAGCCGATGCCAGGCAGCAAGCAGGGCCGCCCTCAGCTCCGCCGGCAGATCGGCGGGCAACTGCTCGTCGCCCACGGTGATCCCCTCCAGGAGCAGTTCACTGAGATACGGATTGCCGTCGGACCGCAGTACGACGTCGTCCACCAGGCGATGGTGCGGGTGATCGCCCAGCAACAGCGCGAGCTGCTGCTCGGTCTCGTCCCAGGTCATCCGGTCCAGCCGCAGGCCGGTCACCGACGGCATCCGCCGGAGGTCCGCCAGCCAGCTGTGGATCGGATCACCGGTGCCGAGCTCCTCATCCCGGTAGGTGGTCAGAATCGCGAACTGTTGGCCACGGAACCCGGCGATGAGATACGAGAGCGCATCGCGGGACGCAAGGTCGGCCCACTGCACGTCGTCGATGACGAGAACCGTCGGTCGATGCGAAGCGATCGCCATCACGAGTGCATCGACCACGGACAGGAGCCGGATCGCACTGCTGGAGGTGTACGCGTTCAGTGACGGCAGAAGCCCGCCTGCAGCTGGGACATCGGCGAGTACGTCGGCCAGCTCGCGGGGATCGGCCGACTCCGCCCAACCTTCCAGTGCGCTGATCAGCGGACCGTACGGCGAGTCCACCGCGCCGAAGCGAACGCACCGGCCCCACAGGACCGCCACACCGCGGGCCGCGGCCTCGTCAGCGGCGACTCGGACCAGGCGAGTCTTGCCCACGCCCGCCTCTCCGTGTACGAACACCGCACACGGCCGTCCTTCGGCAGCCGCCCGGATCGCCGTTCCGAGCATCCTTCGTTCCTCGGCCCGACCGGCGATTCGGGGTGAGCGTAAGACCCCCGCCCCTCCCACAACCCCCAGTCTGCGCCCGTGATGCCGGGCTGTCGCTGCATATACCTGTGCGCACGATCAACGTGGATCAATATGTGTGCACACGATCACTGCGACTGCCCGGCCGGGTTCGGCGTTCTCCGGGTCTCCGGATGCAGGTCGAAGACCACCCGCGCCGGTGCCACCGGGTCGTACTTGATCGGGACCCGCTGACCGGCGTACGGGACCTGGCCCGGCAGCGGGTACCGAACATCGTTGCGAATCAGTGAGGTTCCCACCGGGAAGCGGACCAGCAAGAACGTGCGGTGGCCGGCCCGCAGTACCGAGAGCACCTCGGCGTCCACCTGGCGCCAGTTCGCGGACTCGAGTTCGAGGTCGTCGAGCCCGGGGTCGGGCTGGCTGATCAGGGCCAGAAGCCCTGCCCCCACAACCAGCCCGACGCTTGTCAGCACTGCGATCGTCCACATCGGCTGTGCCTCGTCCCGCGGAATCCGGACGGCCTGATCAGCCGGCCAGCGCGTGGCGACGCCGGTACAGCCACATGCCGCCGAAGGCGACGGCCGCACCACCGAGTGCGGAGGCGCCGAACTGCAGGGCCTCGACACCGTTGTTGTCCGACAGACTCTGGGCCGCCACGGTCTTCACGGCAGGCACTTCGTAGGCCGGGTCGTAGTTCGGGTAGTTGTACTCCGGACCAGTGGTCTCGGATCCCGGGTAGCCGGTGCCTTCGTCCGGCCAGTCGGGCGGTGCCGCTGGGCCGGCCTGTGACACTGACGCGGCGGCGGGCTCCTTCGGCAGGGCGGATGCCTGAGGCGTGGTGAGAACGACTGCGCCCATCGCGACTGCGGACAGTGCGAGGACGGTGTACTTGCGGTTCATGATTCCTCCGTGAATTCGGCGGCGGCGGGGATCGCCGCTCTTCTTTCACAGTCGGCCTCAGCAGCCCCCGGCCACATCGGGGGCAACCCCTCAGAAATGCAGTGCTACCCCTCAGATTCGGTCGAGCTGCGGACCGCTGTCCTGAGGATCGGCAGAATTGGCTCCTGGATCCGGTGTGGAAGTGGACCAGCGACCTGGGCCGATCCGCGCCTAGGTTGGTGACATGAGCACAACGACGCGGCGGGTGAAGCTCGCCAACCTGGTTCCGGACTTCTACCAGGCGATGATCGCGCTGGACGCGGTCTCCGACGCCGGCATCGATCCGAAGCTGGCGAACCTGATCCGGATCCGTGCCTCCCAGCTGAACGGGTGCTCCTACTGCACCGACATGCACTCGCTCGACCTCCTGCACCTCGGTGACGACCAGCAGCGGATCTCGCTGCTGCCGGTCTGGCGGGAGGCGCGCAAGTTCTACACCGAGGAGGAGCAGGCCGCGCTCGCGTTGACCGAGGCGATCACGCTGATCAGCGTGGACCACGTCCCGGACGAGGTCTACGACCTGGCAGCGAACGTGTTCGGCGAGAAGGACTTGGCACAGTTGATCGCCTTGATCATCACGATCAACATGTGGACCCGGGTCGGGGTGACCGGAAGGATGGAGCCCGGCCACTACAAGCCGAGCTGAGCCGCGAGATGACATCAGGAGCGGAGAGGTTCCGGGCCTTGCATCACGGCGGTACGCCGCTGATCCTGCCGAACGCCTGGGATCCGGTGAGTGCCAAGATCATGGCCGAGGCAGGCTTTCCCGCGGTCGCGACCAGTAGCGGCGCGGTCGCTCGCGTCCTCGGGTACGACGATGGTCAGCTGACCCCACCGGCGGAGATGTTCACCGCGGTCGCCCGGATCGCGCGGGCGGTCGACATACCGGTGACTGCTGATCTGGAGGCCGGCTACGGCCTGGCGCCGAAGGAGTTCGCCGAGCGCGTGCTCGACACCGGTGCGGTCGGCTGCAATCTGGAGGACTCGGTGGACCGCGTGCTCACCGACCCGGCCCGGCAGGCCGACTACCTGGCCGAGGTTCGCGCTGCCGCGGGAGCAGACCTGGTGATCAACGCACGGGTCGACGTGTTCATCCGTGGAGGTGGAGCGGCCGACGCCATCGCCCGCGGCCGGGCGTACCGCCGCGCCGGCGCCGACTGCGTCTACCCGATCATGGCCCCGACCGACGTCCTGGCCGAGGTCGTCGAGGGCATCGGCGGCCCGATCAACGCCCACGCCGCCGTCGGCGGGCCCACTCCCGCCGAGTTGATCGCCGCCGGCGCGCACCGCATCTCGTACGGCACGAGCATCCACACCCACCTGATGAACAGCCTGCGCGAACTGCTCCCTTCACTCACGTAGGGCCCTGAGTGCGTAGACCAAGGCCCAGTCCTGGTCGTTGGCCAAGGGGTCCGCGACATGGGCGGGCTGTCCGTTGACGCAGCTCGGGTACACGAACGCGCAGGTCGCCGAGCCGTCCGCTGAGAAGTTGACCAGGTTCGCGCGCAGGATCGAGTCCGTCGCGGCGTCCAGCCAGGCCGCCGTCGATGGCTCGACCAGTTCTCGCGGCCAAGCGGCGTACACGGCCGCACTGAGCACCGACCAGTAGTGCGGGAAGACGTCGCCCCACAACCGCAGCCGGCCGAACCAGTACCCGTCCCAGTGCCGGATCGCCACCTGCCGCAGGCGTACGTCGGGCTGATCGGCGGCGAACGCCGTCAGCCAGGACAACCGGCGATTCAGCTCCGCGCCGTCGATCTCGTCCGGCGCCATCCGGTACGCCGCTACGAGTAGCTCGAGCAAGGGCGCGACCATGGACTGCTCGTAGTTGACCTCGTGAGGCGGCAGCTCATCGCCGTACTCGATGAACTGCCGTGCATGCCGGATGAGGTGATCCCGCATCCCGAGTTCGCTCAGCAGCGGACCCAGGTCGAAGGCGAGGAAGTGATCCCCGCCGAGTTCGTAGTACCGGTCGAGAATGCGCGCGGCACCGGTCCGATCACCCTGCCCGAGCAGGAACCTCGCGAACCACGGGAAGTTGTACAGCCGCACGCGATCCTGATGGAAGCTGTCGTCCTGGACCGTGCCGTTCTCGTCCACCACATGCTCGCGGACAAACCGCTCGTACCCGGCCAAAGCCTCGTCCAGCTCGGCCCGATCACCCCAGCCGCGGTCACGGACCTCCTGCAGCAGGAGTGCCATCCCGATCCGTTCGCGCGCATCGGACCAGTCCGCCCACGCACCCGACAACACAGTGAGGCCACTGTCGTTGTCGTACGGCACGAAGGCGTACTGCCGACTGTCCGCGAGCTCCGGCCGACGCTGCCGCTCGAGGACGAACCGGACCCGCCGCTCGGCGATCTCGCGCAGCGGCTGATGGAACAGTACGGCGATCCGCGCGGTCCGCTTGCCGTCCGTCGCCTCGACATGCACCAGACCGGGCTCGTCGCTCGTGACCTCACTCGGGCCGTCTCCGGTGAGCTGGATCGTCTCCCCCACCTCGGCGGCCAGCCGGTCCGCGCCGATGAGCGGCTGCCGATCCGCATGGAATCCGGGCAGGTCGTCGTACCAGGCCAGCTGCCAGGTCCACCGGTACGACGCTCCCGGGGCGAGTGTGATCGGCGGCTGACCGCCCATCGCGTGCGGCGCGCGAGCGTGGTCGGTCGGGTGGAGGTAGATGTGGCCGCGGACGTTGCTGCTCGTGCCCGGCTCGCGTGACTCCACCGAGTACGCCCACAGCTCGCCCTCCTTCAGCTGCAGACCGAGCCCGGGACCGCTGCCGTCCATCGGCACCGCCCACACCCACGCATCGGCGCCACCGGTCCACACATGCGCATGAACAGCCCCCGTCAGGCTCTCCTGGCTCGAGCGATAGATGTCGCGGTACGGCGTACTGATCGCGATCGACCCGACCGTCGTCGGCTCGGCCCCGGCGTTGCGGAGCTCGTAGGTCTCTGTCCACTGGTCACCGAAGCGGCGGCCGACGCGCAGTTCCAGCTCACCCAACTGGTAGAGCAAGTCGAGCCCGGTCTGCCGCCAGCGCACGAGCGCCGGGTTGTCGAAGCGGTGGCTGCCACGGTCCGTGATCACGAAACCCTTGCCCCACGCGTGCAGCGTGTCGTGCACGGGGCCGGGATCGAGCAGGACCCGCCGTCCGTCCGGGTGAACGACCTGCTCGACCGCCCCGTCGTCGCCGACCTGGACCGTGCCCGCACCGAATCCGAAGATTTCCACGATTCGCCACGCTACCGATGTCGAGAAGCATCTGGCGGCTTCGTCCCCCTGATGACAGCACCTCCTCAGTGGAAGGATCACCATCATGACCAAGGACGAGATCGCCGCGATTCTGGCCAAGCCCTACGCGCAGGAACTGATCACCGGCCCCGAGCCGGCCCGGTTCGCCTACGACGGACTCGATGGCGACCCCAGAGTGATTCCGATCGGCTTCTGGGTCGAGGGCGACAAGATCCTGATGGCCACAGTGCCGAAGTCGGCGAAGGTCGCTGCCCTGCGGAAGAATCCCAAGGTCGCGCTCACCATCGACACCGGAGCCTTCCCGCCGAAGGTCCTGCTGATCCGCGGCAGCGCCGAGGTCGAGCTGGTGCCCGGCGTCCCGGAGGGCTACCTGCTGGCCGGACACAAGGTGACGACCGACGAGCAGTACCCGGACTGGGAGGCCGGAGTGAAGGCTCTGTACGACGAGATGGTCGTCATCACCGTCACCCCGACCTGGGCCAAGCTCCTCGACTTCGAGACCACCATCCCCAAGGCAGTGGAAGACCTCATCAAGGAAAAGTCGAAGAGCTAGCGACGTGGTTACACCGGGTCGGTTCCTTGGAACGGCTCGGTGTGACGCAATCGTCGTCGCGTCAGCTCAGCTGCAGCCTCGACGCCGTCGCCTTCATGATCGTAGGTGTACGTCCAGCCGGTCTGCAGCCTCAACGCGTCCAGACCCGCGACCCAGCGCCTGTCGGTCAGCGAGAACGCCGCCGGGAGCTTCATTCCTTCGTACGCCTCCGCGACCTTCTCCCGCTCCCACCGCTGGTACCTGATCCACCCTGCGACGATCAGTGCCAGAACCACCAGAACGACGAGCACGCCCCGCCCCACCGATCGCCCGGCGCGAGTCTGCTCAACCACCAGCGAATGCTAGCTGCGCCCCGGGGTCCCACCCCGATCATCGGACCCGACTTTGTGCACGAGATCCGTACGCCGAGGACGCCGCCGTACGGATCTCGTGCACAAAGTGACCAAGCCCGCGGAAGCGGGGCCGCCGGGCCGCCCGGCCGGGCCGGCCGGGCTGCTGGCCGGGGTGGGGCGGCGGCTAGTCGGTGACGGCGCGGCTCAGGAAGACTGTGGCGATGAAGGTGCGGAAGAGGTGGAGCGGGTCGTCGTTGCGGATGGCAACGACTCGGTCGTCCACCTTCTCCACGTCACGGAGGGCACAGGCCAGGTCTGCGAAGGCCTGGTTGTGGAAGCGGATGGTCAGCTCGGCCGGAAGGGCGATCGCCGGCGGCCGAACGTCCGGGAGCCGGTCCAGGGCGCGGTGTGCGCCTTCGCGGATCAGCTCCCGTGCGGTCTCCGGATGCACCGACCGGGCGGCGTTGTGCGAGACCGACTCCTTGACGACGACCGACTCGATACCGGGGCAGAACGGTTGCGCCTCGTCGATCGTCACCCGGTCGCCCGAGATGAGTACGACCGGAACCCCGTACGCCAGCGCCACCAGAGCGTTGATCCCGGCCTCGCCGGTGAGCGTGCCGTTCAGCCGTACTTCGGCGATCGCCCGCGGGTTGTAGGTGTGGAACAACACCGAGGACGTCGAGCTCGCCGCCCCGTGGTACGAGATGAACATGGCCGCGTCGAAGGAGTCGTCGAGGCCTTCCATCATGTACAGCGGCTTGTGCCGCCCGGACAGGTAGCCGGCCCGGCCGTGGAGCTCGTCCGGGCGGAGATTCTGCATCGTCGAATGTGAGTCGTTGACCAGGAACTCGGTCGCGCCGGCAGCCAGGGCGCCGTCGATCGCGGCGTTGACCTCCGCTTGAAGCTGTCCGCGGTAGTACTCGTACTCCTGGGCAGGACCGCGGACCTGACCCCAGTCGACGACCCCGGCCGTACCTTCCATGTCAGTGGACAGGAACACCTTCAAAGGTCAGGACCACCACTTCTGGCCCAGCGCCTCGTCGGTCCGGCCGGTGGTGTCGAGGGCGTCCAGCGCGGAGACGGCCTCGTCGTCGAGTTCGAAGTCGAAGACGGCGAAGTTCTCCTCGATGCGCTCGCGATGGGTGGACTTGGGGATGACCGACAGGCCCTTCTGGACTGCCCACCTGATCAGGACCTGTGCCGGTGTGTGGTCGGTGGCAGCCGCGATCCGCGCGACCACCGGGTCGCCGAGGTGGCGGCCGGTTCCCAGCGGGCTGTACGCCTGGGCGACGATCCCTGCGTCCTCGCAGGCCGCAAGCAGGGCGGCGCGGTACTCGAACGGGCTGAACTGAATCTGGTTCACGGCCGGCTGGATCTGGCTCGTCTTCAGGAGCTCCTGGATCTCCGCGGCGCTGAAGTTCGAGATCCCGATGCCCTTGGTCAGGCCGGCTTCCACGGCCGCTTCCATCCCGGGCCACGCCCACGTCGGCCCGCTCTGCGGCCAGTGGATCAGGTAGAGGTCGAGGTAGTCGGTGCCGAGCCGCTCCAGGCTCTTCTCCGCCTCGGCGCGCGGGTCCTTGTTGCCCGGGTAGAACTTCGTGGTGAGGAAGATGTCCTCCCGCGGGATCCCGCTGCTGCGGATCGCCCGCCCCACACTCGCTTCGTTCCGGTACGCCTGAGCCGTGTCGATCAGCCGGTAGCCCATCTCGAGGGCCCACTCGACCGCCCGCTCCGTCTCCGGCCCGTCCGCCGCCTGCCAAACCCCCAGCCCGAACACCGGAATCGCCGTACCGTTCGAGAGCGTGAGAGTCGCCTGAGCACTGTTCGCCGTCATGTACTCCTTCTACCACGCCTACAGTTTGTGGGCGTGGCGGATCACCTCGACGACGTCGGCCATCATGCCGGTGAGGTCGTAGTCCTTGGGGGTGTAGACGGCGGCTACGCCGGCGGACCGGAGTTCCCGGGCGTCGGCGTCGGGGACGATGCCACCGACAACGACCGGTACGTCGTCGAGGCCGGCCGCGCGCAGGCCGGACACGACCGCCGGGACGAGTTCCATGTGTGAGCCGGACAGGATCGAGAGGCCGACGCAGTGGACGTCCTCGGCGACCGCGGCGGCGACGATCTGTTCGGGCGTCAGCCGGATGCCCTGGTAGATGACCTCGAAGCCGACGTCGCGGGCGCGGACGGCGACCTGTTCGGCGCCGTTCGAGTGGCCGTCCAGGCCGGGCTTCCCGACCAGGAAGCGCAGGCGGCCGCCGAGCTCCTCCGACGTGGCGGCGACCTTCGCGCGTACGGCGGCGATCGCTTCACCGCCACCGGAGACGCCGACCGATCCCGTGACCCCGGTCGGAGCGCGGTACTCGCCGTACATCTCCCGCAGGACCCCGGCCCACTCCCCCGTGGTCACGCCCGCGCGGGCGCACTCGAGCGTGACGGGCATGAGGTTGTCCGTGGTCTTCGCGACAGCGCACAGCTTGGTCAGTGCAGACTCGACTGCAGCCGCGTCGCGGTTGGCGCGCCACTCGCGGAGAGACGTCAGGGCTGCGCTCTCGGCCGCGGGATCGACGGTTTGGATCGCGGTGTCCAGGTCCGCGGTCAGCGGTGACGGTTCGGTGTTCTCGAACTTGTTCACCCCGACGACGACCTGTTCGCCCGACTCGATCCGCTGCCAGCGTTCGGCGTGCGATGCGACCAGCGCCTGCTTCAGGTAGCCGCTCTCGACCGCGGCGACCGCACCACCCATCGCCTGCACGCGATCGATCTCCTCGCGAGCACCGTCGACCAGTTCGGAGACCTTCGCCTCGATCACGTGCGATCCGTCGAAGATGTCGTCGTACTCCAACAGGTCGGACTCGTACGCCAGTACCTGCTGCATCCGCAGCGACCACTGCTGGTCCCACGGCCGCGGCAGACCGAGGGCCTCGTTCCAGGCCGGCAACTGGACCGCACGGGCGCGGGCGTTCTTCGACAGCGTGACGCCGAGCATCTCGAGCACGATCCGCTGGACGTTGTTCTCCGGCTGCGCCTCGGTCAGGCCGAGCGAGTTCACCTGGACGCCGTACCGCAACCGCCGGGCCTTCGCGTCCGTCACGCCGTACCGGTGCAGGGTCAGGTCGTCCCAGAGCCGGACGAACGCGCGCATCTTGCAGGTCTCCTCGATGAACCGCACCCCGGCGTTCACGAAGAACGAGATCCGCTGGACCACGTCGCCGAACCGCTCCGGCGGCACCTGGCCCGCGTCCCGGACCCGATCCAGTACGGCGATCGCCGTCGACAACGCGAACGCGAGCTCCTGCACCGGCGTCGCGCCGGCCTCCTGCAGGTGGTAGCTGCAGATGTTGATCGGATTCCACTTCGGGATGCTGGCGACCGTGTAGGCGATCACGTCGGTGGTCAGCCGCAGCGACGCCTCCGGCGGGAACGCGTACGTGCCACGGGACAGGTACTCCTTGACGATGTCGTTCTGCGTCGTCCCGGTCAGCTCATCGGGCAGCGCGCCCTGCTCCTGGGCAGCGACCTGGTACAGCGCGAGCAACCACATCGCCGGCGCGTTGATCGTCATCGAGGTGTTCATCTGCGCGAGCGGGATCTGGTCGAACAACGCCCGTACGTCGCCCAGGTGCGCGATCGGTACGCCGACCTTGCCGACCTCACCCTTGGCCAGCGGATGATCCGCGTCGTACCCGGTCTGGGTCGGGAGGTCGAACGCGACCGACAGACCGGTCTGGCCCTTGGCCAGGTTCCGCCGGAACAACGCGTTCGACTCAGCAGCGGACGAGTGGCCCGCGTACGTCCGCATCACCCACGGTCGATCCTTCTCGGTCGCCATGTACCCGAGAGTAGGACTCTGTTCCCTGGTGAGTCGCGACCTCGTGACCGGTGTCACCAGGGGGTTAGGTCACATTCACGCGCCGATGGGGAGCGGACTCCGCTCGACCCGCAGGACGCGGTGCAGCCGGGTGACGGCGAGGATCCGGATGACCGAGGGCATCGGGTGCCACAGGACCAACTGCCGCCCGAGCGACTGCGTCCGGCGGTGGGTGGCGACGAGCAGGCCGAGACCGGTGGCGTCGACCGCGTCCACCCGTTCGAGGTCGACGATGACGTCGCCCACCGAGGTGTCGATGACGGTGTTCAGGGTCTGACGGACGTCGCCGACGGTGCGGACGTCCAGGATGCCGGTCAGTTGTACGACGTTGTTCGGGGTCGGTGCGAGCATGTCCGTGCCCTCCGCTCTTCCGGCGGCCCCCGAGTCATCGGCCGCGTGGCAGCGTGTCCAGCTTGTGATCGTAAAGACTCCCTGGGGACACGGAAGGTTGCCAAGACCTCGCGACCTTTTATTTCGCGAGACAATGGTGTCCGTGTTCGGTGAGGAGTACTTCGTCTTTCCGGTCGTGGCCATCGCCCTGGCCGGGCTGATGGTACTGCTTTGCCGCTGGGCTTTCTCGAAGGCCAAGGGCGGGTCGCTCGTTCGGCGGGTCGACTCTCGTCCCGCCGAGCGGGACGCGTTCGGGCTGCTGATCGACGTCCGGACCGTGCGGACCTACAACGAGGCGCGGGTCAAGGTCTCCATGCTGAAGGACTTCGGCATCAAGGCGACCGCGGCCCGGACCAAGGACGGCTGGACCGTCTACGTGTGGCCGAACGACGAGGCCGCCGCCCGCGGGCTGCTCGACACCCACTGACTTTTCTCCCGTCTGCGTGTCCTCCGGAGAGCGCTCTCGCGCGTCTATCCGCGGGGGGTCAGGAGATCGAGGGCGGGGTCGCGAGAAGGGGTCTGGGGACATCGGGCAAGAAGTGGGTGAGCCGACCGGAAAGCCGCCAGACGCGAGGAGTTCGATGACGCCCGACGTGGCCCTGGCCACCCTTGCGTTCCCCAGTCGGCTGCCGGCTGCCGTCGTGCCCGCCGAAGCGGACGAGGACGGGCGGCTGCTGGAGGCGTCGGTGCTGGAGCCGGACCGGTTCACGCTGATCTTCGACAAGTACTTCCCGCAGGTGCACGGGTACGTCGCCCGCCGGCTCGGTCCCGATGTCGCGGACGACCTGGCAGCGGAGACGTTCCTGATCGCGTTCCGGCAGCGGGACCGGTTCGACCGTGGCAGCGGGGTGGTGCGGGCGTGGTTGTACGGCATCGCGACCAACCTGATCCGCCGGCATCGGCGGGACGAGCTCCGCGCGTGGCGGGCGCTGGCGAAACTCCCACCGCCGCTTCCGGTGACAGGAGCCGAGGAGCGGATCGCCGCGCAGGTCACCGCCCAAGCCACGCGGCGCGAACTGGCCGCCGCGCTGGCGAAGGTCTCGGCCAAGGACCGCGAGGTGCTGCTGCTCGTCGCCTTGGGCCAGCTCACGTACCACGAGGTGGCCGCGGCGCTCGGGATCGCGTACGGCACGGTCTGCTCACGCCTGTCCCGGGCCCGCCGCATCGTCCGGGACTCACTCGGCCACAACCCCACGGCAGGTGACGCCTGATGAAGGAACTCGAGTCGATCCGCAAGGCGTTCCCCTCGGCTGATGCGCCGTCCCCGGAAGCCACCGCCGCCGCACGACAGCAGCTCGAAGGCCTGATCCGCGAGCAGCGCAGACCCAGGCGGTGGTCGGTGGTTGCGCGGGCCGGCTGGGTAGGGACCGCGGTGACTGCCGCGACAGCAGTGGTTGCCGTCGTCGGGCTCGGTGTCCCGTTGGTGCGTGGCACCGGGGGCGGGAGTGACATAGGGGTGGCGCCGTCGACAGTGACTCCGACGACCCCACGGCTGACGACCGCCAGTCAGGTGCTGATCGCGGCCGCGGTGGAGCAGGAGAAGAACGAGAAGCTGTCCGGGAAGTTCTTCCGGGTGCGCAGCCTGCAGGTCGGGCCGACCGTCCGGGTCGGTCAGCCGAGGTACACGGTGCAGGGGCGGTCGATCATCGAGAGCTGGATGCCGATGAAGCCCGGGGTCGAGTCGTGGTTCGGCTGGGCGGGGCTCGGGTACGGCCCGGCGACGGCGACCGACGTGGCCAAGTGGCGCGCGCAAGGATCACCGACGACCTGGCAGGTGCCGGGGAACAGCGACCCGCTGACCAGCCGCGCCATGGCGCCGGTCATCCACGAAATGTCGTTCCGGGACGTTCCCCAGGGCTACTTCCTGACCGGAACCAAGCCACTCAGCGCCCAGCAGATCGCGGCGCTGCCCACCGACCCGGCGCTCTTGCGCGCGTACCTCATCACGGCGGCCGGCCCGCAATCGACGGCCTCCGAGCGTGACTACGCCGTGTTCGCCGCCGCCGGCCAACTGCTGTTCGAAACCCCGTCGCCGCCGAAGCTGCGCGGCGCCGCCCTCCGCGTGCTGGCCGCCCTGCCCGGGACCCGCATCCGAACCGGGGCCAAGGACCCGATCGGCCGCGTCGGCACCGAGATCACCATCGACCTCCCGAAGGCAATCCCCAGCGGCTCCGCCACGACACCGGTGCGCGGCCGCAGCGCCTACATCATCGACACCACGACCGGCCGGCTGCTCAGCTCGACGATCGAGGGCCTGAAGGGCGGCTCCACCGTCGTCCTCGAGTCCGGCTGGACCGACCAGAATCCGAAGCCCCCTTCGCCCGCGGTCCGCTGACCGGCTTGTACCCCTCGCCACGATGCAATGACGGAAGGTGGTGCAGCGCGCCGGCCACCTCCGGCGGTACGGCGAACTTCCTGCTGACCGGCGACGCGGGTCCGCAACTCGTCGGCGAGTGAAGTAGGGGGTTGCGGGCGGCGTCTAGTGTCGGGGTATGGGGATTCTGCTGGAGCTGGATCTGACCCGGGGTGTACTCGAGACGCCGCCTGCTTCGCCGGTGGCCGCGTTCCGCGCTCGGCATCTGCCGACACTGCGTGAGCTGGTGGCGGCGCTGCGGAAGGGCGCGCGAGACGACGAAGTCGTCGGCCTGGTCGCGCACCTGGGCGGGCATCGGTTGTCGCTCGCCCAGGTGCAGGACCTGCGCGAGGCGGTCGCCGACTTCCGGACGTCGGGCAAGACCGCTCTCGCCTGGACGGAGTCGTTCGGCGAGGTCGGCGGCGGTACGGTCCCGTATTACCTGGCGACCGCGTTCGACGAGATCTGGGTGCAGCCGTCCGGTGAGCTCGGCATCACCGGCGTGTCTGTGCAGGCGGTCTTCGTCCGCGGGGCGCTGGACAAGGCCGGAGTGATCCCGCAGTTCGGCAAGCGGCGTGAGTACAAGACCGCCGCCGACACCTTCACCGAGAAGGAGATGACCGCTCCGGCGCGGGAGATGGCGTCCCGGCTGGCCGAGTCCGCGTTCGAGCAGATCGTCGAGGGCATCGCCGTACGACGACGGCTGGACACGGCTCGAGTGCGGGAACTCGTGAACACCGCACCGCTGTCCGGACAGGCCGGGCTGGACGCCGGACTGGTGGACCGCCTCGGCTACCGGTCCGACGTGTACGACGCCCTGGAGAAGAGTCTCGGCGAAACCACCAGACTGCTCGCCGAGCGGTACATCCGCCGCGGCCCCCGCACGCTGGAGGAGCTCCGCAAGGTCCTCCCCTGGCCGCAGAAGCCGATGGTCGCTGTCGTCCGCGTCTCCGGCGGCATCAACGTCGGCCGCAACTCCGGCAGCCCGCTCGGCGGTCCCAGCTCCGGCTCCGACACGGTCGGCGCCGCGCTGCGTGCCGTGGCGGAAGAGGACAAGGTGAGGGCCGTCATCCTGCGGGTCGACAGCCCGGGCGGCTCGTACGTCGCGTCGGACGCGATCCGCAACGAGGTACTGCGGCTGCGCTCCACCGGGAAGCCCGTGATCGCCTCGATGGGCACGGTGGCCGCGTCCGGCGGGTACTTCGTCGCGATGCCGGCCGACGTGATCGTCGCGCAACCTGGCACGATCACCGGATCGATCGGCGTACTGACCGGCAAAGGCGTCGTACGGGACGCGCTGGGCCGGATCGGGATCACGCAGGAGGCCGTGTCGGAGGGTGAGAACGCGCGGATGTACTCGGCGCAGGAGGAGTTCACCGACGAGCAGTGGGCCCGGTTGGAGGAGACGCTCGACCGCATCTACAAGGACTTCGTCGCCAAGGCCGCCCTGGACCGTGGGCTCCCCGAGGAGCAGTTGGAGTCCCTGGCTCGGGGTCGGGTCTGGACCGGCGCCGACGCTCACGACCGCAAACTGGTCGACGAGCTCGGTGGCTTCCAGCACGCGCTCACTCTGGCCTGCGATCGAGCCGGTCTGGACCGCGACGAGGTCGCCCTGGCGACCGTCCCGCATCGCAACCTGCTGGAACGACTGCGCCCGCCGACAACGACGGACGACCTCGCTGTGACCGCGCAACCGCTGACTCTCGACGGGCTGACCACCAGTCTCTACAGCGCTCTGGGCCTGCCACCCGCCGGTCTGCTGCGGATGCCGCTCAACTGGCAGCTGGGGTAAGTCTCAGGACTTGCGTTCGCCACCGGGGACCCACAGGACGTCGCCGCCGGAGGACAGGTTCGCTACGCGGCCGAGGATGAACAGCAGGTCGGAGAGACGGTTCAGGTACTGCAGGGCGAGCAGGTTGACCGACGGTCCGTGGGCTTCGACCGCGACCCAACCGGCGCGTTCGGCCCGGCGGACCACAGTGCGGGCGACGTTCAGGTACGCGGCGCCCGGCGTACCTCCGGGGAGGATGAACGAGCGGAGCTTGGTGAGGCGGTTGTTGTACTCGTCGCACCAGCCTTCCAGGCGGTCGACGTACTCCTGGGTGATCCGCAGCGGCGGGTACTCCGGGTTCGGCGTGATCGGGTTGCACAGGTCGGCGCCGACGTCGAACAGGTCGTTCTGGACTCTGGTCAGCAGCACGACCAGTGTGCTGTTCAGGTGACCGGCCGCGATGGCCACGCCGATGGCGGAGTTCGCCTCGTCCACCTCGCCGTACGCCGCCAGCCGCGGATCGGTCTTCGAGGTCGTCGAGTTGTCGCCCAGGCGGGTCTCACCGGCATCACCGGTCCGGGTGTAGATCCGCGTCAAGTTCACAGCCATGGAAGGACTCTACGCATGTCCGGGGACACCGGTTCGCTACAGTCGGCGGGTGGAACGGTTTCGGATCGCGGGTGAGGCACGGCTCGAGGGAGCCGTGCAGGTCGCTGGAGCGAAGAACAGTGTGCTCAAGCTGATGGCGGCCGCCCTGCTGGCAGAAGGTACGACGACGCTGCGGCAGGTACCGGGCATCCTGGACGTGGCCTTCATGGCCCAGTTGCTGGAGACGCTCGGCTGCGAGGTCACGGTCGACGCGGACGCGCAGCTGGCGACGATCGCCGTACCGCATGAGGTCCGGTACCAGTGCGACTACGAGCTGGTGCGCAAGCTGCGGGCGTCGATCTCGGTCCTCGGACCGCTGCTGGCCCGCTGCGGCAAGGCGGAGGTGGCGCTGCCGGGTGGCGACAACATCGGTTCGCGCGGACTGAACATGCACGTCGCCGGCCTGGAGGCGATGGGCGCGAAGGTGCACATCGAGCACGGTTTCGTGATCGCCGAAGCACCGCAGGGCCTGCACGGCACCGAGGTCTGGCTGGACTTCCCCAGCGTCGGCGCGACCGAGACGATCATGATGGCCGCGGTGCTGGCCAAGGGCATCACGGTGATCGAGAACGCGGCCCGGGAGCCGGAGATCCAGGACATCGCCGCGATGCTGGTCGCGATGGGGGCCCAGATCGACGGCGCCGGCACACCGCGGATCGAGGTGAGCGGTGTGGCCGGTCCGCTCAACCCGGTCGACCACACCGTCGTCGCGGACCGGATCGTGTCCGGGAGCTGGGCGTTCGCGGCCGCGATCACCAAGGGTGACGTGACGATCACCAACGGACACGCCCACCATCTCGAGCTGCCGCTGGACAAGCTCCACAAGGCCGGCGCCGAGATCACGGTGCTGAACCCGGGCTTCCGGGTCCGGATGGACGACCGGCCGAAGCCGGTGGACGTGGTGACGCTGCCGTACCCGGGCTTCGCGACCGACCTGCAGGCCTTCGTGATCGCGCTCAACGCGCTGAGCGACGGCGCGGCGATGGTGACGGAGAACCTGTTCGAGGGCCGGTTCACCTTCGCGCAGGAGCTGACCCGCTTGGGTGCACAGATCCAGACCGACGGACACCACGCCGTGGTCCGCGGCGTACCGCGGCTGTCGGGGGCTCCCGTCGTGGCGAGCGACATCCGGGCCGGCGCCGCGCTCGTGCTGGCCGGGCTCGCGGCCGAGGGCGAGACGCTGGTCTCCGCCGCTCACCACGTTCACCGCGGCTACACGGACTTCGCGGGCAACCTCCGCCGCCTCGGCGCCGACGTCACAGTCGAGCCCGACGACGCGGAACTGTACTGGAACTGAACCGGACTTTCCTGCGCACTCTTGTGGCACTCTGCCCCGTCGACGCTGTGGGCCGGGTTAGGGTCCTGGCATGAGTGAGCGCGTGATCAAGCCCCTGGGCCGTGGATTCCTGTTCCTGGACTCGCATCCGGCCGGCTGTGCCCGGGTAGTCCGGGACCTGGCCGGCCAAGTCGAGCGCCGTGCACCAGAGCGCCGTACCGCGCTCGTCATCGGCTCCAGTTCCGGCTACGGCCTGGCCACGACCATCGCGGGTCTCGCGCGGTATGGGATCGACGGGATTGGTGTGTCCTTCGAGAAGGCACCGACGGCTCGGCGTACGGCGACCGCGGGTTGGTACCGCACAGCCGAGACGGCTGTGCTCGCGGCCGAGTTCGGTCGAGACTTCCGCTTCATCAACGCCGATGCGTTCGCGGACACCACCAAGGACGAGGTGCTCGGGCTGATCGCCGAGCGGTTCGGCGGGGTCGACCACCTGATCTACAGCGTCGCCGCGCCGCGCCGGGTCGATCCGCGGACCGAGGAGACGTTCCAGTCGGCGATCAAGGCGATCGGCGCACCGCACACCACCAAGAGCCTGGCCTACGAGGACGGGCAGCCGGTTCTGCAGCAGGTCGGGATCGAGGTCGCGACCGAGGACGAGATCGCCCAGACGGTGAAGGTGATGGGCGGCGAGGACTGGGCTCGCTGGATCTCGGCGCTCGACGAGCGTGGGCTGCTGAAGCCCGGCTTCACCACGGTCGCGCTCACCTACATCGGGTCCGAGCTGACCGGGCCGATCTACCGGCAGGGTTCCATCGGCGCCGCAAAGGCTGACCTGGAGCAGACCGCGGTCACACTCGCCAAGGACGGCGTCAAGGCGATGACGTCGGTGAACGGTGCCGCGGTGACCCAGGCGTCGTCGGCGATCCCGGGCATCGGTCTGTACGTCAGCCTGCTGCACAAGGTGCTCGGCGATGGTCTGCAGACTCCCGTGCAGCAGTCGGTCGCCCTGTGGGATCAGCTGACCGGCGAGACACCGCTGGATCTCGACGACGAGGGCCGCATTCGTCTCGACCGCTGGGAGCTGGCCGACGACGTGCAGGCGGCCGTTCGCGCGCAGTGGGAGTCCGCGACGCAGGACAACATCGCGGACGTCGCCGACACCGCCTGGTTCCTCGCGGAGGTACGGCGCCTGTACGGCTTCGACGTACCGGGCCTCGATTACGAGGCCCCCACCGAGGTTGACGTCACCTGGCCCTAGCCTGGCCTCTCGGGAAGGCTAAGCCTGAATCCGTGGACAACCACAGTTCGTTGCCGAGGGCACCGGTCGCGCGATCTGTGCCTGCTGGCGGATGACAGTGGTCGTTATGCCGCCACACCCGGACGCGGCGGCAGGTTGCTGGGATTCTGACCGGCCCACTCCCGTGGGGTGCCGTTCGGGGAGGGCACCTACCCCGTTCCGGACTGTTCGGCTCCCCAGATCGAGATGTTGATGGATTGGGGAGGCTGCCGGGTGTGCTGGGGAGCCCACGTCTGGTGATCCGGGAAGGCCGCGTCTGATGATCCACTGGCGGGTTATGTCATCGCTGGCGGCATACGAGTGCGCTACGGCGACATAACCGGGCAGTGGGAGCGCATCACTGCCTGTTCGCTCGGCGTGTCGGCGGCTCCGTCCGGCTGGCGACCACGACGTTGAGCGGTCCATGGATCCAGACAACAAGCTCGACCGGATCGCGGCGGGTGCCGGGTCAGGCGCGGGCGCGGTAGTTGCGCATCTTGTTGCGGGAGCCGCAGAGGGACATCGTGCACCAGCGGCTGCGACCGGCGGGGCTGCGGTCGTAGTACACCCAGCGGCAGGTGTCGGCGGCGCACGCCTTGAGCCGCGGCCAGTTGCCGACAGCAACCGAGGTGGCAATGTCCGCCGCGAGACGGGAGACCAGCGCCTGAACGCCGGTCAGGCCGTCTGCCGGACGGACCGTCGCTCCTCCGTCGGCTGACAGCGCCAGCGTCAGCGGTGCGCCGGCGAGCAGCCGATCGAGCACGGTGAGGGATTCCGCCGGTACGTCGATGCCGGCGTGCGCCTGGCAGACATCCCGCACCGCCTCACGCAGGATCAGCACTTCCGCGAGGTCAGCCCGATCGAACTGGAGACCGGGCAGGCCGTGATCGGCGCAGAACGCGCGCAGGTCCGCGGGTTTCGTCAGCGCGTCCTGCTCCATCTCCAGGTCGACGGTGTTCACCAGGTCCTGCACAAGCGTCAGCGGCTCAGGGGCAGGGGTGCGCTCGCCGGGCTGAATCACAGTTGCCACGTTACCGGCCATGGGGCATGATCCGGTAACGAAGTTACTGGATGAGGCGGAGGTACTGGTAACGGTGGACGGCGACTTCAAGCGTTTCTGGGCGGGACAGACGGTCTCCGCGGTCGGCACACACGTGACCGCGGTCGCGCTTCCGCTGACCGCTGCGCTGACCCTCGACGCGGGAGCGGCAGGCGTGAGCGCCATCGCGACGGCGACCTACCTGCCCAGCGCGGCGCTGCCACTGCTCACCGGGCACTGGCTCGAAGGGCGGCGCAAGCGCGGGGTGATGATCGCCGCCGACATCATCCGCGCGGCGGCGCTGATGGTGATCCCGCTCGCCTGGGCGATGGACCAGCTCAGCCTGCCGCTGCTGGTCGCGGTCGCCTTCCTGGTCGGGGCGGCGAGTGTGGTGTTCGACATCGCGTCATTCGCCTATCTCCCGGACTTCGTCCCCGAGGCCGACCTACCGTCCGCCAACCGCGCGCTCCAGGGCTCGTCCACCGCCGCACAGGTCGGCGGCCCGGGCCTGTCCGGAATCCTGGTCCAGGTGCTCGGACCAGCCGTCGCCCTCCTCGTCGACGCCGTCTCCTACCTGGCCAGCGCCGTGGGCGTCGGATCGGCGCGACGACCGGAGGCCGCACCGCACACCACTGACGATCGACCAGGTCTGTGGGAAGGCGTTCGACAAATCAAGGTCAGCCCGTTCCTGCGCTCGCTGACCGCCCACGCCGCGCTCTACAACGCGTCCGCGCAGATCCTGGTCGTCAATCTCGTCGTCCTCGCGGTCAAGGAACGCGGCCTGTCCGCGGGCGGCTACGGCATCGCCCTCAGTGCCGGCGGGGCCGGCGCCTTCGTCGGCGCCATGCTCGGTCTCCGTCTGGCCAAACGCCTCGGCTACGGCCGAGCCTTCGGTGCCTCACTCATCCTGTCGACCGGTCTGCCGCTCCTGCTGGCGTTCCTCCCAGGCCGAGGCATCCAGTACGGCGTCCTCCTCGGCGTACTGCAGTTCCTGTCCGGCATCGGCCTCGGCAGCGCCAACGTCCTGTCCGTGACGATCCGCCAACTACTCATCCCCCGCACCGCACTGGCCCGCAGCAACGGCGCGTACCGCACCTTCACCTTCGGCGTCCTCCCGATCGGCGCCGCGCTCGGCGGCGTACTCGGCAGCACCTTCGGCACCACCGCGGCCGTCGCCGTCGGATCCATCGGCATCGCCGTGTCCGCCGTCCCGATGTTCGTCCGCGAAGTCCGAACCCTCGAGACCCCGGTGACTACAGCGGCTTGAACGACGCCATTTCCAGGACCAGGTCCTCGGCTTCGTCGGAGGCGGCGAGGTCGACGCTGGCGGTGATGCGCCAGTCGTGGTCGCCCTCGGGGTCGTCGATGATCTGCTGGACCTCCCAGTAGCCCGGGTGCTCCTCGATCATGAACAGCGCAGGACCACGGGCCGCCGGGCCGGTGCCCACCACCTCGTGCTCCGCGTAGTACGCCGTACCTGCCTCGGCCCAGCGGCCGGCGTCCCAGCCCGACTCGGAGTCGAGCTGGCCGAGCTCGGCCCACCGGTGCAGGGCGACCAGCTCGACGCGGCGGAACATGGCGTTGCGGACCAGGACCCGGAAAGCCCTGGTGTTCAAGGTGATCCGGCGCGGCCCGGCGGGGACCACCTCCGTCACCTCCTCGGTGGTCGGGTTGGTCAGCTCCTCCCACTCGTCGAGCAGGCTGGAGTCGGTCTGCCGGACCACTTCGCCGAGCCACTCGATCAGGTCGGTGAGGTCCTCGTTCACCTTGTCCGGCGGCACCGTCTGCCGCAGCGCCTTGTACGCGTCGCTCAGATACCGCAGTACGACGCCCTCCGACCGCGCCAGCCCGTAGAACCCGATGAACTCGCCGAACGTCATCGCCCGCTCGAACATGTCCCGGACCACCGACTTCGGCGACAGACCGGAGTCAGCGATCCACGGGTGCGTCTGCCGGTACATCTCGAACGTTGCCTCGAGCAACTCGTTGAGCGGCTTCGGCCAGGTCACGTCCTCGAGCAGTTCCATCCGCTCGTCGTACTCGATGCCCTCGGCCTTCATCGCGTTCACGGCCTCGCCGCGGGCGTGGTGCTCCTGCGCCCAGAGCACTGCCCGCGGGTCCTCCAGCGTCGCCTCGACCACCGACACCACGTCCAGCGCGTACGACGGATCCTCCGGGTCGAGCAGATCCAGCGCGGCCAGTGCGAAGGTCGACAGCGGCTGGTTCAGGCTGAAGTCCTTCTGCAGGTCCACGGTCAGGCGCAGCGTGCGGCCGTTCTCGTCGGGTTCGTCCAGCCGCTCGACCACACCGGCGGTGAGCAGCGTGCGGTAGATCTGGATCGCGCGGCGGATCAACCGGACCTGGATCTTCGAGTCCTCGTGGTTGTCGCGGAGCAGGTGCCGCATGCTCTCGAACGCGTTGCCGTCGCGGGCGATCACGTTCAGCAGCATCGCGTGGCTGACCCGCATCCGGGACTGCAGCGCCTCGGGCTCGGCCGCAACCAGCCGGTCGAAGGTGTCCTCGCCCCAGGTGACGAAACCCTCCGGCGGCTTCTTCCGCTGCACCTTGCGCTGCTTCTTCGGGTCGTCGCCGGCCTTGGCCAGCGCCTTCACGTTCTCCACCACGTGATCCGGCGCCTGGACGACGACTGTGCCCGACGTGTCGTAGCCGGCCCGGCCGGCGCGACCCGCGATCTGGTGGAACTCGCGCGCCTTCAGGATCCGCTGCCGGCGTCCGTCGTACTTGCTCAGGGCGGTGAGTACGACGGTCCGGATCGGGACGTTGATGCCGACGCCGAGGGTGTCGGTGCCGCAGATGACCTTGAGCAGACCGGCCTGGGCGAGCTGCTCGACCAGACGGCGGTACTTCGGCAGCATGCCGGCGTGGTGGACGCCGATGCCGTGCTTCACCAGCCGCTGCAGCGTCCGGCCGAAGCCCTTGCTGAACCGGAAGTTCCCGATCAGCTCGTTGATCTTCTCCTTCTCCTCCTTCGAGGAGACGTTGATGCTCATCAGTGCCTGGGCACGTTCCAGCGCGGCGGCCTGGGTGAAATGGACGACGTACACCGGCGCCTGGTGGGTGGTGAGGAGTTCCTCGAGCGTCTCGTGCAACGCGGTGGTGACGTACTTGTAGATCAGCGGGACCGGACGCTCGGCCGAGGACACGATCGCGGTCGGGCGGCCGGTACGGCGGGACAGGTCGATCTTGAACCGCTCGACGTCGCCGAGGGTCGCCGACATCAGGATGAACTGGGCGTCGGGCAGTTCCAGCAGCGGCACCTGCCAGGCCCAGCCGCGGTCCGGCTCGGAGTAGAAGTGGAACTCGTCCATCACGACCTGGCCGACGTCCGCGGCCGAGCCCTCGCGCAGCGAGACGTTCGCCAGCACCTCGGCGGTGCAGCAGATGATCGGCGCCCCGGCATTCACCGATGCGTCTCCGGTCAGCATGCCGACCTTGTCGGCGCCGAACACGTCGCAGAGCGCGAAGAACTTCTCCGACACCAGAGCCTTGATCGGCGCCGTGTAGAAGGTCCGCCGACCGTCCGCCAACGCCGCGAAGTGCGCGCCCGTGGCGACCAGACTCTTGCCCGACCCGGTCGGGGTCGACAGGATCACGTTCGATCCCGTCATCACCTCGATCAACGCCTCTTCCTGCGCCGGGTACAACGAGATCCCCTGCTCCCCCACCCACCGCGCGAACGCGTCGTACAGGTCGTCAGGCTCGGTCGTCCCCGGCAGTTGCTCAGTCAGCGTCATCACCACCCATTGTCCCTGACGACCGGAACCGTTCGGCCGCCGGTTGCGACCGTCCGGCGCTCGTCGCCACGCAAACGATTGCACAGCATGTCTATTCAGGCTTGACTCGGGAGATGACTTCTCTTTCGTGGCGCCGGATGGGCGCGAGTTTGCTGGTGACGGCGGTGGGTGCGGCGGGTCTGGTGGCGGCCGCGACTCCTGACGATGGCCCGGGCCCGGGTGGGACGGAGGTGGTGACGACATGGGGTGCGAGTGACGACATCGCCGGTGGGACGCTGAACGACGTCACGGTGCGGAACGTCGTGCGGACGAGCGTCGGCGGGAAGGATCTGCGGATCCGGGTGTCGAACGCGCACGGCGATCAGCCATTGGTGACGGACTCGGTGTACGTCGGGCGGCACGAGGCCGGGGCGAGCGTCGTACCGGGGTCGAGCCGGCGGTTGAGGTTCGGCGGGAAGACATCGGTGACGATTCCGCCGGGGGCGATGGCGATCAGTGATCCGCTGGCGGGACCGGTGCCGGCGCGGACGAGTCTGACCGTGAGTCTGCATGTGGTCGGTACGACGGGTGTGATCACCGCGCACAACCGGGCCATGCAGCACAGCTACAAGTCGACCTCCGGTGATCACGCGGCGGACGAGTCGGCGACGACGTACCAGACCGAGTCGTCGGCGTGGTACTTCGTCAACGCGGCGATCGTGACGGCGCCGCAGCAGGTGGAGACGGTGGCGACACTGGGCGATTCGATCACGTCGTCGGTCGGTACGACGATCGACACGAACCGCCGGTGGCCGGACGTGCTGGCGGATCGGTACGGGCGACTGCCGGAGCACCGGCAGCTGGGGATCTCCAACGAGGGCATCTCGGGGAACCGCGTGCTCGGTGGGATCGCGAAGGCGGGCAGTGCCGGGGCGAGTGCGTTGGCGCGGCTCGACAAGGACGTGCTGACGAAGCCCGGCGTACGCACGGTGTTGTTGCTGGAAGGGATCAACGACATCTATGCGGGTGCCACTGCTGACGAGTTGATCGATGGGTATCGGCAGCTGATCGCACGGGTTCACGCCAGTGGGCGGTGCATCGTCGGTGGGACGCTCACGCCCGTTGGCGGTTCGTTCGTGTACTCGCCTGAGAAGGAGGCTGCGCGGCAGGCTGTGAACACCTTCATCCGTACGAGCGGCGAGTTCGACGGCGTGGTCGACTTCGACGCCGCCACCCGGGATCCCGCCGATCCCAGTCGCCTCCAAGCCGCGTACGACGGCGGCGACGGCCTCCACCCGAACGACGCGGGCAACCACGCGATGGGCCAGGCACCCGACCTGGACACCCTCCGCTGTCAGTGAGAGAAGGCCGCACGCACCGCCCCGCGGGCGGTGCGTGCGGCTGGTCGTTACTTGCGGCCCTGGATGGACATTGCTTGTTCGTACTCGTGGCGGATCGCGTCGCCGCTTGACTTGCGCCAGTTGGCGACGGCCTTGTCCCAGTCCGAGAGATCGGAGCGGCCGAGCTGGATCTCCTTGGTGAGCGCCTCGAAGTCCTTGTCGGCGACCTTGCCCTTGGTCGAGTCGGTCGGTGAGTAGAGCCCGTACGTCGGCTGCAGGATCGCCGTGGGCAGGATCGTCTTGAGGTGGCCGTAGGCAACGTCGACCGCCTCGGGGTGGCCCGGGAAGTAGACCGGATATCCACCGTCGGACAGGTATTGGATCGGGAACTCGCCCAGGCAGACCTCACTGCTGCCGGCCTCGGTCAGGACCGGGTCGGTGCCCTTCAGCGTGTAGTGCCGCCCGGGCAGGCCGAACTTGCGGAACAGATACTCCTCGGTCCCGAACGGCGCGGCCATCCAGTTCAGCACCCGCAACAGCATCTTGGTCCGCTCCGGCGAGCTGGGCCGCATCGCCGCGATCGAGTTGTTCGGCGACCCCAGCAGGAACCGCCCGACCTTCCCGGCGCTGTCACGCACGACCGGCAGCGCGATGGCGAAGTTCTTCGCGACGGCGCGGCGGTAGAAGCTCTGGATGGACGAGTAGGTGTCCTGCGTCATCACCGCCGAGCCCTGACTGAACCAGACCTTCTGGTTGTTCTTCGCCACCCCGTCGGGATGGATCAGCCCGTCGGCCTGCATCTTCGTGGAGATCGCGAGCATCTCCTTCTGCTCCGGGAGCTCCCGGCTGTGCACCAGGCGGCCATCACGAACCTCCCAGCCGTTCGGCAGCCCCAGCATCGCGCTCAGCGCCGCCGCGGGTGGGGTCGCGAACGCCCAGCGGTTCTTCTTCCCGTCCGTCACCGCCTTGGCAACCTTGTTCAACTCGTCCACGGTGGGCGAGCCGAGCTCGACACCGAGCTGGTCGAGCAGGTCCTGGCGGGCCAGCAGCAGGTTGGACGACATCACGCCGCGCTGGATGGGGACCGCCCGGATGCCGCCCGAGAACACGCACCCACGCCACGAGTCGGCCGACAGGTTGGCCAGGAACGGGTACTCCAGGATCGCGTCACCGGACAGGTATTCGGTCAGGTCCTGGGCCCGAGCCTCGAGGAACTGTGGCAGGTAGGAGAACTTGCCGTCGACGTTGAACAGATCACCCAGCGTGTCTCCTGCCACGGAGGTCGCGAACTTGTTGGTGTAGTCGGAGCCGGTGGCCGAAGTGATGGTCAGGTCCAGCGGTGAACCGATCCTGCGGTTCAGCTCCTGCCAGTACGGATTGCGATCGGCGGTCGGCGGAATCGGGTTCGACGTCGGCACGCTGCCGGAGATGCCTTCGCCGTCTGCGGGCGCGCCCTCGGTGACCCGGGTCGGATCGGCCGGGAACTGGTAGAAGCAGTCCGGCATCAACGGATGGCTCCGGGGCAGGTCCGGCTTCGGTCCGTCGAACGGCTTGTACGTCGGCAACGCGACCGGCTTGTTCAAGGCCGCGATGTCGGTCGATCGCGTCACCGTGGCACAACCGCTGAGGCCTCCGGCAGTGGCGGCCGCGGCCAGCGATCCACCGAGCAGCGTTCGTCTGCTGATCCGTTTGCTGCTCATGGTCATCCCTTCACCGCCCCGGTCAGCATGCCCTTGGTGAAGTGCCGCTGGAGGAACGGATAGACGATCAGGATCGGAACCAGGGAGACCACCAGGATCGCCATCTGGATCGACTCCTGTGGCGGAAGCTGGTCGGCCGATGCTCCACCGAGATCGCCACTGCTGAGCTCGGTGTTGTTGATGACGTAGGTCCGCAGTACCAGCTGCAGCGGCCACTTGGCCGTGTCGTTGATGTAGAGCATCGCGTTGAAGAACGCGTTCCAGTAGCCGACCGCGTAGAACAGGCCGATCACCGCGAGGACTGCCCGCGACAGCGGGAGGACGATCGACCAGAAGATCCGGAAGTCGCCGGCACCGTCGACCCGGGCCGAGTCGATCACCGACGCCGGGATACTCATGAAGAACGAACGGAGCACGATCACGTTGAAGCCGTTGATCGCGGTCGGCAGGACCAGCGCCAGCAGCGAGTCGAGCAGGCCGAACTCCTTCACCACCAGGTAGTTCGGGATCATCCCCGGGCTGAACAGGATGCTGAACAGCACGATCATCAGGATCGGCCGCTGCCCGAACGAGCCGGGCCGGCTGAGCGCGTACGCCAGCATGGTGGATCCGGCGAGACTGACCAGGGTGCCCCCGAGGGTGATCACGAAGCTGACCAGCAGTGCCCGTTGCACCACACCGCCGTTGAAGATCGCCCGGTAGGAGCCCCAGTTGATGCCGTCCGGCCAGAGCACGAAGCCGCCGGAGTTGGTGACATGCGCCTGGCTGGCGATGCTGGTCGAGATCACTCCGATGAAGGGGATGATCACCACCGCGCAACACAGCACCAGCACGATGCCTTTGAGTGCCCGGGTCGGGATCGTCGGCACCTCGTCGATCGTCGACCGCCGGGTACCGGGCGGCCGGATGAGATTCGTCTGGGTACTCATGCTTTCTGGTACACCCCCGCCTCGCCGAAGATGTGTGCGACCTTGTTGGCGCCGATCACCAGGGCGACGCCGAACAGACCCTTGACCAGACCCACCGCGGCCGAGACTCCCCATTGGCCGGCCAGTACGCCGTTGTTGTAGACGTAGGTGTCGAGGACTTCGCTGGCCGGTCTGCCGACCAGGTTCTGCTGCAGGATGATCTGCTCGAAGCCGACGGTGAGCGAGTCGCCGAGTCGCAGGATCAGCAGCAGGATGATCAACCCGCGGATCCCCGGCACGGTGATGTGCCACAACTGCCGCAAGCGCGACGCTCCGTCGACCCGGGCCGCCTCGTACAGCCCCTGATCGATCTGCGTCAGCGCGGCCAGGAACAGGATCGTCCCCCACCCCGAGTCCTTCCAGATCACCTGGCTGGTGAGCAGCGCGATGAAGCTGTCCGGATTGCCGAGGAAGTCGATCGTGTCGATGCCTCGGGCCCGCAACGTGTTGTTGATCAGGCCGCTGCCGCCGAGGATCTGCTGGAAGATCGCGATCACGATCACCCAGGACAGGAAGTGCGGCAGGTACAGCACCGACTGCACGACGCGCTTGATCCGCTCCGACAGCAGGCTGTTCAGCAACAGGGCCAGCGCGATCGGCGCCGGAAAGACGAAGATCACCTGGACCAGCGTGATCAGCAGCGTGTTCTTCAAGGCGTTGAGGAACTCCGCGTCACCGTTGAAGATCACCGCGAAGTTGTCCAGCCCGACCCAGGCGCTGCGTCCGAACGGAACGAACGGCAGGTATTCCTGGAACGCGATCAGGTTGCCGAGCAACGGCAGATAGTGGAAGGCGAGCATCAAGGCCAGACCGGGGATCGCCATCAGCAGCAGAACCTTGTCCCGGCGAGCTCGCGCCCACCAGGACAGCTGCTGGCCGCCGGCGGGCGGTGCGGATCTCCCGGCGGTCGAGGTGCCCGGGGGTCCCGAGTCGGTCGGCCGCGCTTGATCGATCACCATGGTTTGTTTCGTTTCGGGGCTGAGGATTTCGTCTGCTCGAGCCACGCGACACTCCCTGCGTCGTCGGTGAACATCGCTCTCCCAGTGGGAGAGCGCTTTCCGTTCCCCCCTGTTCGATGCTGTCGTGTTTTGGGGAGTGGCGCAGCTCCAGCCGGAGAGTCATCCGCGAATCGGTTCGACCCGCTGCGAATCGGCAGCGCGTCAGCGGCTCAAAAGTGAGCGCGGCTCAGGGCCGGTGGTGCCAGCGGGGTTCGACGTCGCCCTGCCGGGCCAGGTGTTCCAGGTGTGCGCGGGCCATCCGGACCGTCTGGAGGTTGATGCCTCCGTAGTTGCCCAGGTCGGTGCCGATGACTGTCGCCAGTTCACGGACCGTGAGCGAACCCTTCGTCCGCAGGAGTTTCACGGTCAACGCTTCGACCTCAGCCACCCACTCCAGGCTCTCGGTGATGCGTTTGCGACCGGCATCCGAGTCCAGCACGTCGCCATGCGACGGAACGAGGGCGTCGAAGTCCAACTCCAGCAGGCGATTC
Source organism: Kribbella sp. NPDC050281 (assembly GCF_040655855.1). Taxonomy (NCBI): domain Bacteria; kingdom Bacillati; phylum Actinomycetota; class Actinomycetes; order Propionibacteriales; family Kribbellaceae; genus Kribbella; species Kribbella sp. NPDC050281. The sequence goes on along the minus strand of NZ_JBFAKS010000004.1, from coordinate 72,246 downwards.
AGTCCGCCGACGTACCGATCGACGTCGGTGTAGAGCGGAGCCAACCAGGTGGAGCTGTCCAGGTAGGGCTGACCGCGGCCTTGCACATCGTCGAAGGAGAACAAGGTTCGCGACGACTCGTCCAGTACGGCGATATGGCCAGGACTGTGGCCACTCGTCGTCATGACGCGCAGTGAGCGATCGAGCGGAAGGTAATCGCCGTCGCGGAGCAGTACGTCGACCCGAACGCGCTCGTCGAGCATCTCGAGCAGGTCCGAGCGTTCGGCCGGCGACAGGTCCATGGCGGCCGGATCCGAGCCCCACAGCTCGGTCAGCAACAGCTCGTTGTCCTCCAGCCAGCCCACCTCCGCCGCCGGAGCGGCCACCCGCGCACCACTCGCCCTCTTCAGTACGGCGTTCCCACCCATGTGATCCGGATGCGCATGACTGTTGACGACAAGGGTCAAGTCGGCCAGCCCGAGCCCCAGTTCAGCCAACTCGGGTGCAGTCGCAACCTCCGGGGTGGAGGCGATCCCTGCGTCGAGCAGCACGAGCTCGGAGCCCGCGTCGATCACGTGCAGCCACAACGGCAGCCCGCACACATGCGGGTAGTCCGTCGCCAACCGATGGATTCCCGGTGCGATCTCAACGGGCACAGCTCACCGTCCTTCGAAGTCGCCGGTACGACGCTCCGCGAAGGCCGCACGGCCTTCGGCTGCGTCGCGGGTGCCGAGAGCAACGGCCTGCAGCTCACGCTCGTACTGGATGGCCTGTTCGAGTCCCATCGACCACGCGGCCCGCAGGTTCGCCTTGGCCGCCTGTGCGGCGATCGGTGGCCGGGCAGCGATCCGGTGCGCCAACTCGGTGGCAGCAGGCAACACCTCGGAAGGCGGCAGCACCTGGCTGACCAGCCCGATCCGCAGGGCCTCCGCGGCGTCGATCGGATCACCGGTCAGCAGCATCATCGCCGCATCGCTGGCCGGCACCGACGCCGCGAGCAATGCGGTCACGCCGCCACCACCGATCCATCCGAGCTTGATCTCGGCGGCGGCGCAGCTCGCCGACGACGACGCCAGCCGGATGTCGCACGACAGCGCCAGCTCGAGCCCACCGCCGTACGCGTAGCCGTTGATCGCCGCGATCACGGGCGTACGCAGAGCGCGCAAGGCGTCGCAGTAGTCGCGGCGGTTCCGGAAGTGCCAGGGGCCGTCGTACCGGTCGAGTTCGCCGATGTCGCTGCCGACGGAGAAGGCGCGGTCGCCCGCACCGGTCACGACGACTGCCCGAATCGAAGGGTCCTCGTCGATCTTCGGGATCAGCTCGAGCAGTTCTGCGCTCATCGAACGGGTCGCCGCGTTCAGCTTGGCCGGCCGGTCGAGCGTGAGCAGCCCGACGTACCCGTCCTGCTCGAAGGCGATCCGGCCGTCATCCATGACTCACGCTCCGGTAGTCGTCCTCTATCCGGTCGACCGCAGCCCCCGGATCACTGGCGTCGGCCAGCAGCTCCCGCACCCGCTCCGACAGTTCGTCCTGGAACGCGATCCACCCGTCGAACCGTGGCCGGATGTACGACGTCGTGAGCGTGCCGAGCGTGGCCGAGTAGTGCCCGTTCCACGCCTTGTCCACCACGTCGGACGCCCACACGGCCGCGGTCGCCGACTGCCCGCCGACCGTCGACACGACATCCAACTGAGTGCTGACGTCCAGCAACCCACGCACGTACTTCGTCACCGCCAGGACGTGTCGATAGGCCCGCGGAGTCACAGCCAGTCCTGTCCCACCCAGCGTGCTGTTGGCCAGTCGGTCCGACGGCCGCAACCGCGGCGCTGCCGACCAGGCCAGCGGCTGCCGGTCCTCCCCGACCGCACCGTAGTACGCATAGCTGTACACCAGCGGACAGCACACCAGCTCGTTGCTCTCAGCAAGCAGCTCATGGATCCCGATCGGATCGAGCTCCGCCAGACTCCGATCACTCCGCTGCCACACCGCGCGTAGTACCCGGATCGCCTCGACCGCTCGATCCCGATCGAGCAACCGAGCCCCAGTCCGGTCGCCGGCGAGTCCGAGCAACATCAACCCGGCATGCGGCCCAGCGACACACAGTACGACGCCCGGCGTCTCCAGTACGTCGGACCAAGTCGCCGGCGGCGTGGTCAGCCCGTCCAGCCGATACAGACACGTCTGCGTCGCCGCATCGATCGGTAGCGCCCATCCGTACCCGTGCAACCGATAGCTGTCCCACGTCGGCTCGACCGCCCGCGACCGCCACACCTTCAGATCCCGCGCCGCGAACACGTCCTCCACCGGCAGGATCGCGCCCGCCTCGACGGCCGCCCCGAGCCCGGGATGATCGACCACGAGCAGGTCGTACTTCTCGGCCAGCTCAGCCAACGGCGTGGACTCGAACCCGGACAACGGCTGCCGATCCCACACCACCTCTACGCCGGACTCGTCGAACGCCTCCAACGGCCGGTAGCCACGGGGGTGATCCCAGGTCAGCCCGCGCAGTTGCACGGTCACGGCGAAACCACCGCGCCTTGCTGGAGCAACGCCTGCCGCTGCTCCGACGACAGACCCAGCTCGGCGAGCAGCTCATCGGTGTGCTCGCCGACGAGCGGTGCAGGCCGACGTACCTCCGCGGGCGTCCGGCTGAATCGATACGGGAACCCCGGCGTCGTCACTGCGCCCTCGGTCGGATGCTCGTACGTGACGAACGAACCGTTGTGCAGCACCTGCGGATCCGAGCGTACGTCGGCGTACGACAGCACCGGCCCACACCAGACACCGCGCTCGCGCAGCTTGTGCAACCAGTGGTCGGTCGACTCCCGCCGCAACGCGTTCGACACGGCCGCGGCGATCTCGTCGCGCCGGGTGAAGCCGTCCCGTTCCGCATCCAGCCCTGCCAGCTGCGGTGCGTCCAGCACCTCGGCCAGCACCGGCAAGTTGGCGAACGCCAGCGAGAGATAGCCGTCGGCGGTCGTGAAGATGCCGTACGGCGCACGGATGTAGCTGTGCGCGTGCACCTCGTCGGACCTCGTCTGTGGAATGCCGCCGACCGTGTGCACCGACAACTCCTGCATCTGCAGCGCGATCACCGCGTCCAGCATGTTGACCTGCACGAACTGCCCCTCGCCAGTGCGTTCGCGATGCAGCAACGCGGCCAGCACCCCCTCGAAGGCGCTGTACGCCGTGACCGCGTCGGCAAGGAAGTACGGCGCGGCGACCGGCGGCTCGTCCGGACGACCGGCGCTGAACAACGCACCGCTCATCGCCTGGACCAGCAGGTCCTGTCCCGGCCAGTCGGCGTACGGACCGGTCTCGCCGTACCCGGAGATCGACACATAGATCAGGTCGGGCTTCAGTGCGCGCAAGGTGTCGTAGTCCAGGCCGAGCCGGGCCGCGACGCCGGGCCGGTAGTTCTGCAGGAACACGTCGGCCGACTTCACCAGCTCATGGACCACCTCGCGACCCTCGGCAGACTTCAGGTCGACTGCGAGGCTGCGTTTGTTCCGGTTCAGCGACAGGAACGACGCGTTCACCTCGTTCCCGGTGGCGCCACCGGCAGCCGTATGCCGTTGCCATTCGCCGGTCACCGGCTCGACCTTGACCACGTCCGCGCCCAGGTCGCCGAGCCGCATCGCGGCCAGCGGTCCGGCCATCGCCACCGACACGTCGAGGACGCGGTAGCCGTCGAGAATGCTCATTGGGCGGTCCATCCCGCGTCCACCGGCAGGACGGCCCCGGTGATGAACGACGCGTCGTCACTCGCCAGGAAGGCGATCGCGGACGCGACCTCCGACGGCTGTCCGATCCGGCGGAGCGCGTGATGCCGGTCGACCATCACTTGCATCGCGCCCGGATCATCCGCGCCGCCGACCTTGCCGTTGCGGATCAGCGGTGTGTCGATCAGCCCGGGCGCGACGCAGTTCGCGCGGACGCCGGCCCGGCCGTGATCGAGCGCCATCGCGCGGGTCAGGTTCTCCACGCCGGCCTTCGCCGCGCAGTACGCCGACCGGTTGCGCTCGCCCACCGTGCCGATCGCGGAGGAGATCGTCACGATCGCCCCGCCGCCCTGCTCGACGAACCGAGGCAGTACGGCGCGGCAGGAGTTGTAGACGCCGGTCAGATCGACATCGAGGATCGTCTGCCACTCGTCGGGCGAGGTGTTCGGGACGGTGTCGCACACGTCGACCCCGGCCGCGCTGACCAGGACGTCAACGGCGTCAAGCGATGCGACCAGCTGAGCAGTCCCAGCGAGGTCCGTCACGTCCAGTTCGTACCCCCGCCCGCCGACCTCCGAGGCGACCTTCGCCGCGGCGTCGCCGTTTCGGTCACACACGATCACGGTGCCGCCCTCGGCGGCGATCCGGCGGGCGGTGGCCGCGCCGATCCCGGAGGCACCTCCGGTGATCAGCGCGACCTTGCCTGCAAACCGTTCCTTGTCCATGAACCTCAGGGCTTCTCGTAAGGGAAGGACGGCAGTACGCCGATCTGGTCGTACTGCATCCGGGAGTCGTCGAACCCGGGCTCCCAGCTGACGTTGGCGAACGTGTCGCACGGTCCCGCCGACGGCCCGTGGTACGGGTCGCTCTCGGTGTTGGTCACCTTGATGTCGGAGAAGGCGAAGGCACAGCCGCCGAAGTCCATGTGCACGCCGTACGGCTTGCTGTCCGGCATCGACGGATCCGCGTTCGCGTCGTCGATGATCAGCTGGGACACGGCCGCGTCCGGGGTGTACGGCGGCTGGTTGCGTACGCCGTACGCGTAGAACGGGCCGGTGTCACCGCTGTCCTGGGCCAGGTGCGACAGCCGCACGTGGTGGACGGTGTTGCCACTGGCGTAGTTGTCCGCGTTCGGGATCTCCGGCCGGGACTCGATGCTGATGCCGTACCGGGCGCCGTGCTCGACGACGGTATGACTGATCTCGTTGTCGCCGCTGTTCATGATCTCCACGCCGGCCGAGTCGCCCGGGACGAGCTCGCCGATGTGATGGATGTAGTTGTTCGTGAAGGTGTTGCCATGGGCAACGTCGCCCTCACCCGGGTAACCGCCCTCGACCTTGATGCCGTCGTTGCCGAGGTGCTCGAGCAGACTGTCCGACACCGTGGTCTTCTCGTTCGCGAAGAGCAGTTCGATCGCGGTGAACCCGGTCTGTTGCAGGTGCATCCGGGTCAGCTTGACGCCCCGGGTGTTGGTGAGCGTGATCGCGCCCCACCGGTTCCGCGGCAGCTCGATCTGGGTGTCGTACTTCGGGTACTTGCGCTTGAATCCCGAGTCACCGGTCTGGTTCCAGCCGTACCGGTACCACTCCATGAAGTCGGTGTGCTGGATCGTCAGCCCATCGAGGGTCAGGTTCTCCACCCGCCGGTTCGCGGACGCGCCGGCGATCGAGAACACCTGTGTCTGCGTCGGGCGCAGCACGTGTACGCCGTCCATCGTGCCGCCGGCCGGCTTGTAGTACAGCGTCTTCGCGGGGTAGTCCAGGTAGTACTCGCCGGCCTGGTCGAGCAGGCTCAACGAGTTCTGCACGAAGTACCGCGAGCCACCGCCGGAGTTGATGAAGCCGTAGCGCGCCGGGTAGACCAGCGTCGTCCGCTTCTTGGTGAAGTTGATGTCGAGCATCGGGATCGTGTCGGTGAACCACGACCACGACCCGCCCGACCACACCGTCACCTGCGCCGGCCATGACGTACCCAGACGCAGGTCCCACGACGGGTCGATGTCACCAGCGTTGAATCCGAGCTGGTCGCGCACCGCCTCCTTGGTCGAGTCGAACAGGATCGACCGCAGGTACGGCGCCCACGCGTCGTCGGCCTGCCGGTTCGGGTACCGCGCTGTGGTCGCACGCTTCCCGTCGACGTACAAGCTGTAGAACGGCTGGTCGATGTCGACCGGCGCCTTGAAGATCCCGTCCTGGTACGGCGTCCACCCGGTGACCTCCCGCGCCGCCTCGAACACCGCCTTCCCCGGCCCGTCCACACTCCGGTACGTCACCCCGGAGTCGCGATCGTCGAAGCTGATCGTCTTGTCGACCTGATAGGTCCCGGCCTTCAGGTTCACGACCGGCGCACACGCAGGCTTCGTGAACCGCAGAGTGTCGCGAGCATGCTCGACTGTCTTCCAGGGCTTGCGCTGCGTCCCCGGACCGGCATCGTTCCCGGTCGGCGACACCCAGAACGACTCACACTCGGCAGCCTCCTTCGGGCCGGCACCAAGCGCCGAGCCTGCGCCGACGACAGCAAGTGCAACACCAATGACCAAACCGCCAACCAGTCGCATCTCGCTCACCGCCCCGCCACGTCGTACGGGAAGCCGGGGAGGACGCCGATCTTGTCGTACTCCATCTTCGAGGCGTCGAAACCCTCCGCCCAGTTCGCGTTGGCGACCTGGTTGCACTGGTACGACTGGTACTTGTCGTCGGTTACCTGGCCGACCTCGATGTCGCTGAAGCTGAAGCCACACCCACCGGCGTCCATGTGCACTCCCCGGGTTCCGCTGTCCGGCATCGACGCATCCGGGATCACGTCGGTGATGACCATCTGCTTGACCGTGTTCTGCACTGGATGCGGCTCCTGGTTGTCGACGCCGTAGGTGTAGAACGCGCCCATGTCACCGCTGTCCAGGCCGGTCTCCTCCAGCCGGATGTAGGAGAAGTTGTTGCCGGACGCGTACTGCTCGCCGTCGGTCACCTCCGGACGCGACTCCAGGCTGATGCCGTAGCGGGCACTGTGCTTCACGACAACGTGCGAGATCTCGTTGTTGCCGGTGTCCATCAGCTCGATCCCGGCCGCGTCGCCCGGTACCAGCTCGCCGACGTGGTCGATGTAGAGGTTGGTGAACGTGTTGTCGTGAGCGACGTCGCCCTCGCCCGGGTACGGGCCTTCGACCTTGATGCCGTCACCACCAATGTTCTCCAGCAGATTGTCGGCGATCCTCACGTGGTCGTTGGCCGACAGCAGGTAGACACCGTGGTAGCCGGTGTCGTGCACGTGCAGCCCGGTGAGGTCGACATTGCGGGTGTTGGTCAGGGTGACCGCGCCGTACCGGTTGCGGGTCATCTCGATCTGCCGGTCGTACTCCGGGTACTTGTGCTTCTGGCCGGAGTCACCGGCGCTGATCCAGCCCGAGCGGTACCACTGCATGAAGTCGGTGGCCGCGATCCCGAGTCCGTCGAACGCGATGTCGTGCAGCCGGCGCGCGGGCGAGACCCCGGCCAGCGACAGCACCTGGGTCTGTGTCGGGCGGAGGACCCGCTTGCCGTCCATCGTGCCGCCGCGCGGCTTGTAGTACAGCTCCTTGTTCGCCCAGTCCAGGTAGTACTCGTCCTCGGCGTCGAGGAGGTCGAGGGAGTTCTGGACGAAGTACCGGGAACCGGACCGGGAGTTCATCATCGCGTACCGGGTCCAGTAGTCCAGGATGACCTTGTTGTCCTTCCAGTCCGCGTTCTTGATCGGCACCGTGTCGGTGAACCAGCTCCACGACCCGCCCGACCAGATCATCAGCTGGGCCGGCCAGTCGGTGTAGCTGTTCAGGTTCCAGGTCTCGTTCCAGTCGCCATCGGTGTAGCCGACCTGGTCGCGCAGGGCCTCCTTCTCCGGCTCGATCAGGACCGACTTCAGGTACGGCGCCCATTCGTCGTCCGACTGCCGGTTCGGGTACCGGGCCGTGGTGGCCCGCTCGCCGTCGACGTACAGCGTGTAGAACGGCTGGTCGATGTCGACCGGCGCCTTGAAGATCCCATCCCGGTACGGCGTCCAGCCGGTGACCTCCTGCGCCGCCTCGAGCTCCGCCTTCCCCGGACCGTCCACGCTCCGGTACACGACCTTGTGGCCGTTCGACCCGGAGTCGCGGTCGTCGAAGCCGATCGTCTTGGCCACCGGGTAGGTGCCGGCCTTCAGGTTGACCACCAGGTCACAGGACATCCGCTGGTTCAGCCCGCGGGCCCGGATGGTGTCGCGAGCATGCTCGATCGTCCGCCACGGCTTGCGTTCGGTTCCCGGAGCCGCGTCGTCGCCGGTCGGCGAAACCCAGAACGCGTCACACTTGTCCTGCCCGGCCGCCGGGGCGGCGGCTCGCGCCGCCACCCCGCCGCCGAGGAGGAGCGCCGGAAGGGCGAGCCCGGCGATCACTCCACCGATGAATCCACGCATCTCAGCTCACCGGCCCGACACGTCGTACGGGAAGGTGGGCAGGACGCCGATCTTGTCGTACTCCATCTTCGTGGCGTCGAACCCGTCGACCCAGTCGGCGTTGGTCACCTGGTTGCACTGGTAGGACTGGTACTTCTGGTCGGTCACCTTCCCGACCTGGACGTTGCTGAACGCGAATCCGCAACCACCAGCGTCCATGTGGACGCCGCGAGTGCCACCCGCGTCCGGCATCGACGGATCCGGGATCACGTCCCCGATCACCAACTGGTCGACGGTGTTCGTGACCGGATGCGGTTCCTGGTTGTCCACGCCGTACGTGTAGAACGACCCCATGTCGCCGCTGTCCAGGCCTGTCTCCTCCAGCCGGATGTACTTGAAACTGTTGCCGGACGCGTACTGGTCGCCATCGGTGACCTCCGGCCGGGACTCCAGGCTGATGCCGTAGCGGGCGCTGTGCTTCACCTCGATGTTCGAGATGGTGTTGTTGCCGGTGTCCATCAACTCGATCCCGGCCGCGTCGCCCGGGACCAACTCGCCGATGTGGTCGATGAAGGTGTTGGAGATCGTGTGGTGGTTGCTCAGGTCACCTTCTCCCGGCCAGCCGCCCTCGACCTTGATGCCGTCGGCACCGATGTTCTCCAGCAGGCTGTCGGTGATCTTGGTGTGATCGTTGGCGAACAACAGGTAGACGCCCGTGAAGCCCGTGTCGGACAGATGCAGCCGGGACAGGTCGATGTTGCTCGTGTTGGTCAGCGTGATCGCGCCGAACCGGTTCCGCGGCAGCTCGATCTGCCGGTCGTACTCCGGGTACTTGTGCTCGACCCCGGCGTCGCCACCGGCCACCCAGCCGTTGCGGTACCAGCTGACGAAGTCGGAGTACTGCACCCCGAGCCCGTCGAAGCTCACGTCGTGCAGCCGGTCCTGCGGCGACGAACCCGCGAGGTTCAGGACCGTCTTCACGGTCGGCCGGAGCACCTTGATGCCGTCCATCGTTCCGCCGCGCGGCTTGTAGTAGACCTCACCGGCCTTGGCGTCGAGGTAGTACTCCCCCGGCTGGTCCAGGAAGCTCAGTGAGTTCTGGAAGAAGTACCGCGATCCGCCGTTGCTGTTGACCATCGCGTAGCGGGTCCAGTACTTCAGCGTCGTCTGGGTCTTCTTGAAGTTCGTGTCGAGCAGCGGGATCGTGTCGGTGAACCACGACCACGAGCCGCCCGACCAGATCGTCACCGACGCCTGGCTCATGTCCCAGGTCGGGTCCCAGTCGCCCGGCGTGCCCCACAGCCAGTTGTGCACGTCCATCTTGTCCTCTTCGTAGAGGATCGATCGCAGGTACGGCGACCACTGCTCATCGCTGCCCCGGTTCGGATAGCGCGCGTTGGTCGCCCGCTTCCCGTCCTCGAACAGCGTGTAGAACGGCTTGGACGCATCCACCTTCGCCTTGTAGATGCCGTCCTTGTACGGCTCCCAGCCGGTGATCTCCTCGGCACCTTGCAGCGTCGCCTTGCCCGGGCCGTCGGCACTGCGGTAGATCACCCGGTGCCCGTTCGTGCCGGAGTCGCGCTGGTCGAAGCCGATCGTGGACGTGACCGGGTACTCGCCGGCCTTCAGGTTGACGGTGATGTCACAGTTCATCTGGTCGTTGAGGTGCTTGTTCCGGATCTCGTCGCGAGCGCGGGTGATCGTCTTCCACGGGTTCTTCTCGGTGCCCTTGGCGGCGTCGTCGCCGTTGGGTGCGACGTAGAAGCTGTCGCACCTGGCCGCACCGGCCGGCTGGGCGTTGAGCTGGACGGCCGCGACGGTCACTGCAAGTGTTGTCATGGCAGCCGCGACCACCCCGGCGCCGACGCTGAGCGCCGTACGCCTGGTTCTGTTGGACATGTTGGGCGGGGTCCTCTCTCGGAGGGTCAGTCGCCGGCGTTGCCGTTCTGGCTACGCCAGCGCTCGTACTCGAGGCGGGTCTTCTCGGTCAGGGGGTAGTAGTCGCGCAGCGGGGCACCCTCGTCGATCCGGGCCCGGCTGAACTTCTCCCACGCGTCGTGCTCGGCGGCTGCCTCGACGACCGCCTCCGCGCGGCGCCGGGGTACGACGACCGCGCCGTCGTCGTCGGCGAGCACCAGGTCACCGGGCAGCGTGAGGACGCCGCCGACCGCGACCGGGACGTTGTAGGCCCACGGGAACAGCTCGGCCTGGGACGCGTAGTGCGGGGTCGCTCCGGTGGACCAGATCGGGACGTCGAGCTGCGACACCCGGGGAACGTCGCGGATCCGGCCGTCGATCACGATGCCGGCGCCGCCGCGCAGCTTGAAGTAGCGGACCAGCATGTCGCCGAAGCAGCCGGTGGTGTGGCTGCCGTAGGCCTGGACCACCAGCACGTCGCCGGGCTGTACCTCGTCGAGTACGGCCCACAGCGCCGTACTGCGCTCGATGTACTCCTGGGTCTGGCCGTCGGCGATGTCCTCCCGCTGCGGCATGAACTGCAGCGTCAGCGCCCGGCCGACCACCTTCTTGCCCGGGAACATGCTGGTCGGTCCGTCGACGAAGGTCCGGCGGATGCCCTGGCCGTGCAACCGGGCGCAGGCGGTCGCCGACCCGATCTCGGCCAGCCGGGACACCAGCCCGGGATCCGATGGCGGCGGGGTGTCGCCGCGCACCGGCAGGTCCCAGACCGGTACCACCGGGGCTTGTTCCGTGCTGCTCATATGTCTCCTCAGGAAAGCGCCAGGTGTGCGGCGCGGTAGGTGTTTCTGGTCAGCCGGAGCTCGAGCCTGATGGTCCGGCCCGGCGGCATCGTCACTTCGAGTCTGTTGCTGCCGACAACGACCGTGCGGGTGCCCGGAGTCGGTGGCGGGGAGGTGTACGCCGGGGACGGTCCGGGGTACTCGCCCGTCGCGGTGGACACGGTGGCCTCGTCGATCCGGTCGGTGCCGAAGCTGCCGGCCTGGATGATCACGCGACGGGTCTGGGTCGCGGACAGGTTGACCAACTGCAGGCAGGTCCGGTCCGGCTCGACCGTGTCGACCAGTGCGGCGACGTCGGCCGGTAGACCGGGACGCCCGCGATCGGGGTCGAGGTACAGGACCCGGAGCGGCAGCAGACCACCGTTGTACAGGAGTTGCGGTGTGCCTGTGGTCAACTGCAACAGGGCTTCGGTCGCGACCGGGTTGTGCCGCTGCCAGTGATGGATGTTCAGGTCGGCCGGGTCAGTGGTGTCGACAGCCATCAGATCCATCCGGCGCTGTACCTGCGACAGCGCGACACCCAGCATCGCCTCCGGGTACCCGGGGTTGTCCCCGTCGAGGTAGGCCAGCCAGGGCGCTTCGTGCCCGGCGTCCTCCTTGTTGCGGAAGTCGCGGACGGTTCGCCAGTCGTAGCCGCTGCGCTCCCTGAGCTGCCGCAGCCGATCGCGGTCCGAGGACTCGAACGCTGCCTGCCACAACCAGATCGGCAACCCCAGCTGCGGCGGCTGGTAGTCGAACCAGCCGTCGTCTCCGTGCCGATTCGGGATCAGCAGGGTCGGCTTGGCGCAGTCGTCGCCGAGCTCGGCCTGCCAGCGGTCCCGGATACTCAGCTCGGTCTCGTCGACCGCGCCCGTGACGCCGCGCTCGTACAGGTGGTCGAGCAGGTGCCTGGCGATGTCGAGCCGCTTGGAGTCCCCGGTCAGCACCGCGCCGTTCAGTGCTGCGATGCAGGCGGCCGAGCCGACGCTGTAGACACCGTGCGGCCAGTTCCAGCCGTAGTTGCCGCCGTACCAGCGGCCGTCGTGCAACTCGCCGACGATCCCGCTCGGCCCGACGTTGTCCGGGACGAGTCCGCCGTTGGCTGCAGCCCTTTCCTGCCAGGCGTCGAGGTACTCCAGTGTCCACGCGGCGAACCGGTCGTTGTGGTCGTAGAGCCACGCGTTCGCGGTCAGGGTGGTGGCGGCCAGGTTGACCGCGGTGTCGCCCGCACCTTGGCGGCGGATCATCTCCGCGCCCATCAGGTCCGCGTTCGCCGGATCCTTCAGGTCGTCCCAACTGGTGATCCCCGGTACGCCGGACAGCGGCAGCCCGAAGATGCGCATGTTCGTCAGGTCGGCGCCGTACGAACGCCACTCGTCGTTGATGCCCCAGCGCGGACCACCACCGCCGTTGTGCGGTGCGCGGATCGTGCGCGTCGCCGGGTCGTAGTTGCCCGCCGGTGAGCCGGGCAGGTAGAGCTCCGCGAACCGGTACGCCCGCTCGCGGAACACCTCGTCGCCGGGATCGGCCGCACACAAGGCGTAGAAGAAGATCATCGACTCGCCGATATGGAACCAGTCGTAACCGCGCTCGAACTCGTCGACCAGGAAGCCCAGGTCGGTGAGCTGGCGGGTGACGCCCTCCCAGTGCCACTTGGCCACGTCGATCAGGTCGTCCGCACCGCCGAGCTGGTAGAGCACGGGCCAGTTCACGAACGCCTCGTAGAAGTCGTCCGCGCCGTCGCGGCTCTGTACCGGTCCGGCGTAGCGCAGGCTGCCGTCGGGCAGGCAGTACCGCTCGCGGAACAGCCACCAGCCCTCGTCCATCACGTCGAACAGGCGGCGCTGCATGATCGCCCACGCGGGCGGGGTGCCGATGGGGGTCTCGGCAACAATCGGTTCGGTCATCCCTTGGTCGCCCCCGCGGTCAGGCCGCTGATCACGTGCCGCTGCAGCAGCACGAAGACCACCAGCAACGGAGCCACCGCGAGCAGCAGCGTCGGGAACACGACCGTGTAGTCGGTCGAGTACTGGCTCACCGCGGCGTACACACCGGTGGTGACGGTGTAGAGACCGCTGCCGGGGCCGAGGATGATCTGCGGGTTCACGAAGTCGTTCCACACCGAGAAGGTGTTCAGGATGACCATCGTCACGACTGCCGGCTTCATCAGCGGGAACACGATCGACCAGAAGATCCGGTGCTTGCCGGCTCCGTCCACCGCGGCGGCCTCGTCCAGGCTGGCCGGGATCGTCATGATGTAGCCGGCGTACAGGAAGATCGAGAACGGCAATGTCAGCGTCGTCTCGAACAGCACGAACCCCGGGATGGTCCCCATCAGCCCGAGGAACTTCAGCGTGTAGACGACCGGGATGACCAGCACCTGGCTCGGGATGAACGTGCCGGCCACGAACAGCAGCAGGAGCATCCGGTAGCGGCGTTCACTGCGACGCGCGATCACGTACGAGACCGGGCCGGCCAGCGCGACGGACAGGACGTTCACCGAGACCACGAACAGCGCGGTGACGGCGTACCCCTTGAGGATGTTGAAGTCCGGGTTCGTCCACGCCTTCTGCAGGTACTGCGTCGTCAGTTGGTCGGGCGACAACGAGAAGGGGTGGGCCAGGATGTCCTGCTGCGACTTGAACGCGCTGACCACGAGCAGGTACATCGGCACCAGCATCAGCACGCTGATCACGACCAGGAACGCGATCCGGCCGGCGCCCTTGGTGCGCATCGGCTTGAACTGCAGCGTCGCCACCCGAGGCATGCGAATGGCGCTCATCCCTTCACCCCCTGATCGGCCCTGGATCGCAGCCGCGCGACCGTCAGGGCGAGTCCGGCGGTGACGATCATCAGCACGACGCTCTGCGCCGACCCGAACCCGAGCGCGTTGTTGTGGAACGAATCCCACAGGATCAGGTACGCCGCCGTCTGCGTCGAACCGGCCGGACCACCACCGGTCAGCGACACGACCAGGTCGTACGTCTTCAGCAGCGTGACCAGCGACAGCACGAGGTTCACGGTGACCACCGGCGCGAGCGCCGGCAGCGTGACGTTGCGGAACGTCTGCCGCGCCGACGCACCATCGATCCGGGCGGACTCGAGCAGATCCTTCGACACCGTCTGCAGACCCGCCAGGTAGAGCACGACGTTCACTCCGAACCCCGCCCACACCAGTACGCCGATGAGACTCGCGAGCGCCCAGTTCGGGTTGGACAGGAACGGCATCACCTCAGCGCCCTTGGTGGTGAGCCAGCCGTTCACCACACCCGACGTACCGAGGACCGCGCTCCACAAGAACCCGACGACCAAGGCACTGAGCACGTGGGGATAGAAGAGGATCACGCGGAAGAACGAGTTGAGCCGGGACGCGCCGTTCACCAGCAGGGCGAAGCCGAGACCGAGCACGCTCAGGAGGACGGTGCCGACCGCGGCGATCACGAGCGTGACCCAACCGGCGCGGAGCGCCTCCTCGCTCTGCGCGAGGTCGAGGTAGTTGCGCAGGCCGACCACCACCGGGTTCGCGCTGTACCCGTTCCAGTCGGTCAGGCTCAGGTAGACCGAGAGGCAGACCGGGACGACGAGCATGACGACGAACAGCACCAGGGCGGGACCGACCATACTCATCGTGGTCAGTCGCGCTCTCACGACTTCGACCCCATCCAGCTGTCGATGCGGGTGGCCACGTCCTTGGCGCTCTTACCGGTGTAGAGGCTCTGGACCGCCTTGTTCCATTCGCCGTTGAAGCCTGACGGCAGGGTGTTGGCGCCGTACCCCTCGCCCTGGGCGACGCCCTTCGGCGCCTGGTCGAGGATGTCCTGGACCTGCTGGCCGAGCGGAGTCAGCTTGTCGGTGAAGCCCTTCCGGAAGTTGCCGTCCTGGGCCAGCTGACTCTGTACGGCGGCTTGATCGGTGACCAGGAACTGGACCAGCTTCACCGAGAGGTCACGCTGCTTGGTCGACTTCAGCACCATGTACGGCGCGGCCATCGTCACGCCCTGTGGACCCGGGTACGGCTGGCCGGCCTCGGTCGGCGCGGCGAACACGCCCAGGTCGAAGGTGGGCTTCTGGCTCTCCGCGGTGCGGACGAACCAGCTGCCCATGATGTACATCGCGGACTTGCCGGTGAGGAAGTTGGTCTGCGCGTTCACGTCGTCGAGGCCGAGCACGTTCTTGTCGACGTACCCGCTTTTGATCCAGGACTCGTAGCGCTGCAGCAGTGGGAGCATGCTCTGGCCGACGCCGAGCTGCTTGGACCCGACCTGCTGGTACCAGTCCGGGTGCTTGGTGGCGATCGACGGGTCGCTGAGCTGCAGCAGCTGCAATCCGGTCACGTAGTCGCCGGCCGTCTGCAGCGGCAGGTAGCCCGCGGCCTTCAGCTTGCCCATCGCGGCGGTCAGCTCGTCGAGGTCCTTGGGCGGCGAGGCGATACCGGCCTTGGTGAACGCGTCCTTGTTGTAGAAGACCAGCGACTGCGCCTGCTGGCCGACGCCGACGGTGTAGACCTTGCCGTCCAGCGCTGCCTGCTGCGCCAGCGGCGTGTCCTTGGTCCAGGCCTGGTCGGTCAGCTCGAGCATCTGCGGCGCGAGCACCTTGTCCGCCATCAGCGTCTCGACCACGTCCGGAGCGTTTCCGGCCGCGAGCAGCTGCGGCAGCGAATCCTTCACGCCCGAGCCCGTCGGCGCCTCGATCTTCACGTCGACGCCGGGGTTGGCGTCCTCGAACGGCTTGACCAGTCCCTCCCAGTACCCCTTGGTCAGGTTGGGGGTGATGTTCACCAGCATCCGTACCTCACCGGTGGCGGCACCGGCCGAACCCTCGTCATCGAACCCGCCACCACCGCAGCCTGCCGCGCCCACCAGGATCACGACAGACGTCAGCACACCGAGCTTCCGCCGAACCGAACGAGCCATTTCCGGGTCCTCCTCAGATCAACCCGGCATCGGGGGCGGCCGGGGCGTCGTTATCGAGTGACGATGCAGAGGACCGCGCTCAAGTGTCAACGTATAAACGGCAAACTGGACGTTCTGAGTCAGAAGTCCATGCCATATGGGGTCGACAGAACGACGTGAGCCGGGTCACCATGCAGCCATGCCCGATGCCGGAAGACCCAAGTCGCCGCTGACCCTGTCGTCGGCCGAGCGGGCCGCGCTGACCCATCTTGCCTCCGGTCCCCAGACCAGCGCAGCGATGCGCCTGCGCAGCCGGATCGTGCTCGCCTGCGCGGAGGGCGAGTCGAACAAGGACGTCGCGGACCTGCTCGCGGTCACTCCGGGCACGGTCGGCAAGTGGCGGCGGCGGTTCCTGCGGATGGGGATGGCCGGTCTCGACGACGGCATGCGCAGCGGCCGGCCCCGGATGGTCGACCGGATCCAGCTCGGTGCGGTGGCGACAACATCGATGGCCGATTCCGGACACCTGCCCTCGACGCGCGAAATCGCGGCGACGTACGGCGTCTCGCAGTCGACGGTCTCGCGCCGTCGCCGCGAGGAGTTGCACCGGCATCGCACCGGCGGCGGCGGGCTGGCGTTGCACGCGACGCAACCGGCTCCTCCGCCGTCGAGTGAGAACGAACTGCTGTCCGACCGCGTCTACGAGGCGATCCGCGGCTGGATCCTGTCCGGCGAACTGGCCCCTGGCATGCGTGTGGTCGAGTCCGAGATCGCCCGAGTCCTCGGAACCAGCCAGACACCCGCCCGGGAGGCCGTACGGCGCCTCGCCCACGAGGGACTGGTGACGTACCGGCCGCGGCTGGGGAACTTCGTCACCGAGATCTCGCAGGTCGAGGCCCGCGAGGCGCGCGAGGTCCGGGTGCTGCTGGAGAGTGCGGCGGCCCGGCGTGCGACCGGGAACGTCCCGCAGGCGGAACTGGACCTGCTGCGGATCGAGGTGCAGCGGATGACCGACGCCGCCGACCACCACGACATCGGCGCGTTCCGGGAGGCCGACCTGCGCTTCCACCGGCAGGTCCTGGCGACCAGCGGCAACTCGATGCTGCTGCGCGTCTGGCGCACCCTCGAGCCCGCCCTGTGGAACCTGCAGGTGGTCTCCAACGCCATGTACGCCGGCGACTGGGGCCTGATGGCGCGGCGGCACCTCGACCTGATCGAGGTACTGTCCGGCACCGACCCCGAGGACTCCGCCCGCCTCTTCTCCGCCCACGCCCGCGGCGAGAGCTCCATCACCAGACCCGCCGGCCGCCATGATTGATGCCCACGTGCACGTGTGGGACACCGCACGGCGCGCCCTCCCCTGGCTGCCCGCTGGTCATCCCCTCCGCCGCGACTTCACTCTCGCCGACCTGTCCGCCGACCGGTCATCCGATCTGTCCGCCGACCGGCCACCCGGCCAGTCCGACGACCGGCTTCCCGGCCTGGTACTCGTCCAGGCCGACGCCGACCCGGCCGAGGTCCAGGACCTGCTCGATCTCGCGGCCACCACACCTTCGGTCGCCGGCGTCGTCGGGTGGTTCGACCTCCGCAACCTGCCGTCCGATCTGCCGGGCGACCCCCGGCTGGTCGGCATCCGGAGCCCACCGGCCGACCAGACCGATCCCGACGCCCTGACCGATCCCGCCCACGTCCGCGGGGTGCGAGCCGCCACCGACGCCGGTCTCGCCATCGACCTCCTCCTCCGCCCACCCGCCCTGATCGGCGCCGCCCGACTCGCTTCCGTCGTACCCGAGGCACGCCTGGTGCTCGACCACCTCGGCAACCCCACGACCACCTCGGCCACCTGGCGCACCGGCCTCCAAGCTCTCGCCGAGTGCCCGAACGTGACCGTGAAGCTCTCCGGCACCGCCCACCTACCGCCCGACGACCTCGCCGAGCTCGTCGACGTGGCCCTCGACCTCTTCGGCAGCGACCGGTTGATGTTCGGTTCGGACTGGCCCGTGTGCACACTCTCGGCCGGCCGTTCCGAGGTTGTCCGCCGTACCGCTGACTTGCTCCCCTCCGCCACGCACAACGACGTGTTCCGCGGCACCGCCCAGCGCACCTACCGCCCCAGGGAGACCGCCCCATGACCGAATACACCCGACGCCAGGTCCTGCGGACCGCCGGCGCCGCGGCCGGCACCGCTGTCGTCGCCGGCTCACTGACCGATCCACTCACCGCCGCTGCCGCCTCGCCGACTCCTGGCAGCGACACCAATCCACTGAAACTCTGGTACACCCAGCCCGCCACCGAATGGCTCCAAGCGCTTGCCGTCGGCAACGGCCGGCTCGGCGCGATGGTGTACGGCGGGACCGCGACCGAACAACTACAACTCAACGAGGACTCGATCTGGGCCGGCGGTCCGCACCAGTACGACGACCCGGTCGGGCGCGAGGTACTGCCGGAGATCCGCCGGTTGATCGCCGAGGAGAAGTACCTCGACGCGCAGAACCTCGCCGACGAGCACTTCATGGGCCGCCCGACCGAGCAGATGCAGTACCAGCCGGTCGGCAACCTGACGCTGACCTTCCCCGGGATCACCGACACCGGTGTCTCCTCCTATCGACGCGACCTTGACCTGACCACCGCGATCACCTCCGTCACCTACGTCCACGCCGGCGTCCGCTACACGCGCGAGGTCTTCGTCAGTCATCCGGCGCAAGTCCTGGTGATGCGTTTGACAGCGGACACACGCGCCATGCTCACCTTCGACGCAACCTTCAGCACCGAACAGGCCGCAACCGCCGACCGCTTCGACGACCGCACGCTGGCACTCAACGGCATCAGCGGCGACGCCGAGGGCCTGACCGGCTCGGTCAAGTTCTGCGCGCTCCTCCGCGGCTTCGCCGAGGGCGGTTCGACGACTGTTGCCGACGGCAAACTCTCGGTCGTCGGAGCGGACGCGGTCACACTGGTCTTCTCGGTCGGCACCAGCTACCGCAACTACCAGGACGTCAGCGCCGACCAGGTGGCGCGCGCCGCAGCGCCGTTGCCCGAGGAGCGTCCGGCGTACGGGCGGCTGCGGCACGACCACGTCGAGGACTACCGCCGGCTGTTCGGGCGCCTGGACATCGATCTCGGTACGTCGGACGCGGTCGCGCTGCCGACCGACCAACGGGTACAGGCATTCCGCGACGGCGGTGACCCGCAACTGGCCGCGTTGTACTACCAGTTCGGCCGGTATCTGCTGATCTCCAGCTCACGCAGCCCGGGGCAACCGGCCAACCTCCAAGGCATCTGGAGCTACAAGATGCTGCCGGAGTGGCAGTCGAAGTTCACGCTGAACATCAACTGCGAGATGAACTACTGGCCGGCCGGCCCGGCCAACCTCGCGGAATGCTGGGATCCGCTGTTCCAGATGATCTCCGAGCTCGCCGAGTCCGGGGCCCGGACGGCCGCGACGATGTACGACGCTCCCGGGTGGGTCGCGCACCACAACACCGATGGCTGGCGGGGCACGGCTCCGGTCGACTTCGCGTTCTACGGTGTCTGGCCGACCGGTGGTGCGTGGTTGTCGCTGCTCTTCTGGGAGCGCTACGAGTACACCGGCGACCTGGAGATGCTGCGGCGGTACTACCCGGTGCTGCGTGGGTCGGTGGAGTTCTTCCTGGACCAGTTGCAGACCGACGCCAAGACGGGCTGGCTGGTGACCAGTCCGTCGCACTCACCCGAGTTGAAGCATCACGACTACGACAACGTCGGCGTGAGCATGTGCGCGGGCCCGACCATGGACACCGAGATCCTGCACGACCTGTTCAAGGTGTTCGGCCAGGCCGCCGCACTGCTCGGCAAGGATGCGGCGATGGCCGCGCAGGTGGCCGAGGCACGGTCCCGGCTGGCACCGATCCAGATCGGCTACCTCGGCCAGATCCAGGAGTGGCTGATCGACTGGGAGGAGGCCGCGATGGAGACGAGTCGACATGTCTCACACCTGTGGGCCGTGTTCCCGAGCGACCAGGTCACCCCACGACGTACGCCGGAACTCGCCGACGCGGCGCGGAAGTCGCTGGAACTGCGCGGTCCTGCGGTCACGGCCGGCTGGTCGCTGGCCTGGAAGCTGAACCTGCGTGCCCGGTTGCTCGAAGCGGACAACGCGTACAAGCACCTCACGCAACTCCTCGCTCCCGGACGCACCGCGCCGAACCTGTTCGACCTGCACCCGCCGTTCCAGATCGACGGCAACTTCGGCGGCATCTCCGGTATCACCGAGATGCTCATGCAAAGCCACTCTGGTGAGGTCGCCCTCCTGCCCTGCCTGCCCGCCGCCTTTGCGGATGGACGGATCCGCGGTCTGCGGGCTCGCGGCGGCTTCGACCTGGATCTGTCCTGGTCCGGTGGCAAGCTCACCCGGGCTCGCATTCATTCGCTGCTGGGCAACCGGCTGCGGCTGCGCACCGGCGTACAGGTCGACGTGAAGTCCAGCGCCGGTCCGGTCGCCTTCGCGCGACCCGAGGACGGCGTCGTCGAGTTCCGCACCCGGCGGGGCGTCGACTACTTCGTCGAGCCGCGCCCGTGACCTGTCGCAACCGCCCCGAAAGGTTCCAGCATGCCCGTTGGTCGATGGACCCTGCCCATACTCGTCACGCTGCTCGCCACCAGCGCCGGTTCGCTCGCCGCGGCCGGCCCGATCCCCCAGACCGAACCCCGCCCGACCACCGCCTGGCACGACGGCGCCCTGCGCACCGATCCGGCCGGCCTCGTCGCACGATCCGATCTCGTCCAGGAAGGACCGGCCTGGCGTGCGTACCAGGCCATGCCACTCGGCAACGGCGTCCTCGGCGCCGCGGTCTGGGCCGAGAAGGGCTTCAGCGCCCAGCTCAACCGGGTCGACACCTTCCCCGATCTCAAGTCCGCCGGCCGGCTCGTCGTACCCGGTCTCGATCCGCTGATGCGCGCGTCCGACTACAAGGGCCGATTGGCGTTGTACGACGGCCAGCTCGTCCAGAGCGGTGGCGGGATGTCGGCCCGCTCGTACGTGCGCGCCGACGCGGACCAGTTCGTGCTCGAGGTCACCGGCGCCGACCCCGGTAAGACTCAGACCGCTGATCTCAAGCTCTGGCCGGGTCGTACGCCGACCACCAGCGCGGCCGGTGCGGTCGCCGCGCTGGCAGAGACCTTCAAAGACGATGCATCCGGAGGTGTCACCGGTGCGGTCGCCGCACTGACCGCGCGGGCCCGGGACGTGTCCGCGACCGTGGTCGACCCGCTGACGGTCCGGCTCACCTTCCGGCCCAATCGTGACGGCAGCTTCCGGCTCGTCGTCGGCGTACCGTCGTACAAAGGTGGGGATGTGAAGGCGGCCGCTCGCCACGCGGTGGTCGAGTCGCACAGCAACCATCTCGCCTGGTGGCATGACTACTGGGCCAAGGCGGCGCCGATGCGGATCACGTCAGCCGACGGCACCGGCGAGTATGTCGAGAACCTCCGTACGCTGCAGCTCTACACGATGGCCGCGTCGATGCGTGGCCCGGTTCCGAGCACCCATGGCGCCGTGGTCCGGATGTTCTCGTCGTCCCAGGACCAGGCCGACTGGGATCAGGATGCGTACTGGCACTTCAACCTGCGCATGCTCGTCTCGGCGAATCTCGGTGCGGGCGTCGGCGATCTCAATGCGCCGTACTTCGACTTCTATCTCGACCAGGCCGCGGCGATGAAGGAGTGGACCCGCACGCACTGGACCGGCGCGCGCGGGATCTGCGTGCCCGAGTTCCTGCGGTACGACGGGACCGCGGACGGCTGTGACAACACGTCCGAGCCGAACTACACGACCCGGATCCTCAGCAGCGGGGCCGAACTGGTGAACAACATCTGGCAGCAGTACCGCTACACCGGTGACCGGGCACTGCTCGACCGCAGCTACCCGCTGATGCGGGAGGTCGCGGACTTCTACCTGTCGGCGCTGACACCTGGTGAGGACGGTTACCTGCATCTCGAGCACGTCAACGCACTCGAGGTGCAATGGGACACCAACGACCCCACACCTGACCTCGCCGGGATGCGGGTGATCTTCCCGATCGTCGCCGACCTCGCCTCGGCGCGAGGTGATGACGCGTTCGCCGGTCAGCTGCGTGACGCGGTCGGGAAGCTGCCGCCGTTCCGGACCGTGCAGCGTGGTGGCGAGGAGGTCCTCGCGTGGTCCGGCACCGATGAAGAGGCCCACAACACGCAGAACCCGGAGATGGAGGCACTGTGGCCGTGGGGTCTGTTCGACGAGACCTCTGGTCTGATGCAGGCGACGTACCGGCAACGGGTCTACCCGCAGGACAAGGACTGGGGGATGGATGCCACGTGGGCCGCGCGTCTGGGGCAATCGGATGAGGTGAAACGCCTGCTACTGAAGGGGATTGCGGACTTCCAGATCTACCCGAACGGCTTCACCGTCCACCGCCCGGGCCAGGAGGCGGTCCGGAACCACAGCTTCTACAACGAGTGGGGCGGGGTCGTGTCCACCGGTCTGCAGGAGGCGCTCGTCCAGTCGTACGACGGTGTCGTCGACGTCGCGCCGGCGTGGCCGAGCGACTGGGACGTGTCCGGGTCGGTGCAGATCGAGGGCGGTCACCGGGTCAGCACCGAGGTGCACGGCGGCGTACCGAACCTGGTCGGGATCGAAGCCGGAAGCAAGGACACGCTTCGGGTGCGCAACCCTTGGCCGGGTCAGCAGGTGCGTGTGATCGATGATCACGGCCGGGCTGTCGTGGCGCCGACGACTGCTGACGTCCTGACGGTCCCGGTGGCTGCACACGCGTCGTACGTCGTGGAGCGGGTGGCGGTGCCGTTGTCGTCGTACCGGTTCGTGCCGTTGACCGGTGCGCCGGCCGACGCGGTGAAGACGGTTGGCAACCGGATGCTCGGTGTGCCTGCGAGTGAGCCGCCGCTGCTCAGCGATCTGGTCAGTGTGCGGACGCCGGAAAAGCTGTCGAACCTCGTGAAGGCTCAGACCGGCGCGCCGATCTATGTGGATCGCAGCTACACGATCACCGACCTGCCGGCGCAGCTGACCGGGCAGGCGTTGGTACCGGGCGCCAACGATGACTCGAAGGCGACCGGTCCTACGGACTACCTCACGCTGGATCTGAGCCAGCCGGCCACTGTGTACGTCGCCTTCGACCCACGGGGCGAGGGCAACTGGTGGCCGGGATGGCTCAGCTCGTTCACTCGGACCGGCGAGACCGTTGGCACGACCGATCAACGGCTCATCCTGTTCAAGCGCGACGTACCCGCCGAGCAGGTGGCGCTCGGGGCCAACTCCGGCATCGTTGACAAGGGCAACTCGACCTACATCACCTTCGTCACGCCGCGGTAGCCACCACGATCCGGGGATGCTGCCCGGCGACAGCGACGTCGTACACGTCGATGACCCGCCAGGCAGCATCCCCGATCATCCTGGCCGCCTGGTGGTGGTTCAGGATCGCGACCACGAGACCGTCCGGCGCGAGGATCTCGCGCCATTGCACCAGGTACGGCGCGAAGCTTCCGATCCCCAGCCGGACATCCCAGGGTGGATTCGTGAGGATGCGATCCACCGGACCGTCGAGTCGTGCCGCGTCGCCGGTGCGCCAGAGGATGGAAGAGTCGCGCGGCGAGTTCATCCGCGCGGCCGCGACGGCGATCGCCTCCCGATCGATCCCGCGGTACGTCGCTCCTGGCTCGATGGCCTGTGCTTCGAGAAGCAGCGTCCCCGCACCGCAGAACGGATCAAGGACCCTGTGCCCCGCGATGATGCGTGCCAGCCGGGCCATCGCGGCGGCCACCGGCGGATGCAGGCTGCCGGTGACCGTCTGCCGGCGCCAGACGCGGCGGTGCAACGGGACGTCGTACGGCCGGACACCGATCCACAGCATCTTGCCGTCGAGGATGACCCGCCACTCCGTCCGCTCGACCGGCGGAGACTCGCCGGTACGGCGCGAGTGGTACCAGGCGCCGGACAGCTCCTGGATGAGGCCGCCGGCCAGGTCCTCGATGTCGAACCGGTTGTAGTTGCGCCGGCCCAGCGACGATGCGGTCACCGCGAAGTCCCCGGCATCGTGAGTCAGCTGTGCGCAGGCTTCGGTGACGGCCGCTGCCAGATCCTGCTTGGTGCGCCCCGGGTCGGGAACGGCGGCCTGCACGACGAACAGGTCGTCGGCCACGCGTGGTGGGCTGGTGATGATCGTCGCCGCGGTGGGCTCGACGATGAGTTGTCGTTTGGACAGGTCGATCACCCGGTGGCTCGCCGCGGCCAACTCCTCGGCCGCCAGTTGCTCCAAGCCCGTGACGGTTCGCACGAGTACCACCGGCTGCGAACCGGTGCGGAGGGCTTGAGTGATCGATTCTGCCGCGACTCTGCGCGCAGATCGCATGAAAGGTCTCCCGGTCAGCGGTCAGGAGCGGCCAGGTGGTCCGCTCCCGCATCGCCGGCCTCGGGCCGGTCGTGTCGAACACGACCGCTACAGCCTCGGACTGGCCAGCGGGGAGCTAGCTCAGTCGGAAGAAGTTCATGATCATGCGTCCGATCGTCCCACAGCGTGGTCGGGGCTGCGACCGAATTGATGGAACGTCAGGGTGAAGGTGTAAGGGCCTGGCTCGAGGGTGTGTTGTGGGGTCGCGGGTGGGCCGCAGGACGCGGAGCCCAGGCCGTTCTGGGCCAGGTCGAGGTTGAAGTAGACGTGGTCGCGCGAGGTCAGGTCGGAGCGGTGGCGGGCGCGTTCGAGATCCTCGGTGGTCCACCGGCGGGCGGTGAGCTGGAAGTACGGCGCCCCCTCAACGCGCAGGCCGTTGCCCTGGGCATCGGTCAGTTCTGCCCAGCGCACGTCGATCCGCGATCCGTTCTCCTGCGGTACGACGTACGGCGTCTGCAACTCGTCGACCGTGCTTGTGTACCGCCCGACTCGGGCAGCCTCGCGACTGTCGGCGTACGCCTCTCCCGGCCCGCCTCCGAACCATCGGACTGTGTCCAGGTTGCTCGGGACCACCATCCGTACTCCGACCCGCGGCCAACTCCCGCACCGCGGCGTCACCGCCGTACCGTTCCACTCGCCCTCAGGCTCCACCTCAACCGTTAGCCGCAACGCATCGTGGAGAGTCCACCGGTACGTCGCCCGCACACCCACTCCAAGCCCATCAGGCGCCACCCACGTCCGGACGAGGAGCTCCCCCTCGCCCACCTCCACCAGATCGACCCGATGCAGCAACCGATCCAACCCCGCCGCTCGCCACTCCCCCACAACGCCGTTCCGCCCGCCCTGTCCGCAGTCGTTGTCCGTCGGCGCCCGCCACAAATCCAGCTCTGGCCCGTCGACCTCGATCCCGCCGAGCCGAACCAGCCGACCGGTACTCCGCTCGAACTCCCCCACCCCGAGGACGATCCGCTCCCCACCCCCGCCCGACACGATGCGCTCCCCACCCCCGCCCAACACGACCTGCTCCTGCACCACGCTCGCCACAGCCCGCTCCGGCTGCACCCCGCTCGGCACGAGCCGCTCCGGCTGGGCCGGGCTCGGCGCCTCCGCACTCCGGTCGTCCAGGCGGAACTGGGCCCAAGCGACCTCATGTCCGGCGGCGGCCCACGCCTCGTCCTTCGTCAGCACCGCCCGCACCGTCAACCACCGCTCGCCACCCGGTGCCACCACCACCGGCACCCCGTCCACACGGCGCCCACCCGGGGCTTGCATCTCGACCGGTGACCGTAGGTCGGCGGTGGATCCTGCCTGGACCTCGGGGACCTCCAGGCGGCCGGCGTCTACTTCCTCACCGTCCACCTCCTCCGACCACACGAACTCCAGGTCGTCGAGGGTGGCGAAGGTCCGGAGGTTGTGGATCGTGAGCGGATCGGGGCCGGTGATCCGAACGGGCTCGATGACCTTCTTGTACTCGGTGAGCCCGGGTGAAGGAGTGCGGTCGGGAAACAGCAGACCGTCGATGCAGAAGTTGGCGCCATGGACGCGCTCGCCGAAGTCGCCGCCGTACACGTGGTCGGTTGCTCCGGGCAACAGCAGACCGTGGTCGATCCACTCCCAGACGAAACCGCCCTGCAGCCGCGGATACCGCTCGAGGATGCGCTGGTAGTCGGCCAGCCCACCAGGACCGTTGCCCATGGCATGGGCGTACTCCGCGAGCAGGAACGGCAACCCACGGCGGCGGGTCTCCAGCTCGGGGTCGTCCTCGGTCTCCGGCGGCACGTCCTCGGTCCGGGTGCCGATCGCTTCGAGATCCTCGAGCGGCGTGTACATCAGGCTGTAGAAGTCGGAGAACTCGTAGCTGCGGTCCCGCTCGTAGAACACCGCGCGCCCGGGATCGCGCTCGCGCGTCCACTCGGCGAGTGTGCCGAAGTTCCGGCCGCGGTGGCTTTCGTTGGCCAGCGACCAGACGATGACGCTCGGGTGGTTCTTGTCGCGCTCCACCATCCGGCGCATCCGGTCCAGCATCATCGGCGCCCAGTCCGGATCGTTGGCCGGGTTGCCGCGCCAGTCGGTGTAGATGAAGCCGTGGGTCTCGATGTCGCACTCGTCGATGACCCACAGCCCAAGTTCGTCGCACAGGTCGAGGAAGGCGGGATGCGGCGGATAGTGCGCCGTACGGACGGCGTTGAGGTTGTGCTGCTTCATCAGCACCAGGTCCTGCCGCATCGCCTCGACCGTCATCGCCCGGCCGCGGCGTTCGTCGTGCTCGTGACGGTTCACTCCGCGGAAGAACAGCGGCTGCCCGTTGACTGTGAGCAGCCCGTCGGTCATCGCGACGGTCCGGAAGCCGATCCGCAGTTCCACGGTCTCGCCGTCGACTGCGACCTGGGCGTCGTACAGACGCGGTACTTCGGCCGTCCATGGCTCGACGCGTGGGATCGTGACGGTCTCGGCTGGTTGCAGTTCGAGCCCGAGCTCCGGGATCGTGATCTGCGCGGACGAGGGTTCGACGTCGACTCGCACCGTGCCGGCGCCGGTCAGGTGGTCGTAGTCGGCGTGGACGAACACGTCGCCGATGAGCGGTCGGCTGAGTAGCGTCACGTCGCGAAAGATTCCCGGCAGCCACCACATGTCCTGGTCCTCGAGGTAGCTGCCCGACGACCACTGGTGCACTCTCACCACCAGCAGGTTCCGCCCGGGCTGCAGCTGCTCGCCGACGTCGAACTCGCTCGGGAGCCGGCTGCCCTTCGCCGTTCCGACCTCGGTCCCGTTGAGCCAGACCTTGAAGCAGGAGTCGACGCCTTCGAAGCGCAGCACGGCACCATCTCGGGGCCAGTCGTCCGGGAGGTCGAACCAGCGGCGGTGGTCGCCGGTCGGGTTCGCATCCGGCGTCCGCGGCGGGTCGATCGGAAACGGGAACGCGGTGTTCGTGTACCGAGGCCGATCGTGCCCTTGCAGCACCCAATGGCCCGGGACTTCCAACTCGTCCCAGTCCACGTCCACGTCGGGCCGCATCACATCTTCCGGCGCCTCAGCCGGACCACTCCACAACTTGAACTCCCACCGCCCGTTGAGACTCACCCGCGGCCGCGAAGACCTCAACCAAGTCCGTGGCTCCCGGCCTCCACTCCCCGGCGCCAAATCCTCGTAGTACGGAGTCATGCCGGCCCCTCCCGCAACACCCGAACATCCCAGGCCCCCAACTCGACCCGCCCCACCAAGCCCCCACCCAACACATCAACCATCTCCCCCGGTGCCTCAACAACCACCGCCGTCCTGGACCAGTTGTGCACAAACCACAACCGCTCTCCCACTCCATTGACCGCAGACAAAGCAGTCACAGCCTCCGGCACCCCACTCCACGGCGAGCCCGCGGCGCGGTCGGTGGAGGTAGCGGGCACAGGGGAGGCATCGCCGTCGGCGGGACGGGAGCGGGCGGGCAGGGCCGCGATCGCTCTTGCGAGAGCCGGGTCTGGGACAGTGCCGACGTAGGTCACGCGACCCTCTCCCCAGCGTTTGGTGGTGACGATCGGTCGTTGGGCTCCGGCGGGATGGGTGAACCACGCGATCGGATCGGCGTCGTCGACGAGCAGTGTCTCCGCCCAGCGCGTGGCGTGTCCTTCGAGGCCGCTTACCGGTAGGTCTTCGGCGAGGTTTTCGTATTCCTGGTAACGGAGGCCGGCCGGCTCGGACAGCCGGGGTGGGGCAGGCTCGGGCCGGGGGCGAGCCTCCGGATCTGCGTAGCCTGTGCGTGGGCCGATGATCAGGTGGCCGCCGGCTCGGGCGTACTCGTGCAGGAACTCCAGTTGTTGATCCGACGCGATGTAGAGGGCGGCGACCACGAGGGTCGG
Organism: Kribbella sp. NPDC050281; assembly: GCF_040655855.1. Taxonomy (NCBI): domain Bacteria; kingdom Bacillati; phylum Actinomycetota; class Actinomycetes; order Propionibacteriales; family Kribbellaceae; genus Kribbella; species Kribbella sp. NPDC050281. The sequence goes on along the minus strand of NZ_JBFAKS010000004.1, from coordinate 44,237 downwards.
GTACTGCGCGACCAGGGCCGCGGGATCGTCGCCAAGGTGCTCGCTGGGCAGGACGCCCGGGCGTAGGCCGGCGTCCAGGATGCCGGCGTAGAAGGCGCTGACGATCGTCCGGTACGACGACCTGTCCGGCGCGCCACCCGGATGCGCGAGTGGCGGCTGGAAGTGGAGCGCCCAATCGCTCTCGACCGACCACACGACAGCCACATCCACGTCGGGCCGCAGCTCGACGACCGACGATCCGGCTCGCGCCAACTCGTCCCCGATCACCGCGATCTCGTCGTACACCCGGCCCGGTTGCAGGTCGTGGCCGAGAATGCCGCCCCAGAACGTCTCCGCACCGTGGTGGATCGAGTGCCAATGCCAGTACTCGACCATTCGTGCGCCACGCGCCACGAACGCCCAGGCGAGCTGCCGCAGCTGACCGTCGTACGGCGGCCGGTTCTGATGCGAACCACCGATCGACGTCGCATTCGTCTCGGTGACCAGGAACGGCTCGCGACGCGACCCGTGCACGCGATCCGCGGCCAGAAACAGCTCCGCGACACTCCGCCCGATCCACCCCAGCTCGAGACGCGACGGTCGAGCCGGCCGCTCCAGACCATCCTGCACGTCGACATAGATGTTGCCCGCCGCAACGTCCAGCCGCGACGTCAGCGGTACGTCGGCCACCGCCGGCCGATCGTAGGCCAGGCAAGTGGTCACGAACTGCTCCGGCCGCCGCAGTTCCCGAACCAACTCCGCCTGCCACCCGATGAACTCGGTCGTCCGCTCCGCCTGGAACCGTCGCCACGCCAGATCGTACGACGGCGTGCTGTTCCCGTCCGGCCGCCACAGCTCGGACCAGTCGCTCAGCCGATGCGACCAGTACGTCAATCCCCAGGCCGCGTTCAACGCCTCGACCTCGCCATAGGTAGCCCGCAAGCGAGCAACGAACGTGGAGAACGCCGCCGAGTTGTGCGCGAGCAACACCCCGGGCTCGTTGTCGACCTGGTAGCCGATCACGACCGGATGGTCGCGATACCGCCCGACGATTCGCCGGATCACCCGCTCCGCGTGGAACCGGAACGCCGGCTGCCCGAAGTCGACCTCCTGACGGATACCCCACGGCACCCGCTCCCCGGTACGGCGCTCAGCCGCGATCCCCGGATGAGCACGCTGCAGCCACGGCGGTACGGCGTACGTCGGAGTCCCCAGTACGACATCGATCCCGCGCTCACCGGCCGCGTCGAGAACCGGCAGGATCCACTCGAGGTCGAACACGCCATCGCGTGGTTCCCAGGTCGACCAGACCGACTCACCGACCCGGATGGCGGTCATACCGGCCGCCGCCATCAGATCCAGATCGGTGCCGATCCGGTTGCCGGCTTCCCGCGGCAGGTATTCGGGGTAGTAGGCCGTCCCGAGCACAACACGTGGCGGCAGCATGAGTAGACGCTAACTCATGCCACGATCCGCGTGCAATCGTTTGCACACAGCGAATCCAACACAGCGAATTCCAGACAGGGAATCCCCTGCAGGGAGTTCAGCTGGTTCGGATCCTGGCCCGGCGACGCGCCGGACCGGTGCTGGCCCGGACCACCAGCTCCGGGGTGAGCAGGTCCGGCCGCGGCCAGTCGTTCCCGGCGAGGCGCGTGGCGAGCTGCTCCCAGGCCAACTCCCCCAGCCGAGCCCGCTCATTCCGCAACGACGTGAGCGGCGGCCGTGCGTACGCGGCGATCGGGATGTCGTCGTACGACGCGACCGACAACTCGGCCGGAACGTCGACGTCGTTGTCGTGCATCCAGCTGAGCAGCCCGACGCCGACCAGGTCGTTGAACGTGATCACCGCGGTCGCGCGACTGCTCAGCACGGTCGGCCCGGCGTCGTACCCGTGGTTCCCGGCCCAGCCGCCGTCCATCTCGTCCAGCGTGACATCGAGGGATCGCGCAGTACGACGCAATGTCCGGCGTCGTTCACCGTCGGACCACGAGGACGCCGGACCGCCGACGTACAGGACTCTGCGGTGGCCTAGACCGGTGAGGTGTTCGAGCAGCAGCCGGCTCGCCGCCCGGTAGTCGATCGCGACCGCGCCCGCGTTCTTCACGGTCCGGTTGATGCACACCACCGGCACCGGCAGGGCCAGCGCCTTCTCCAGACCGGCGCGGGTCAGGCGCGAACTGCAGAGCACGAGCGCACCGGAGTGGTCGACGAGTTCCTCGACCAGCCGCAGCTCCTCGGCCGGATCCTCACCGCTCTCCCCGATCAGCAACCGGTAGCCGCCGGCCCGCGCCGACGCCGCCAGGCCCTTGAGCACCTCGGAGAAGAACGGGTTCGTCAGGTCCGGCACGGTCACGCCGACCGTCAACGGCCGGCCCAGCTTGAACTCCTGCGCCCGCTTGTCGGCGCGATAGCCCAGTTCCCCGGCCACCGCGCGCACGTGCGCGACCACCTCGGGAGAGATCAGGTCGGAACCGTTCAGCGCCCGCGACACCGTCGACACCGACGTGCCCGCCTCGCGCGCCACGTCGATCAGCCGAACCCGCTCCGCCACCACTCACCTCTCACGTCTGCGGGGCGGGGTTTCGTCACCCCGCCCTCGTGCCCGCGATCCAGACGTTCCGGATCGTCACATCGTCGGCGTACTGTACGACAGCTTCCGCAGCGACCTGGTCGAACGTGCTGTTCGTGACCGCCACGGAACGAATCCGCTGCGTCTCTGCTCCTACCATGCGATACGCCCGTTCGGCCCGGGCCACCCGGACCCGGTCGAACCGGATGTCGCGGACGTCGGGGAACAGCGACTGGTCGCCACCACCCTGGTAGCTGAAGGTGATCTCGAGGGGACGATACATCCATGCGCGGGAGTCGACGCCGGACAAGTCCACGTTGCGTACGTACCCGCCGCGCGTCGAGGTCGACTTCACGCACAGCACCCACTGGACGTACGCCTCCTCCGCGGCCGGGTCGGCCGGCATGTGCAGGCGGCGTACCCAGACGTCCTCGACCCCGCCGCTCATCTCGCTGCCGATCGCGACCGCGGCACCGCCGCTGACGAAGGTGCAGTCCTCGATCAGGATCCCGCGCGAGGGCAGGCCGAGCCGCCGGCCGTCCGCGTCCCGGCCGGACTTGATCGCGATGCAGTCGTCGTGCGTCTCGAACGTGCAGTCGCGGATCAGGACGTCGGTGCACGACTCCGGATTGCAGCCGTCGCCGTTCGGGCCGAGGTTGCGCACGGTCACGCCCTGCACGGTGACGTTGTGGCACTCCAGCGGATGGATCGTCCACATCGGCGAGTTGAGTACGGTCACGCCCTCGATCAGCACGTTCGTGCACCGGAAGGGCTGGATGAAGCTCGGCCGGAGGTAGTGGCCGGCACCGAAGACGCGCTGCTCGACCGGGACCTGCTCGTTGTTCATCCGCTCCAGCTCGCCCCAGTCGGCGCGCTGGTTCGGCAGGCCGGTGTGCCAGCCGTACTGACCACTGCCGATCAGGTACCACCAGTGTTCGTTGTCGCCGGCGCCGTCGAGGACACCCGCACCGGTGATGCCGATGTCGGTCTGGCCCTCCGCCCGGATCAGCGACGAGTAGTTGTAGACCTCCACGCTCTGCCACCGGGTCCGGACGACGGGGAGGTAGGCCGCCGGGTCGGTGCTGAACCGGAGCGTCGAACCGCGCTGCAGATGCAGGTCCACCCGGCTCAGCAACTGGATCGCTCCGGTGTGCCAGACCCCCGGAGGTACGAGGACATGGCCGCCGCCGGACTCGTGACAGGCCCGGATCGCCGCATTGATCCCGGCGGTGGCATCCGCCGGTGTCGCGCCGTACGACGTGATCGGAAACCACGCGTCGCGGAATCGCGGCGGCCGGATCCGCGCCCGAACAGCCTGCTCAGGACCGGCGTCAGAGGCGAGTGCGGGAACTCCGATGCCTGCAGCAACTACTCCGCCGAGGCCGGCGCCGAGGATCTGACGGCGAGTGGGATGCATGGGCGGCACCTTCCGTTCGAACTGGGCAGGCAAACCTTTGCCCGCAAGTATCCAAGAGATTCCGGGCCGGTCAAGAGTTCGTCCGCGCCAGCCGTTGACACCACGGGCCGACGACGGCACGATCGGTTGCAATCGTTTGCATTCCGCATGCCTTTCGAGGCATTGCCTTTCGAGGAGGCCGAGCATGTCCGCCCCAGTTCGTCGCCGTACTCTCCTGTTGGCCGGCGGAGCCCTTGCGATCGCCGGCGGAGGCACCGCCCCGGCCGCCGCCGGCCGGCCGTCCCCGGATCCCCAGGTCGACGCGATCCTGCGCCGGATCCGTCCACCGCGCTTTCGTGATCGGTGGTACGACGTGACCGACTTCGGCGCGGTCGGCGACGATTCGACCGACTGTACGGCGGCGATCCGGGCCGCTATCGAAACGTGTCACCGGCACGGCGGCGGCCACGTCGTCGTACCGGCCGGCAACTTCCGCACCGGCGCCGTCCACCTGCTCAGTCGCGTCGACCTGCACCTGGCTGCCGGGTCGCGGTTGGCGTTCAGCCAGGACCCGGCGGCGTACCTGCCTGTGGTGGCGACGCGCTACGAAGGGACGGAGTGCTACAACTACTCGCCCTTCGTGTACGCGTACGGACAGCGCGACATCGCGGTCACCGGCAGCGGTGTCCTCGATGGCCGGGCAGACGACACGCACTGGTGGGACTGGACCGGTGGGCCGCCGCCGAACGAGTCGCCGGACAAGACGCTGCTCATCCAGCTGGCGGCGGACGGCGTACCCGTGAAGGAGCGGGTGTTCGGCGCCGGGCACTACCTCCGGCCGAACCTGCTCCAGTTCAACCGCTGCGAGAACGTGCTGCTCGACGGCATCACTGTCAAGGACTCACCGATGTGGAACATCCACCCGGTGCTCTGCCGCAACGTGACCATCCGGGACGTAGTCGTCGACAGCCCGAACGGGCCGAACAACGACGGCATCGATCCCGAGTCGTGCACCGACGTCCTGATCGAAGGCTGCACGATCTCCACCGGCGACGACTGCATCGCCTTCAAGTCCGGCAAGGACGCTGACGGCCGGCGGGTGAATGTGCCGACGCGGTACGCCGTCGTCCGCGACTGCGAGATGGCCGACGGGAACGGCGGCGTGACGGCGGGCAGCGAGACCAGCGGCGGCATCATGGACATCTTCGTCCGCGACTGCACGATGAGCAGCCCGCGGCTGGAACGCGCGATCCGGATCAAGAGCAATCCCGATCGCGGCGGCACGATCGCGAACATCGACGTACGCCGGGTGACGGTCGGGCAGGCCGCGGACTCGGTGATCGAGATCGTGCTCAACTACGCCAACGTCACCACCGGCGCCTACCCGCCGGACGTGCAAGGCATCAGCATCAGCCAACTCACCGCCGCCGCGGCGCCGCGGGCGCTGAACCTGCTCGGCCTCCCCGACGACCCGCTCCGCGACATCCGGCTGCACGACTGCCGCTTCGACGCGATGAGCGAGGAGAACGTGATCCAGGACGTCGAAGGGCTGCGACTCGACCAGGTCTGGATCAACGGCACCCGCGTGGACAACTGAAGGAGCCCCGCATGCACGACAAGTTCAGCCGGAAGAACTTCCTCCGCCTAGGCACAGGTGCCGCCCTCGCCACTGCGCTGGGCTCTGCCTCAACAGCCTGGGCCGGGGCCGGGGCTCCTGGGCCGGACACCGGGCCCGGCTGGGGTCACGTCGGTGACATCCTGCGCAACACCCGCCCTCCCCGCTTCCGCCCCCACGACTTCCTGATCACGGCCTTCGGCGCGATCGCAGACGCCACGACCGATGCGACCGCTGCCATCGCGAAGGCGATCGACACGTGTCACCGCTCCGGTGGCGGACGGGTCGTCGTACCGGCCGGAACCTTCAGCACCGGCGCGATCCACCTGAAGTCCAACGTCAACCTGCACGTGTCGGACGGCGCGACGCTCCTGTTCAGCACCGATCCGGCGCACTACCTGCCGGTCGTGCTGACCCGCTTCGAGGGCGCGGAGTGCATGAACTACTCGCCGCTCATCTACGCCCGCGACTGCGAGAACATCGCCGTCACCGGCACCGGCACGCTCGACGGCGGCGCGACCTGGGACGACTGGTGGTCCTGGGTCGGTCCGTCGAGCCCCGACGCGCAGGCGCTGCAGCAGATGGCCGAGGACGGCGTACCGGTGAAGGATCGCGTGTTCGGCGCCGGCCATTTCCTGCGCGCGGCGTTCATCGAGACCCAGTCCTGCCGGAACGTGCTGATCGAGGACGTGACGATCCTGCGATCGCCGTTCTGGGAGATCCACCCGGTGCTGTCGCGCAACATCACAGTGCGCGGCGTCCACATCGACAGCCGTGGCCCGAACAACGACGGCATCGACCCGGAGTCGTCCCAGTACGTCGTGATCCGTGACTGCGTCCTCGACTGCGGCGACGACTGCATCGCGATCAAGTCCGGCCGCGGCGCCGACGGCCTGCGGGTGAACGTGCCGTCGGAGAACATCCTGATCGAGAACTGCACGCTGAACATCCGGTACGGCGCGATCACGATCGGCAGCGAGATGACCGGTGGAGTGCGCAACGTGTTCGTCCGCAACTGCACGGTCGGCAGCCCGAACCTGTACTTCGGTCTGTACATCAAGACCAACTCGGTCCGCGGTGGTTACGCCGAGAACATCTACCTCGACAACCTGCAGATCTCCAACCTCACCAAAGAGGTGGTCTCCTGCAACTTCTACCGCAGCGAGGGCGACACCGGTCCGCTGACGCCACGGGTACGCAACGTCGAACTGCGCAACATCACCGTCGGCCACGCCCGGAACGCGTTCTCGATGTTCGGCTACCCGCGCTCGCCGATCCAGGACTTCCGGTTGATCGACTGCACGTTCACCAGCATCGACGACGTCAGCGAGATCCAGGACGTCGACATGTCGTTCCGCAACTTCACCGTCAACGGCCAGAAGATCACCGACCCGGCGCAACTGCTGTGACTGCAGGCTGGTCGGACGCCGACCGTATCCTGGCCGACGTCCGACGACCGATCTTCCCCGATCGCGAGTTCCCGATCACGGAGTACGGCGCGACGCCGCAGAACGCGACCGCCGGCCTCGCCCACGCCATCCGCGCGTGTCACGAGGCCGGCGGCGGCCGGGTCGTCGTACCTCCTGGGAGCTGGCATACCGGCGCGATCCACCTGCGGTCCGGGGTGAACCTGCACGTGTCCGACGGCGCGACGTTGGTGTTCAGCACCGATCCGACGCAGTACCTGCCGGTCGTCAAGACGCGGTACGAGGGGCTCGAGGTCTACAACTATTCGCCGCTGATCTACGCCAACGGGTGCACCGACATCGCGATCACCGGCACGGGCACGCTCGACGGCCAGGCCGGCTGGGACAACTGGTGGGGTTGGTTCCACACCTGTGACGAGGACTTCGGACAGCTCCGCCAGCAAGCGGCGTTCGGCATCCCCGTGACGGAACGGGTGTACGGCGGCGGGCACCACCTGCGGTCGAGCTTCATCCAGCCGTACGAATGCACGAACGTGCTGATCGAAGGCGTGACGATCGTCCGGTCGCCGTTCTGGCAGGTCCATCCGGTGCTGTGCCGGAACGTGACCGTGCAGGATGTTGTCATCGACAGCCAGGGTCCGAACAACGACGGCGTCGACCTCGAGTCATGCCGCTCGGTGATCATCCGCGGCTGCACGATCGACGCCGGCGATGACTGTGTCGCGCTCAAGTCCGGCCGGGAGGCGGACGGGCTGCTGGTGAACGTACCGACGGAGGACGTCCTGATCGAGCAGTGCGTGCTGCGGGTCAAGTACGGCGCGATCACCCTCGGGTCGGACCTGACCGGCGGGATCCGCAACGTGTTCGTCCGCGACTGCACCATCGGCGGTCCGAGGCTGTACTTCGGCCTGTACATCAAGACCAATGCGATCCGTGGCGGCTTCGCGGAGAACATCTACCTGAAGGACCTGGCGATCTCCAACCTCACCAAGGAGGTTGTCCAGTGCAACTTCTTCCGCGGTGAGGGTGACACCGGACCGCTCACGCCGTACGTGCGCAACGTGGAGCTGCGCGGCATCAAGGTCGGGCGTGCTCGCAACGCCTTGATGCTGCGCGGCTACCGGCGTTCACCGATCGAGGACTTCCGGCTGATCGATTGCAGTTTCACCGTCGACGCACCCAGCACCGTGCAGCACGCGGCGCTGAGCTTCGACAACGTCTCCGTCAACGGTCAGCCGATCACCGACGTCCACCAGCTCCGCTGACCTCACGGGAGGTGGGCGCAGTGGACGTCCAGGTCCCAGAGGATGACGGACAGGGCGTACGGGCTGATTGTGTGATCGCCGTGGGTGGCGTCCTCGAGCAGCTCCCAGTGGCCGTTCGACTCGTTGCTGACGGCATCGGTACCGATGACGGCGATCCGCTGCCGCACGGCTGCCTCGTAGGAGCGGTGACCGACCCCGTTGAAGCAGCACTCGTCGAAGCGATTGAGGATCTGGATCTGCCGGCGGTGCCTCCCGACCGCCGCGAGCGCGTAGAGGTCGGGGAAGTCGGCCAGCCCGTAGAACCCCGGCTGCATGTCCTGCCGCTGCTCCCAGTCCCCGCGCGTCGGGCTGGGCTTCGGTGAGCCCGGCCGGACGAAGAACGGCAACGATCCGGCTGTCGGGTAGGACCGGGTGATCCGCGGATCGAGCGCCGGGTAGATGGTCGTCGCCCAGCCACCGCCGGACAGTCCGACCATCTGCACCGACGACGGCCGGTAGGTCTTCTGGACGTAGTTCGCCGACACCGCGAGCGGCTCGAGGAACAGCGCGAGCGGTGAGTACGACGCGGATTCCCACTGCGGGAGATCGTTGTGGGACGGCTGCAGCTGCACCGTCGGGTCGGCCGGGTCCTGGATGGTCTTCGGGTTCCAGTGGTAGAAGGGCATCGCGAACAGCAGCACCGTATAGCCGTGGTCGAGCAGCCCCTGCGCCACCCGCTGCATCGTGTCGAGCGGCTCGCCGTGCCCGTTGTGGTAGAACGCGACCCGGCGATGCTTGCTCCGCGTCGGCTCCAGGACGAAGACGGTTGCGACGTACCCGAACGGCATCGCCACTTCGAGCCGGTCGTATTGACGCACGCCGGTGAACGCGGGCAACTCGGCCGGCACACCGACGTCCCGTCGTACTGCCGGAAGACCGGTCGGCATGACACCGGTGTCCTTCCAGACCTGGGCGACCAGCTGCGGACGAAGCGCGTCGGCGTCCGCGGCGGTGTGGATCTTCATCAGGTCCTCGACGTCGACCCCGACGACCACCTCAGGCAGAGTCTTGTACACCGCAGCGTGGGCGGCGGCGATCTCGGCGTTCACCGGTGCGACGGGGCGCGGTGCCGATCCGCCCGCCGGTGCAGTGGGTGTGTCAGCGGACGCCAGGGCCGGCCAGCCGGTTGCGGTGGTGGCGGTCACGGCGAGAGCTCCTCCGAGCACGGATCTGCGATTGACGATGCTCATTCTGGTTCACCTTTCGGGGCGGGGAACGACCGGGTGCCAGCCGCCGAAGACGTACGACGGGTCGCGCAGCTGCGCCGCCTCGTCGTCGCCGAGCTGCCGGGAGCAGGCCAGTCGTGCACTGGTGTCGAGCGGGCGGCCGGCGAGGTCGGTGCTGTGGTACTCCCAGAACCGGACCTGGCCGGCGGCCGCGCAGTCGTTGGGGCTGGTGATCTGGAAGCCGGTCGTCTTCACGTGGCTGTCCATCGCGGAGTCGATGAAGACGACCTGGCTGGTCGGGAACCGGCTGAGCTCGGCCCGCGCGAGGAACACGCTGTCGTCGAGCACCTCGGGACCACGGGTCAGCCGGACCCGGACGAAGATGTTGCCGGGACCGTTGTCGGTGTTGCGGACCTGGTTGTAGTAGCCCTCGTGCAGCGCCTTCAGCTCCGAGTCCTGCATGAAGACGCCGCCGGTCCCCCAGACGAAGTCCACATCGCCCTCGACGTAGCTGTCGGTCACGAAGGCCTGTCCCTGCAGCCGCAGGCTGTCCTGGTACCCGAGGATCCGGACCCGGGCGAGCACCATCCGGTTGCCATTGCCGAAGAACGCCTCGGCCTGGGACCCGCGGTACGGCGTGAGGTTCTGCACGGTCACGTCCGTCATCGTGAAGTCGTCGGCGAACACGCCCATCGCAGCGCGCCAGCAGTTGAAACGATCCGACTGCGGGATGACGCGGCGCTGACAGTACGCCTGCTCGATCGGCACGTTCGCCATCGCGGAGTCGCCGTTCAGCAGGTTGTTGTTCGGGTAGCCGATCACCGTCCGGCCGGCGCCCGCGCCCACGATGGTGATCCCGGGTTTGGTCGGCGGAACCCAGACCAGCTCGCGGTAGAGGCCCGGCGCCACGTCGATCGTCGCTTCGTCGCCCTCGGCCACGAAGTCGATGGCAGCCTGGACTGTGCAGAAGTCCGCGTGACCGTTGCCGTTGACACTCAACCGGCCGTCGGTCCGCGGGTCCTGCCGGCTCCGGAACGTCCAGTCACTGGGTTTCGTGATCCCAGGGTGGCCGACGACGAACCCTGGATCGAGCGTCACGTAGTACACCTGCCCGGGCGCGAGCCGCTGATGCGGATGGATCGAGACGGTCCGGCCGTCGACGACCACTGGCTGGTACGTCCACGTGTGCAGCTCACCGAAGTCGGTCCGCGCGTCACCCACCGAGCGCCGGTACGACGTGAGGTCCGCGAGGTCGATAGTGTCGACGACTTCGCCGCCGGCCTTGTGGATCTGGAGTCTGCCGCGGACACCGAGGCGGACCGGCCCGCGGAAGGTCATTGTCAGCGGGGTGTCCGAGCAGGTGGCAGTCGCCGTACCTCTTGGTGACAGCTTGGCGGTGTCACCGGAGTGGCTCGGCTGCCAGCCGGTGAGGTGTTCGAGCACCGTGGTCAGCTCGGCGGCCGCGACCTGGTGGCCCTGGACGCTGGGGTGGGTGCTGCCGTTGTAGTCGTCCGGTCCGAGCCAGCCGGTCGTGTCGACGTAGACGATCCTCCGGTCCTTCGCGGCGCGGACCGCGGCGGCGATGCCGGCCGCGTGGGTACCGTTGAAGGGGCGCAGAGCAACGATCAGGGTGTGCGGATCGGCGGCGCGGATCTTGCGGAGATAGGCGAGGTACGCCGGGGTGAACTCGGCGCTGTCGTAGGCGGCGTCATTCGTGCCGAAGTTGACGACGACCGCGCCGGGGTCGGCCGGCTCGGCCGGGAAGCCGGCCAGGTTCCAGCCGAACGAGTCTGCCGCGGTGCCGACATTGCCGTGACCAGGCTGGAGGATGCCCTGCTTGCCGAAGCCGACCTGGTTCGTGTCCGCGCCGAACGCTTCACCGACCAGATGCGGGTAGCTCTTGCTCCCATCGGCACAGTCACTGCCGAGCTCCGCACACAGGGCCATCACGCCCTGGGTGATCGAGTCGCCGTAGAACTCGATGCGATGCTCGGCCGTCGTCGGCAGCGGGACCAGTTGTGCCAAGGGGGCCAGTTCGATCTTCTCCAGGACGACGCCGGACTGCAGCGGCACCGTCCAGCGGTTCGCGTACTCGTCCACGTCCTTGACCACGATCTCGGCCGTGTGCGCGAAGGCCGGATCGAGTCCCTCGGCGAAGACCTTGTGGTCCTCGTCGACCTTCACCAGCACCTGATCGCCGCCGTCGATCGCGACGTACAGCTGGGCCGGGTTCGTGATCGTTTCGGCGTCGAACCAGGCGCCGAGCCGGTCACCGGTGAAGCGGAACCTCAGCGACGAGCCGGAGTTCACCGTGATCGCCACGTCGTCGTCGCGGCCCCAGTGACCGTCCAGCTCGATCCGCGGATCGAACGGTCCGAACGTCGCGGGGTTGTCGGCGGCGGTCGCCGTACCGGCCGGCACGGTCAGGGTCGCGAGGCCCAGCAGGACGGCCAGGCACAAGCTGAACAGGCGGTTTCTCACGGTGGTCTCCTCGCGCGGACCGCCGTGGCAGATGCCCGGGGCGGTGGGCGGGTAATCCTTTTCCTCGGCTACCGTCGCAGCGCTTCGGGGCTGCGTCAAGACCTCGGAAGGCAGAATCGGACGGAAACGGGAAAAGGTTTACATCACTGTGGTGGCAGCGATCGTGGCGCGGACATGGTCCAATGATCCGGTGAGAAAGCCGACCAGCGACCGTGCCTCCGCCGGCCGGGCCACGATCCACGACGTGGCCCGGCTCGCGGAGGTGTCGACGGCGACCGTGTCCCGGGTGCTCAGCGGCGGCAAGCCGGTCTCGCCGCAGGTGGCCGACCGGGTGCGCGCCGCCGCGCAGGAGGTCGGTTACCGGCCCAACCCCGCGGCGCAGACGCTGCTGCGCGGCAGCAGCCAGACCATCGGCGTGGTGGTGCCCGACCTGGGCAACCCGTACTTCGCCGAGATCCTCAAGGGCATCGCGGCCGAAGCCGCAGGCGACGGGCATCACACGCTGGTCGCCGGGACCGAGGAGGATCCGGAGCAGGAGTACCGGTCTGCGATCGAGCTGGCGCGCTGGGTCGACGGCCTGTTGCTGTGTGCACCGCGGATGAGCGCTCCACAGCTCAAGGAGGTCGCCGAGGCCAGCCGCCGGCTGGTGCTGATCAACCGGGTCCTGCGCCATCCTTCAGTCGGAGCCGTGGTCGTCGACTATCACCACGGAGTCCGGGAGCTGTGTGCCCACCTGGCGTCGCTCGGGCACGAGCGGATCGTGTACCTGGAAGGGCCGGCGACTGCCTGGTCCGATCAGCAACGGCAGCGTGGCTTCCGCGCGGCCGGTCTGCCTGTGACACGGGTGGCGTGCGGCTCGTCCCTCCGCGACGGGTATGCGGCAGTCGACGAGGCGCTGACCCACGAACCGACCGCACTGATCGCCTTCAACGATCACGTTGCTGTGGGCGTGCTGAGCCGGCTGCGAGAGCTGGGTGTCACAGTGCCGGACGACCTGTCCGTGGTCGGTGTCGACGACGCTCCGATGAGCGCCCACACCGACCCCGGACTCACGACGTACGCCGTCTCGACGGTGGAGCTGGGCCGCCAGGCGTGGCAGCACTTCAGTCCAACCGCCTCGACGGCGACTACTCACCTGTCGGGTGAGCTGGTGGTTCGGGGCTCGACGGCCCGGCCGCGACGGCGTCGTACGGTCAAGCCGTCGCGGTGAAGCTGTAGGTGCCCGAGCTGACTGTGCAAACCTGCTGACCCAGTGGTTGTCCGGACTCGCGGACCGAGTCGGGGTCCGGGGTCGGGACGTGGACCGTCGCGGTCGCTCCTGGTGGCACGACGACGTCCAGACGGAGTACGCCGTCGGTGATCTCCCAGCGAGTGGAGACTCTGCCCGCCGGTGTGTCGTAGGAGGCCTGCGCCCAGGTCAGGCGGCCGCCGGGGCGCGGCCTGATCACCAGGTCCCGGAAGCCGACCGACTCCGGTGACTGGCTGATCCCGGCGACGTCGGCGTACAGCCATTCGCCGACCGAGCCGAGTGAGTAGTGGTTGAAGGAGTTCATCGCGACCGGACCGAAGCCGCCCTCCTCGGTCCAGCCGTCCCAGCGCTCCCAGATCGTCGTCGCGCCGTGCTTGATCGAGTAGCCCCAGGACGGATACCGGTCGTCGTGCAGCAGGTCGTACGCGAGGTCGGAGTGCCCGTACTTCGTCAGGATCGGGCACAGCAGCGCGACTCCTGCGAACCCGGTCGTCAGCGAACGGTCCCTCCGCTCCAGATCAGCGACGAGGTGCTTGACCGCCGCATCCTCTTCGGGAAGCAGTCCGAAGGCCAGTGGCAGCAGATAGCCGGTCTGGGTGTCACCACGGACCTTGCCCTCGGCATCCACGAACTCCTTCCGGAATGCTTGCCCGATCTGCTCCCACAGCTCGCCGTACGCCGCAGCTTCCTCCTCGAGACAGAGCACCCGAGCGGCCGCGGCGGTGAACTCGACACTGCGGGCGAAGTACGCGGTCGCGAGGACGTCCCGGTCAGTGCGGACGCCGACCTGCAGCCAGTCGCCGTAGTGCCCGCTGGTGCGGTTGCGCCAGATCAGGTCCGGGTTGGCGCGGTGAACGTAGTCGACCCAGCGCCGCATCGACGGCCAGGCCCTCCGCAGTACGCGGTCGTCGCCGTACATGCGGTAGAGCGTCCACGGCACGATGGTCGCCGCGTCGGCCCAGGCCGGTGTGCCGTGCCGTCCGAGGATGACATGCGGGATCACGTCGGGGATCGCGCCTTCATCGGTCTGCGCCGTGGCGAGGTCGGCGAGCCAGTTGTCGAAGAAGGTGAGGACATCGGCCTGGTACGCCGCTGTGGGCAGGAAGATCTGCGCATCCGCGGTCCAGCCCAGTCGCTCGTCGCGTTGCGGGCAGTCGGTCGGGACGCTGACGAAGTTGCCGCGCTGACCCCAGCGGATGTTGCTCAGCAGTTGGTTGACGCCCGGATCGGAGCACTCGAAGCGGCCGGCGACCGGAGTATCGGAGTGGAGCGCCCGACCGGTCACGTCATCCGTGGTGAGCTCGCCCGGGTAGCCGTCGATCTCGACGTACCGGAAGCCGTGGACGGTGAAGATCGGTTCGAAGTACTCCTCTGCGGCGCCGGCGCTGACGAAGTAGTCGGTGGCGTCGGCGGTGCGGAGGTTGGCGGTGTAGAGCTCTCCGTCGGACTCGAGCATCTCGCCATGTCTCAGGCGGATGCGGTCGCCGGCTTGTGCGCCCCGGATGCGCAGCCGGATGCGACCGGCGATGTTCTGACCGAGGTCGACGATGAAGCGGCCGGGGCCACGGGCTGTGACCTCGGTGGCCGGCAGGTCCTCGGTGACGCGCACTGGTTCGGTGGTGGCGGCGATCAGGGTGGATGGGTCGGCGCCCAGGTCGCCCACGGGCGCCCAGCCGGTGGCGTCGTACCCGGGGCTCGACCAGTCGCCGAGCTCGAGTCGGGCGTCGTACGACTCGCCCATCAGTAGGTCGGCGAAACGGATCGGACCGGGGCGCTCGACCCAGCTCGCGTCCGTCGCGACGACAGTGCGGGAGCCGTCCGGGTGGTCGACCACCAGTTGCGCGAGCAGTTGCGGCTTCTTGCCGTAGTGGTGCGCGTGACTGCGGGTGTCCCAGCCGACGTACCCGGACCACCAGCCCTCACCGAGCACCGCACCGATGACGTTCTCGCCCTCACGCAGGAGGTGTGTGACGTCGTACGTCTGGTACGCGAGGCGCTCGCGGTAGTCGGTCCAGCCTGGTGTCAGCTCGTCGGCACCAACGCGCTCACCGTTGGCGCTGAGCTGGTAGAGGCCGTGCGCTGTGGCGTAGACGCGGGCTCTCGCGACCGGCTGCTTCAACTCGAAGGAGCGGCGGTAGTAGCGCGGCGGTGCGATGGTGGCCTGGCGCACCGACCGTGGCTCTGCACGGTCGACCGGGGGCTCGAACTTCGGATCGGTGTCGTAGTCGTGTTCGAGCCAGTGCGCATCCCACTCCTCTTTGTTGAGGAGACCGGTAGCAAACGTTGCCGATGCCTCGGCCTGGCCGCCGGCGGCGTCCCGGACCTCCAGCGTCCATACGTAGTCGGTCTGCGACGTGAGCGGTGCGCCACCGTGGTCGACGTACGTCCGGTCGTCGGTCCGCCAACCGGAGTCCCAGACCTGTACGCCGTCACGCAACAGACGGACCCGGAACGCGTCCTGGCGGTCGCCGCGCACCGGTGACGCCAGCCGCCAGCTCAGCCGAGGATGGTTGGAGCCGATGCCCAGCGGCGTGATCCGGTGCTCGCAGCGCAGGTCGTACGGCGTCAGTGCTTCGACTGTCGGTGGATCGGTCAGCAGCCAGCCAGTTGTCACCAGGACCACTCCGTCTCGGGTCGGTGGAGTTCGTAGTCGCGCAGACCGCCGGCGTGTTCCGGCCGATCGCCGTACATGGGCCGGGACCGGCCGGGCGGATCGATCGCGACCACGTCGTCGCCACGCCAGGTGGTCCGGAATTCGTTGCCGGCGGCAAACTCGGTCGTGGTCTGCTCGACCATCGGGAAGGTCACCGTGATCCGCTCCCCGGGCCGCGGCTGCGGGATCGCGAGGTAGCCGTCCGGCGCCCAGATGCGCTCGGCGCCGGTACGTGTCTCATCGCCTCGGTTGAGCGTCAGCCGCGCGTACCCGGCCCACTCCGGGATGCGGACACGCAGTTCCTCCACCGGCTCGTTGATGTGGAGTTCGACCTTGCCTTCGACCGGCAGGTGGCTCAGGACGTCGACTGCGTGATGCGCGCGGGTGAGGAGCAGGTTGACGCGGGTGACCTCGGCGTCGCCGGTGACGATGCTGTTCCACGCCCAGAAGAGTCCGCGAACGCCGGAGCCGACGCAGCAGGCCTGTACGTCGTTGGTGTGGCCGCGGCCCAGGGGTACGTCGGAGACGTAGTCGTTCGGAGCGCCGTACCCACAGAACGCGCCCAGGACCCGCTCGCCCACGTCGACGTACGTCCGCCAGCCCGGCTCGTCACCCGACCGGTCCGGGGCGGACTCCACCCAGCTCACGTCGCGCAACTGCGACGCTGCGAGGTGGTTGCGGACGAATCGCTCCACCACTGACCAGTACGACGTCAGTCCGTTGCCGGCGAGCGTCGTACCCAGTCCGATGAGGTCGACGAGTGAGCAGGTCTCGTGCTCGTAGCGCTGGTCGGCCAGGTCACCTGGCGTCCAGCCGTACCTGGTGGCCTGGGTGAGCACCCAGTCGTAGCTGCGCCTGGTGAACTCGGTCAGACCGTGGTCGCCGGTATGTCTGGCGAGTCTGGCGAGCCCCTCCAGCGTGCCGACGCGGGTGTGGAAGTGGCCGCTGCGGTACGCGCGGGCCGGGTTGAAGCTGCCGTCGGGGAGGAACACGCCGCTCTTGTCGATGATGAGACGGGCGAACCACTCACACAGCTCGAGAGCGTCGCTGTTGCCGGTCGCCTGGTGGTACCGCAGCAGCGGCATGATCAGGCGGCCGGAGAAGGACGCGGGGTCGGGGGCGAGGTGGAGGTCGATGGCGTTCGACGAGGGCCAGCCTTCGGCGGTGTACTCCGAGGCCGGGTAGAACCAGACGTCGCGTTCCTTGATGGCAATCCGTTTCAGCGCCGCGACTTGTGCGTCTGCTGCCTTCTGTGCTTCCGGATCGCCGGTGGCAACGACCGTGGTCGTCAGGGCGAGCAGAGTGGCACGCTGGTCGATCAGATTGGCGTTCGGAAGCCAGTGACCGCGCGGGTGGACGCGGCGGTACGTCAGACCGTCGTCGCCGAGCAGTGCGAACAGGGTCTGCCGGTAGCGGTCGGCAACGGCGTCCCAGTGCGGGTCCCACTGCGGGTTGCTGTCTGGCTTGCCGCCGGTCATCTGGCGGGCGAGCAGGATCGCATCGGTCAGCCGGCCGTGGCTGGAGCCGTAGTCCCAGTCGCCGTGGTCCAGCCGGGCGGGACGGGACAGGAGGTTCGCGCTGAAGAACGGGATGCCGTCCAGGTCCTCGTCGGCCAGGCCGGTCACCGCGTTCATCGCCAGCGCGGCCCGCTCCTCGAGCAGCAGGGTCGCCGGGATCGTCGCCATGAGGAAAACCTTTACCCCCAGCCGGGGCGATGTCAACGGGCTATCCACAGATTGGCTGATCGGCCTTGTTTTCTTGAGGTTTCCCGGCGGAGACTGGCGGGACCCGATCGAAGGAGAATGCTGATGAGGGCAGCCGTGCTGGAGGCACCGCGACAGGTCTCGGTGAGTGAGGTGCCGGATCCGGACGTTGGTGGAGACGTGCTGCTTCGGATGCGTGCGGTCGGGTTGTGCGGATCCGACCTGCATACCTGGCTCGGGCACCACCCGTTCCGGAAGCCGCCTGTCGTGCTCGGACATGAGGGTGCCGGTGAGGTGGTGGCGTCGGGCGACTCGCGCTTCGGTATCGGCGATCGCGTCGCCGTGCTGCCTGCGTTGTCGTGCTGGGAGTGCACGCGCTGCGAGGCCGGGAACCCTCATCTGTGC
This sequence comes from Kribbella sp. NPDC050281, assembly GCF_040655855.1. Taxonomy (NCBI): domain Bacteria; kingdom Bacillati; phylum Actinomycetota; class Actinomycetes; order Propionibacteriales; family Kribbellaceae; genus Kribbella; species Kribbella sp. NPDC050281. The sequence goes on along the minus strand of NZ_JBFAKS010000004.1, from coordinate 26,290 downwards.
GTGCACAAACGGGTCCCGGGCAGCGGATGGCCCGGGATGCTCAGTGAGTACTTCGCCGCGCCGGCGCGAGTGCTGGTGCCGTTGAGCGACGAGATCGGGTACGACGAGGGCGCGATGATCGAGCCTGTCGCGGTGGCCTGGCACTCGACGTCCGGGGTGCGGGCGGGTGATGCGGTCGCTGTGCTCGGTGGTGGGGCGATCGGGGCGCTGGCCGCTGCTGTTTCGCGGCAGCGTGGGGCTCGTGCGGTGCTGGTGAGTGACATCAAGCAGCACAATCGGGACTTCCTTGCGTCGCAGGGCGTTGATGCGGTGGTGGATCCGTCTGACTTGGAGGTTGTCGGGGCTGAGGTCAGTGGTGGGGACGGGTTCGACGTGGTCGTGGTGGCGTCCGGGCATCCGAGTTGTCTGGCGGAGGCGTTGGCGCTGTGCCGGCCGCGGGGGCAGGTCGTGCTGTTGCCGATGTTCGGTGCGGCTCTGACGGTGGATCTGAATCCTGTGGTGCTGAAGGAGGTGACGATCCAGGGATCGACGATCTACACCCCGGCGGATTTCGCGGCTGCGGCTCGCTTGGTGAACCATCGTGTGCTGGACGTCCGGCCATACATCACGTCTGTGGCCGGGTTGGGCGAGGTGCCCGGAGTACTCGAGGCGATCGACGCCGGCTCTGACCACGTCAAGACCCAGATCGACCCGACCCGATGAGCCGGTCGGAGGTCGTCGCGACGTACCTGGTGGAGAGCTACCTCCCGCTGGAGCAGGCCGCCGAGGTGATCGCAGGCGAACAGTCAACCGGCACGTTCGTCGCAGTCGCCCGCGAAACACCCGCACTACGCGGCCGCTTCGCAGCCCGAGTCGTCGGGATCGAGCCCGCCGCATCCTCGGGTGCTGATCTTCCTGGTGCGATCCGGCCGGCGGGGGCGCGGCGGCGGAGCGGGCTGGTGCGGATCGCCTTCGGATTGGACAACTTCGGCCCGTCCCTGCCGAACCTTCTGGCCGCGGTCGCCGGAAACCTCTTCGAGCTCCGCCAACTCGCCGGCATCCGACTGGTGGACCTGTCCCTGCCTGACGCGTTCGCCGAACGCTACCCGGGTCCGCAGTACGGCATCACCGGCACCCGGCGACTGCTCGACCGCCCAGACGGCGTCCTGCTAGGCACCATCGTGAAGCCAAGCATCGGCCTGCCGCCCGAAGAGTTGCGGATCCTGGTCCGCGAACTGGCCGAGGCCGGCATCGACTTCATCAAAGACGACGAACTGATGGGCAACCCACCACACTCACCACTCGCCGACCGAGTCAGGGTGGTATCCGAGGAACTGGACAAAGTCGCGGCCCGCACCGGACGACGCCCGATGTACGCCTTCAACATCACCGACGACCTGGACCGAATGGCCGCCAACCACGACCTGGTCCACGCTGCCGGCGGAACCTGCGTCATGGTCTGCATCAACCTCATCGGCCTAGCCGGCCTCGCGTGGCTGCGCGAGCGCTGCGCCCTCCCCATCCACGGCCACCGCGCCATGACCGGCGTCTTCACGCGAGCACCACAACTCGGCATCGACTTCGTCGCCTGGTCCAAGCTCGCGCGCCTGGCCGGCGCAGACCACCTTCACACCAACGGCCTGTCCAACAAGTTCTACGAAACAGACGACGAGGTACTCCGCTCGATCACCGCAGTCCGCGAACCGCTCCTGGGCGGCTACCAAACCCTCCCCGTCCTCTCGTCAGGCCAGACCCCCGGTCTAGCCCCGGAAACCTACCGCCGAACTGGCACCACAGACCTCCTGGTCCTCGCCGGCGGCGGCATCCACGGCCACCCCGACGGCCCCGCCGCCGGCGTCACCGCCCTGCGAGCCGCTTGGCAATCCACCACCTCCGGCGGCAGCCTCACCGAGACCGCCCAGCAGGTCCCCGCCCTCCAACGAGCCCTGGAAACCTTCGGCCCCACCAAGACATCCGGGGCGAACGGAGGCAGGCGTGGTTGAGGTTGCGTTCTACGGGGACGACTTCACCGGGTCGACGGATGCGCTGGCCCAGTTCACCCGGGTGGGGTTCAGTGGTGTCCTGCTGGTGACGATGCCTGCGTGGGACGAGCTGCAGGCGTTGGCCCGGCAGTACGACGTGATCGGGGTGGCCGGGATCGCGCGCTCATTGCCACCCGACGAGCAGGAAGCCGAGATCCGCCCGATCCTCCAGGCATTGCGCGACCTTGGTCCGCGCTTCGTCCAGTACAAGGTCTGCTCGACCGCCGACTCCTCCCCCACCCTCGGCAGCCTCGGCCGCGCCCTGGAGGTCGGCCGCTCCATCTTCGGCCCAGCCGTCGTACCAATCCTCATCGCACAGCCAGACCTGGGCCGCTACACAGTCTTCAGCCACCACTTCGCCGCGGAAGCAGGCACCATCCACCGCCTCGACCGCCAACCCACCATGTCGTCCCACCCCGCCACCCCCATGCACGAATCCGACCTCCGCCTACACCTGGCGAACCAAACCAACCTCCGCATCGGCGCCATCCACCTGACGTCCTACGCCGACCTCCCCGAGCACTACACCAAGTCGACGTACGACGCCCTTGTCCTGGACGCCCTCACAGATGCCGACCTCCAAACCATCGCCCGCACCATCCTCACCCCACCCACCACCCCCACCTTTGCCCTAGGCTCCGGCGGCCTCTCCAAAGCCCTTGCCACAGCCCTCACGACCCCGACCACGCAGCAGACGAACCACGCGATCCCTGGTCGGGATGGCCGAGCACGGGTGGGCCGTGTCGCTGCGCAGGTGCTGGTCGTGTCCGGCAGCCAGTCGCCTCGGACCGCCGAACAGATCGCCCGCGCGGTTGCGTCCGGCTGGCATTCATTGCCGCTCACCTACCCACCGGCCGCGGACCCCGACGGCTCACCCGCGGTCGCCCCGGAAGCAGTTCGCGTACTGAATGCTGGTGCACCTGGGGTCGTGGTCCACACGGGCGAGGCAACTGGTCGAGCCACGGGCGAGCTGCTCGGTGCCTTCAGCAAGGAACTGGCCGCGGTCGTGCGGGAAGTCGTTCGCAACACCCAGGTGCGAAGGGTTGTGGTCGCCGGCGGCGACACATCCGGCCGTGTACTCCGCGATCTCGGAGTCACCGCACTCGAACCATCACCCACCACCCCGAGCCACCTAGGCCAAGGCCTCACACTCTGTACGGCGATCACCGGAGACCCTCAGCTCAACGGCACCCAGTTCCTCCTCAAACCAGGCCAACTCGGCAACCCAAACCTCTTCGACGCCCTACGCCGGGCCTGACCGCCCCCACGCCCACACTCTGCGCCCCAACAGCACCCCCGCCCCTGACCGCGAGAACGCTTCCCGGTGGCAGGCCCCAGAGAGCCGGCGCTCCCGGCCGCGATACGCCGAAACGCAGACTGCGAAGCGGCTCCGCCCTGCACGAACGAACGCGAGGCGACAGAAACAGAACACCACGCGGTCCATGCACACCTTCACCCCCGCACAGACCGACACGCCGCGACGGAAAGCAGGACGCGAGCTGGGTCCACACGCAGCTTCAGGCTCCCCGGACGGACGTGACGCGGTAGGAAGCAGAGTGCGAGCTGGCTTCATGCAGACCTTCACACCCTCGCGCGCGGAGGTGACGTACCGGCGAAGCAGAGTGCCAGGCGGCGCTCGTGCAGCTCATCACGCTCCCGCACAGGCACGAGTGACGTGGCGGGAAGCAGAACGGCAGACGGATCCGTGCAGACCTTCACACGCACGCACGGACATGACGTGGCGGACGGTAGAGCATGGCTTGCCAGTGCAGAGCTTCACGTTCCGCGCGGGCGGACGGGGGCTGGGGGTACTGGGTCAGCCCAGGGATCGTGATGGGCTGCTTCCGCGGACAAGGCTGGGGTGCCGGGGAGGACAGTGTGCACGTCCGACTCGCTCGTTGAGGTGTCGCCCCAGATCGCTTGGCGTGCAGCCTCTCGGAGAGCCGCAGCATCGGTGCGGCGATTGCCTGAACGCGTAGTCACCCCGGACGCATCTCCTTCACGCCCCTCCCGTGACTGCGTACTGTCCATGCGCGCGGCGTCGTCCGACCGCGTTGCGTCTAACGGGTGCCTGTCTGACCGCACTGCGTCTGACCGCACTGCGTCTGACCACAGTCCGTCCGACTGCGGTGCGTCGAACGGGAGTTCGTCCGACCGCAGTTCGTCCGGCCGCACTTCGCCCGACCGGAGTTCGCCTGACCACGGGTCGATGCTCGGACCGTCGCCGGACAGGTGTTCGCGGAAGGGTTTGATCTGGGGGTTGGGAGGTGCGGCTGAGCGCGCTCTGGTGGATGAGGATGGTGGGACAGGTTCGCGTTGTCGAGGATCAGGTGCTGCAATTGGGTCGGCCCAGGTGGGGCGGGTGACGTGGACGACGCCGTTGGTGATGGTGATGGTCCAGTGGCCGGCGTGGAGGTCGATGTGGTGGCGACGGCAGAGCAGGACGAGGTTCCAGATGGCGGTGACACCCCCGTCGAGCCAGGAGCGTAGGTGGTGGGCGTCGCACTGGGTGGGTGGGGCGCCGCAGACGACGCAGCCTTTGTCGCGGGCGTTCAGGGCGCGGCGCATGGCCCGGGTGACTAGGCGTTCGGAGCGGCCGACGTCGAGGGGTTCGGAGTTGGAGCCGAGGACGAGCGGGATGATGTTGGCGTCGCAGGCCAGGCGTCTGATCGCGGCCGCGGACAGGTTGTCGCCGTAGACGAGTCCGCCGGTGGCGTCCGCGGCAGCCGACTTCAGATCCTCCAGGTCGATGGTGACGGTGATGTTCGCCTTCGCCCCGAGCCCCGGAACCCCACCCGGCGGCTTCGCGGCCCGACCGGTTCCGGTCGTCGCACCGGCCGAGGTGCCGGCGACGGTCGCGGCGGTGATAGCGATTCCGGGTACGGCGGTGCTGCCCGTGTCGATGGCCGAGGCGGCGCAACCCGGGGAGACCGAGGCAGGGTCAGTGGATGCCGGAGTGGGCGTCGCGATGCCGGACTCGGTCCCGGTCGATCGTCGCGGGACCGGGATCGCGTCAGGTGGCTCTGGAGTGGGTGTGGCGATGCCGGGTTCATGGGTGCTGGTGGCACCGGGGTTGCCGCTGAGGTCGGTCGGGTTGGGATTGCCGGTGGTGGGTGTGGTGGATCGCGCCGGGGCTGGGGCGGCGGGTGGGGTGAGGCTGGAGTCGGTGGCGGTGGCGGCGAGGGTTAGGGCGGTGGTGAGGGCGTCGGCTTGGCGCTTTTCGCGGGGACGGGGGTCTAGTTCGCCGTCGAGGGTTTTGTGGGGGCGGGCGCCGGTGTGGATGAGGGTGCGGAGGAGTTCGGCGTTCTCGTTGGCCAGGTAGCCGCGGAACTTGACGCCGTTCTCGGCGGTGATCAGGGCCAGGGATTCGCGGGCGTAGGCCTTGTGTTCGCCGGGTTCGGGGCCGTCGGTGTCGAGGAGGTCGCGGATCTGTTTGGCTGCTTTGCGGAGTTCGCTGGGGGTTAGGTGGCGGGCGAGGGCGACCATTTGTTGTTCGGCAACCTGGAGGTTTTCGACCGGGACGGCGGTGGGGACGCGTTCCAGGGCGGAGACGATGGCTTCGGCCTGGGCGGGCCGCAGCAGCCACGCGGTCGTGCGATCCTCGCCGCCCGCACCCGCACCCTCACCTCCGCCCTCGCCCGCGCCGTCGCCCGCACCCTGACCTACGCACTCGCCCGCGCTGGCGTCGTCGCCCTCGCCCTCGCTGGCGCCCTCGCCCTCAACCGCGTCGGCGTCGGCGGTCTCCTCGGCGTCGGCGGTGGCGGTCTCGGGCTCCGTCAGCCCGTTCGCGCTGTCGTCGTCGCACTCGGACTCGGACTCGGACTCGGCATTTGAGGCCACGTTGTCGACGGGGGCTGTTAGGGCGGTGATGACGGTGGGGTACTTGGGGAGGGCTCGGGCCAGGCGGACGTCGCGGTACGCGGTGGGGCGGTCCAGGCGGTAGCGGAAGGCCAGGAGTTGGGCGGTGTCGTGGGCGCCGAGGTCGGCTGCGTGGCCGGTGGTGTCCAGGGCCGCGATGAGTTGGAGGCGGTAGGTCTGACGGCGGGCGAGGTCGGCCTCCAACTGGTCGAGAGCGGTCAGCATCTCGCTGCCGCTCATCGACCAGATCGGCCGCTCACCCAGAAGTTCCATACCGACAACACTAACCACGCCCACCGACAGTTCTCAAACCCAGAACCCCTTATCCACAAGGGGTTTCAGGAACACCGACTTGTCCACAGGGAAGCATGGGTTGTGGATGTTGCTGCGAGCAACTTCAGTCAGGGGAGGAGGCGCAGATCGGAGACCGGGGAGGTTGGGGTGTCGTGGATCTCAAGGGTTCGCGGCGCGGAGTGGACCCGCAGGTTGGTGATGGTGATGTGGCGGACGGTTGGGGGGAAGGGGATGGGTGGTGGGGTGGGGGTGGCGTGGTTGGTGGTGATGTGGATCGCGGAGGTGGTGACGGAGTCGACTTGGGTGTCTTGGAGGGTGATGTGCTCGATGAGGCCGCCGCGGTGGGCGTTGGTTTTGATGCGGAGGGCGTGGTCGATCGCAGGGCCGGTGATGTGGAGGTCTCGGGCGTGGATGGTGTGGATGCCGCCGGAGGTTTCGCTGCCGATGGTGAGGGCGCCGTGGCCGGTGCCGAAGCGGCAGGACTCGACCAGGATGTTCGCCGACGGGCGGGCGACACGGCGGCCGTCGGCGTCGCGGCCGGACTTGATCGCGATGCAGTCGTCGCCGGTGTCGAAGGAGCAGCCGGCGATGACGACGTCCTGGCAGGAGTCGGGGTTGCAGCCGTCGTTGTTCGGGCCGCGGCTGTCGATGGTGATACCGCGCACGAGTACGTCGGTGCAGAACACCGGATGCACCACCCACATCGGCGCGTTCACGATCCCGACGTCCTCGATCCGCACCCGACGGCAGCTGTGCGGCTGGATGAAGCTCGGCCGGAATCCGTGCCCAGGTGGAAACACCCGATCGTCGACCGGTACGCCGTCGTCCACCATTCGCAGCAGCCGGTTCCAGTCGTCGACCGGCCTGGTGTCCCGCCACCAGTTGTCCGAGCTGGCACCACCGTCCAGTGTCCCGGTCCCGGTCACCGCGACGTTCACCTCGTCGTACGCGTAGATCAGCGGCGAGTAGCTCCAGCACTCGATCCCCTGCCACCGGGTACGGACCATCGGGTACGCCGAACGCTCGGTCGAGAACCGCAAGGTCGCTCCCGCCGACACCTGGAGCTCCACGTTGCTCCGCAGCCGGATCGGGCCGGTCAGGAACAGGCCGGCGGGCACCACGACCCGGCCACCGGTCAGCTCACACGCCTTGATGGCAAGCTCGATGGCTTGTGTGCAGTCCTGGTCCGGGCGGGCGCCGTAGTCCGTGATGACGTGGTCAGTCATGCGGCTCCAGGGATCGGATGCGGAGGGCGTTGGCGAGCGGGACGGCGATCACCCAGGAGGGGTTCCAGGTGTTGCTGTGGCCTCGGCGCTGCCAATGGGTCTGGAAGAACGCTTCGCCTTGTTCGCCGGGGATCTGGAAACCCCAATCACCAGGCCCCGCGGAGATGCCTTGGCTCATGGCACCCATCGTGGTGCGGGCCGCGGTGGCCAGATCGGGGCGGTTGGTGGTGAGGCCGAACTCCAAGAGCTCGTACGTCGGGAAGAACGTGTCCAGGTGATGGTTCTGAACACTGACCGCCGGCCAGCCGATCGCGTTGAAGCCGGCCGCTCGCAGCGGAGAGTCGAGGTCCAACTCCGGCGACCAGACATAGACCCAGGTGAGGAGCCAGTCGGCAGCGACTTCGGCCCACCGCGCGTAGAGGTCGTCCCCCGTCAGGCGGAACAACTCGTACGCGGCGAGGAAGTAGTACATCCCCGCCTCCTTGTCCTCGCACGCGGCGTCGAGGGTGGAGCGCGCGAACGGGCGGTCGAAGGTCCGCGCGTGCTGCCCGTGATACCGAGTCAGCCACGTCGTTGCCTCCGACAACAACCAGTCGTCCCCGAGGACGACGGACGCCTTGAGCGCCGCCAGTACGCACGGAATGCCGGCCGCGGACAGTGTGGACGCCGCGGGTTTCCCGTCGAGACGCCACCCGATCGGGAACGTGCCGTCCGGAAGCAACGCACCGCGGAGGAACTTCAGTGCACCGGCGAGTGCATCCGGCCAGGACGGCGGTACCGGCTCACCCTCGGCGCGGAAGAGTGTGATGATCTCCGCCAGGTCGGCGATCGTCTCGCCGTACGCGCGGCTCGAGACCATCGCGCGGCCGCCGCTGCGGAAGCTGGTCCAGCGGCGGCTGCCGACCTGGTACGCGTTGTGCCGCAGGCCGGGCGTTCGTGTCGAGCTTCCCGCGAGGTAGAACTCGACGGCCGCGCGGCAGCGGTCGATCCTGGTCCGATCGCCAGTCTCGAAGCCGAGCCGGGCGTCGCACCAGGCGAGCTTCAGTGCCTGGCCGGTCCAGCCGTACATGAAATGCCGTACCTTCGCGGGACCGTTGCCGACGACGTCGCTGAACTTGGTGTAGCCGGCCACAGTCCCGTCCCGGTACCACCTGTTGTCCAGGGCGATGGTCTTGCGCGTGACGACCTCGTCGAGATCCAGTGGGTGCGCGCCAGGACCGGTGAAGAGTGAGCGGCCGGTCCGGACGAGCTCGCGGAAGGCGTGCCCGCGATGCTCCTGCGGCCCCCAGTCGACGACCAGTCGCTGGACGTACTCCTCTCCCGGCCGCAACGTCAAGTAGCCGTCCTCGGTCGACTCCGTCTCGGCCTTGCTGACGTACCGGACGTCCTGCTTGCCGTCGAACATCAGTACGCCGCTCAGCGCCGCGATCACAGGCCCCTCCTGGCGGATGATTCCCAGCGAACCGTAGCGGACCAGCCCGTCGCCGGATCGCCGCGGCTCCGGGCGGGAGAAGACGCTCAGCCAGCGGCGTTCGCGACCGGTCCGCCACTCCAGGTTCACGCCGGGGATCGGAAGCCGGTCCTCCTCGGCGACGAAGCCCCCACCGGGCTCCGGACCGATCCGTGGCACGGCGCGCGCCGGGTCCGCCGACGGGTTGTCGTTGTAGATCAGCCCGGGGACGGTCAGCTGGCTGTCGGTGACGCGGCCCAGGTCGAGCAGCAGCCCGACGGCAAGATCGCCCAACCGCCGTTGGCCGGTGTTGCGCCACCGCAGCTCCAGGTCAAGCCGATCGACCGCGTCGAAGGACAGTCGGATCTCGACCGCGACGGGTCCGGTGCGACATCCGGCCCGATGCTCACCCGGCCGCCGCGAGATCCACCAACCCTCCGTCTGCATCACGTTGGGCTGCCATGGTCGCCCGGATGAGCACGTCAGCAGCTCGGCGACCGGGCGCTCCAGGTACGGCGTATTGGCGTCGATCGTGCCTAGGTGGAGGACTACTCCGCGGGAGGTTCGGCGGAGTTCAGCGGTGCGGGGACCGGACGTGAGGGCTGGCATCAGGAGGCTCGGCGGATCTGGATGGCCTGGTACTGGGTGCCAGGGAGGCGGACGGTGAGGGTGTCGATGACCGTCTCGCGGGTACGGCGGACGGTGTGGTTCCAGACGTCGAGGATGTCGACCTGGTAGGTGCCGGTGGGGAGAATGAAGGTGCGCTCGGGGAACTGGTGCTCGCCGAGGTACTGCAGGTAGTAGCTGCCGGGTACGGCGAGAGTCGGAGCGTCCCGGTAGTCGTCGATGGGCTCCACTCCGTCGGGCAGCTCGTCCAGGACCTCCCGGAGCAGGCGCAGGCGCTGCGCGACCACACCGGTCGGGCGGACTCCACCTGCCGACCACGGTCCGCCGTCGGAGTCGACGTACCACTCGCCGTGGGTGACGTGGGCGCCTCGGACGGTTCCCTCCCAGATGCGGGTGAGCAGCTCTTCCGGTCTGAGGCTGGTGGCTGGCGTGGTGCCGTCCCCCTCGTAGCCGCAGGCGTCGACGAGGACGGGCTTGGCGTAGTCGCGGCGGAGGGCCGAGACGCCGCGCAGGTTCTCGAGCGGCACGCTGAGGTGGGTGAACCAGGGTGGACCTGGGTCCACGGCTTCTGGTGCAGCGTGGATGGCGATCAGGTGGTTGCTGGAGTCGCATTCCGCGATCAGCTCGGCCAGGTGGCGCGCGGCCGGGGTTGCAGATAGGCACCAGCTGACGTTGCGGTAGGCAGCCAGCCGGTTGACCAGGTCACGGATCGCCGGCTCGTCGGATGGCAGGAGGATCTCGGCGTCGATGCCTGCTGCGAGCAGGTCGCAGACCTGAGCCTCGAGGTGCTGCGGGTTGTCGGCGCGCAGTCGGACCCGGGTGAACGGGGAGGCGGCGAGAGCGCGGCACGCCGCGGCCCAGCGGTCGCCGGCCCCCGGGCCGGTCGGGTCGAGGTGGAACCACGTGGTGGTGAGGGGGTGGTAGGCCGTCCCGTCGGCACGGCGCAAAGTGGTGCCGGACGAGCGGATCGGCCCGGACGACGTCGCCGGGCTACAGGTGAACGCGTGCGGGGCGACGGCGGAGCCCGGCAGCGCGTAGTGCCAGGTACCTTCCAGACTGGGCATGAAGCGGATGAGCCAGCGGTCGTCGGCCAGGAACGACTCCGCGTAGGCGGACTCGCCGGACTCGTGCCGGAACACTGTCGAGACCGGGCCGTCGACCTGCACCTCGAGTACGCCCCAGCGTTCAACCTCGGTCATCGAGTGCCTCGCAGGACTAGGTAGGGATGAGTCGGGAGCGGGATGCGACTGGCGCCGGAATACGAACCGGCGACAGGCGTGATGGTCAGCGCCCGGGTGTCGATCAGGTCGAACTGGAAGGGATCGCCGGAAGGAAGGTCCAGGTCGACGGCCGACGGTTGGCGGTCGCCCAGGTAGTGCAGGACACAGCGCTCAGGATCCACGTCGCCGGAAGGCAACCGCGGCAGCTCGGCGAACACCGAGCGAAGGAACGCGATCCGTGCCGGGCTCTCGCCGTACAGCCGGCCGCCGACCGAGATCCACGCTCGCGTCTCGCGATCGACGAACGATTCGCCGTGGCCGACGTACCCACCGGCCGTCATGCCCTGCCAGAAGCGGTGCACCATCTCGTCCGCGGTGAGATTCCCCCACCGACGCCCAGCGTTGCCCTCGTAGCCGATCTCGTCGATCACGACCGGCTTCGGGCACGCCCGCCACGCGGCGACCTCGGCGCCGTCCCAGTGCTGCACGCTCTGGTGGGTGATCCACGGCTTGCCGAAGTCGTACGGCGTGAAGACCTCGTACATCTTGGTCCCGTTGTGGATCGACCGCAGCCGCTGGTACGGGTCGTACCGCTGCACCACCTGCAGCAGGCGATCCCAGTCCGCGATCGTCTTCTCCCGGTTGAAGTCGTACTCGTTCGACAGCGACCACCAGACGTTCCGGTACGCCGCCAGCCGCGCGACTACATACCGCAGGTACGCCGCATCCTCCGCAGCTGTCATCCGGTCGAACCCCCAGACCCCACGGTCGTAAGGGTGGAACAGGATCAGATCGGCCTGGATCCCCAGCGACAGCAGGTCCGCGACCCGCGCCTCGAAGTCGGCGAAGAACGCCGGATCGTACCGGCTGACGTCGACCGACCCCGGCGTGGAGCCCGCGAACGGCGTCCGCTCCGGGCGCATGCCGTCGGTCGGAAGCAGGCACATCCGCACCTTGTCGAAAGGTGCCGACCGCAACGATGCGAGCGTCAGCTCCTGCAGATCCTTGGACTGGTACGTCCAGTGGTAGCAGGTCGTACCGATGCAGTCGTACCGGCTGCCGTCGGCGTACGCGAAGTGATGTGCGCCGCGCACCCCGACCGGCCCGTGGTTGCCCGGGCCGGGCGGGATGCACAGCAAGGTCCCGCGATGACCGTCGAGCTCGGGTGCGGAGCTGCTCGTGACGTACGACCACTCCCCTTCCCGGTCCGGGCTGAACCGCGCCCGGTACACCCTGTCGCCGTCGTAGAAGCCGTCCACCGTCAGCACCCGGTTCCGGTACCGGTAGGCGACCCGGAACTCGACGTCGGCGAACGGGTTCCCGTCGGCCGGTCCGGTCAGGGTGAGCTCGTGCACTCCCCACCGCTCCACAGTCATGGCAGTCGGTCTCCCGCCTCGATCCAGTCGGGCGTCAGGATCACGTGCTTGATGGTCTTGCGCAGGTAGGAGTACGCGACGTGCAGCCGGCCGTCGCGGGTCTGCAACAAGGTCGGGTACGAGTACCCGAACTCGTTGTCGCGGTACTCCTCGTCCTGCACCTGCAGGTTCCGCCAGTACGGCCAGGACGCGCCGTCGTCCTCGGACAACGCCAGTGTCAGCGGAGTCCGCAGCGTCTTCCGCCGTACGCCGCCCTTCCCGTCGGGCACCCAGCGGAACTGGTCCCGCTCGGCCGACGAGTCGTTGAACACGAGCACGAGCCGGCCGTCGGCCAACCGCAGCACCTGGATCGCCGAGTTGTTGTTCGGCAACGCGGTCCGCTCTGGCGCCGACCACGTCCGGCCGCTGTCCTTCGACACGGACCGGTGGATCCGGTCCGCAGCGCGACTCCGGAAGTACCCGAGCAGTTCGCCCGGCGCGACCTCGATCGCACTCAGCTGCACCTGCCCGATCGCATCAGGGAGATCGATCCGCGTCCAAGTCTCACCTTGGTCTGTGCTCAGCAGGACGACTGTGGTCTCCGCGGACTTGTCGCAGTCGTAGGCCGGAAGCAACCAATCACCGTTGCTCAGGACAACGATCGGGTTGCGGACGAAGCTGCCCGGCTGGTCGAACAGGACATCGCTCGGCCCCCAGGTCAGCCCGCCGTCACGCGAGACTCGGCGCAGCACCCGGGAGGTGCTCTGGTCGTGCGGCTCGTTCGAGGTGTGCAGCAGCCACACCTCCCCGGACGGCGCGACGAACAGCACCGGGTTCTGCTCGGATCGGTCCGGGTCCGAAGACATCGGCACGGGCACCGTCCAGGTGTCCGAGCCGGCGGGGAGCCGGGACAGCACGATGTTCGTGTCCGGCTCCCCCTCCCCCGGCCCGTTGAACCAGGCGCACAACAGATCGCCGGCCGCCGTCTCCACCAGGGTTGCCGCGTGACTGTCGCCAGGGTGAAGCGTCGGCAGGAGTGCCACGCCGTCCCGGAGGCGACCGTCGAAGCGTGGATCGATCACCATGTGAATCCGGCGGCGGCCTGCGCCTTGATGTAGTCGGGGATGTCTTGCTGCTCGGCCACCTGCAGCGCCGAGTCGACGTCCATCCCGTCGATCAGCACGTGCTGCCGGAACACCTTGTAGAGCGGGATGTCCCAGTACTCGGTGTTCTGGTAGTCCTTCACCACCGCGTTGTCACCCCAGTACACGCCCGACGTGTCGATCCCCTGCAATTCCGGAATCGCCGTACCGAACGCGTTCACGACCGCTTCCGTCTGCCGCACCGCCTTGACGCCGTACGACGAGAGCCTGGTCTGCGCCTCCTCCGACACCAGGTACTTGAGGATGTCGAGGGACTCGGCCTGATGCTGCGACTGCGGCGGGATGTACGCCGCCCGCGCGTTCGGCTGGTAGATCGCGGTCGAGCCACGCGACAGCACCGGCATGGAGGTGACGCCGATGCTCACGCTCTTGGCCCACTCGGCGTAGTCCTCCGCGTCGTCCTCCTCGACGTACAGCGAGCTCAGCGCGTAGGCGTTCAGCTTCGACAGCGTGTGGACCGCCATCGCCAGGTGGCCCGGGAAGCTCATGTCACCCTTGAAGAAGTCGTCCACCGTGGTGAAGCCGTTGCCCGGCAGCATCAGGAAGCGGTACATGTTGTCGGCGACCCGCTTCCACTCCGTGGTGGTCAGGCTCACCTTGATGTCCTCGGGGGCGGGCTGCTCGCTGTCGCCGGGGACGAACGGGTACAGGCCGAGCTGGTTCAGTGCCAGGTAGTTGTCCGGGTGCTGCATGAAGCCTTTGTAGTGGTGGATCCCGTCCTGCACGGTCAGCCGCTTGGCGATCTTGTAGATCTCGTCGTACGTCGACCCGGCGCGCGGGTAGCGGACGCCGAACTTGTCGAAGATCTGCTTGTTGTAGAGCAGCACGTGCTCGTCGATGAACAGCGGTACGCCGTACAGGCCGCCGTCGGAGCGTGATTTCACCAGCTCGACCGAGCCGAGGTTCAGCGCGGACAGGTCGATCCCGGCCTGCTGCACCATCGACGTCATGTCCTGGACCCAGCCGAGTGGCTCGAGGTCGCGGTCGATCCGGGTCCGCGGGTCGTCGATGATCAGGTCCGGCACCCGGCCGGCCCTGGCGATGTCCTCGTAGCGGATCGGGTAGTCCCAGGTGGCGTACTTCAGCTTCACCTCGGGGAACTTGGCCCGGATCGCGTCGCCGAAGACGGCGTCGAAGTATCGGGTCGCCTCGCGGCCGTCGTCGTCGCCGCCGAGTTCGAACGGCTTGAAGTTGACCGCGAAGACGAACACCTCGTCGTCGTCGACGGAGAACGGCTTGCCGTACTTGTTCGGGATCTCGACGGTGCCGGCCGCGGACCGGGCGCCGGCGCGCGGGGTGGCGGTGGTCGAGCTGGCCGCCGCCGGGGCTGCCTGGAGTGCACCGCCGAGCGCGGCGAGACCGCCGATCAGGGCTGTGTTCCGGACGAAGCCGCGCCGGGACAACCCGGGGGTCTTGTCCTCCGGACTGCTGCCGGGAGTGTTCTGGGTGTCGGACATGGTGAGCCTTTCTAAGGGGCGGTGACGTCCGCGAGGACGCCCTTCAGATCCAGCTGTTCGGCGAGGTGACAGGCGACCCGCCGGCCGCCGATCTCGCGCAGCTGAGGTACTTCGGTGCGGCACCGCGCTTCGGCGTACCCGCACCGTGGATGGAACGGGCAGCCGGCCGGCACCTTGGACGGATCCGCGATCTCGCCGCGCAGGACGATCCGCGATCGCTGTCCGCGCGAGGCCGGATCGGGATCCGGGACGGCGCTCAACAGCGCCTCGGTGTAGGGATGCAGGGGCTTGGTGTAGAGCTCTTCGGTCGACGCGCTCTCGACAAGCTTGCCGACGTACATCACGGCCACGTCGTCGGCGACGTGCTCGACGATGCCGAGATCGTGGGAGACGAACAGGTAGGTGAGGCCGGACTCCTCCTGCAGGTCCTTCAGCAGGTTGAGGATCTGGGCCCGGACCGACACATCGAGCGCACTGACCGCCTCGTCCGCGACCACAAGCCGCGGGTCCGTCGCCAGTGCGCGCGCGATGACCACGCGCTGCCGCTCACCGCCGCTGAACGCGTGCGGGTAGCGGTGCGCGTACTCCGCTCGCAGCCCGACACGACGCAGTAGCGCGCCGACCTTGTCGTCGATCTCGTCGCGACTACCGCCGCCGTGCACCCGCAAGGGCTCGGCGATGATGTCGCGCAGGGTCTTGCGCGGATTGAGTGAGGAGTGCGGGTCCTGGAAGATCAGCCGCACCTGCGCGCGGTACGGCTTCAGTTGCTTCTCGGTGAGCGGAGCCAGATCGACGCCGTCGAACATGATGCTGCCCGACGTCGGTTCGTAGGCGCGCACGATGCAGCGGCCGAGTGTGGTCTTCCCGCAGCCCGACTCGCCCACCAGGCCGAGCGTCCGGCCGGCCCGGATCGACAGGTCGACACCGTCGACCGCCTTCACCACGCCGCGGTTGCCTCCGAAGAACCCGCTGTGCAGCGGGAAATGCATGGTCAGGCCCTCGGTTGTCAGCAGGTTCATCGGTTCTCCTCGCCGTACAGCAGGCAGGCGACGTCGATGTCGCCGGACCGCACCCGGAGGGGCACGATCTCGTCGCACTTGCCGGCCATGAACGCGTCGCAGCGTGGATGGAACCGGCATCCCGACGGCCGTTCGTACGGCGGCGGCACACTCCCCCGTACGGCGGCCAGCCGGTCCTGACCGCGTTGCCCGAGCCGCGGCACCGAGCGCACCAGCGCCTGGGTGTACGGATGCTTGGGATAGGTCAGCACAGAGGTGGCCGGACCGTGCTCGACGACCTCGCCGAGATACATCACCGCGACCTCGTCAGCGACCTGTGCGGCAACACCCAGGTCGTGCGTGATCAGCATGATCGCCATGCCGAACTCCTCCTGGAGATCCTGCAGCAGGTCGAGGATCTGGGCCTGCGTGGTCACGTCGAGCGCGGTGGTCGGCTCGTCCGCGATCAGCAGCCGCGGCCGGCACGACAGGGCCATCGCGATCATCGCGCGTTGCCGCATGCCGCCGCTGAGCTCGAACGGGTACGAGTCGACCCGTCGGTTCGGGTCCGGGATGCCGACCCGGCCGAGGAACTCCACCGCTCGTTCGCGAGCCACGGCCTTGCCGACGTTCTCGTGCAGCCGGATCGCCTCGACGATCTGGTCGCCGATGGTGTGCACCAGGCTGAGTGACGCCATCGGCTCCTGGAACACCATCGCGATGTCGGCCCACCGCACCTGCCGCAGCCGCCCGTCCTTCGCGGCCAGCAGATCCTCCGGGTCGCCCGCGGACTCGTCGCCGTACAGCAGCACCTCGCCGCCGACGATCCGGGCAGGCCGTTCCACCAGGCGCAGGATCGACCGTGCGGTGACGCTCTTGCCGCAGCCCGATTCACCGACCACGGCCAGCGTGCGACCGCGCCGTACGGTCAGGTCGACACCGTCGACGGCCTTGACCACACCGTCCTCGAGCTCGAAGTGAGTCCTGAGGTCCCGGACCTCCAGCAAAGGCAGAGCCATCGGAGTCCTCCTACTTGTAGGGATCCGCGGCGTCACGGAGACCGTCGCCGACGAAGTTCATGGCCAGTACGACGACCACGACCGCGAGGCCCGGGGTCAGCAGCCAGGGAGCGGTGGCGACGGCCCGGATGTTCTGCGCGCCCTCGAGCAGAACGCCCCAGCTCACCGCCGGCGGCTGCAGACCGAGGCCGAGGAACGACAGGCTGGTCTCGCCGAGGATCATCCGGGGCACCGCCATCGACACCGACGCGATGATGTGGCTGGCGAACGACGGCACCATGTGGCCGAAGATGATCCCGCCGCGGCCGACACCGTCCAGCCGCGCGGCCATCACGAAGTCCTCCTCGCGCAGGCTGAGGAACCGGCCCCGCACATCGCGGGCCAATCCGGTCCAGCCGATCAGCGAAAGGATCACCGTGATCGCGAAGTACCGGGTCAACGGTCCCCAACTGCCCGGCAGGGCAGCCGACAAGGCCATCCACAGCGGCAGCGTCGGGATCGACATGATGAACTCGATGACCCGTTGGATCGCGTTGTCGACCCGGCCGCCCAGGTACCCGGAGATGCCGCCGATCAGCATGCCGAGCAGGAAGCTGGCGAACACCCCGACCAGGCCGATCGACAGCGAGACCCGCGCGCCCAGGATCAACCGGGACAGCAGATCCCGGCCGGACTGGTCCGCCCCGAGCAGGAAGAACGGGTCGCTCGCCGTGGTCGGGCCGATCAGGTGGATGTCGGACGGGATCACCCCGAGGATCTTGTACTCGTCGCCGTGCACGAACAGCCCGACGTCGATGATCTTGGACTTGTCGACGGTGAAGGTCTGCTCGAACGTCTCGTCGTTGCGGGTGGACGAGAAGCCGTAGACGAACAGGCCGTGCTCGGTCGACACGTTCAGCCGCTGCGGCGGCGCGTACGGCAGCGACGTGTGGGCGGTGTCGCTGCCGGACGGCGCGAAGAACCCCCCGAAGGCCGCGACGAAGTAGATCGGGACCAGGACGATCAGACCGATCAGGGCCAGTTTGTGCCGGCGGAACTGCCGCCACATCAACCGCCACTGGGTCTGCGAGACCGTGGTCTGCTGTGCAGCATTCTGCTGGAGCATCCGGCCTATCCCTTCTGGAACCGGGCGCGGATCCGCGGATCCCACCAGGCCAGCGCGAGGTCGCTGAGCATCGTGCCGATGACCGTCAGCGTGCTGAGGATCAGCACGAAGCTGCCGACCAGGTACATGTCCTGACTCTTCACCGCACCGAGCAACAGCGGACCGCTGGTCGGCAGGCTCATCACGACCGACACGATCGTTTCGCCGCTGATCAGGCCCGGTAGCAACCAGCCGACCGTGCTGAAGAACGGGCTGAGCGACATCCGGACCGGGTACTTGAGCAACAGCTTCCACTCCGGCAGTCCCTTGGCCCGCGCGGTCGCGACGTACGGCTTGTGCAACTCGTCGAGCAGGTTGGCCCGGGTGATCCGGATCAGCCCGGCGGTGCCGGCCACGCCGACCACGACGATCGGGACCCACAGGTGCGAGACCAGGTCGAGCAGCTTGCCCAGGTTCCACGCGGCATCGGCGTACTCCGGTGAGAACAGTCCACCGACGCTCTGGCCGAAGTACCGGAAGCCGACGTACATCATCACCAGCGCGAGCATGAACTCCGGCACGGCCATCCCGATGAAGCCGAGGAACGACGCGACGTAGTCACCGGGCGAGTACTGCCGCAGGGCGCTGTAGATGCCGATCGGGAACGCGATCGCCCAGACGAACAACAGGCTCGCGATGGACAGCACCATCGACAGCAGCACCCGGTTGCCGATCAGGCTGGCCACCGACTGGTTCCAGGCGAACGACTGGCCGAGGTCGCCATGCAGCACCACGCCGGAGATCCAGGTCAGGTACTGGACCAGGAACGGCTTGTCCAGTCCGTAGTGCCGCTTCAGCTCGGCGATCTGCGAGTCCGGGATGTCCTGGCCACGGGCCTCGGCGTTGGCGATCACCGTCGAGGTGTAGTCGCCCGGCGGCAGCTTGATGACGACGAACGTGACGAACGAGATGGCCGCCAGCGTCACCGCCATCCACAGCAGCCGCCGGACGAGGAAACGCAGCATTATGCCCCGATCGAGAACTGTTCGGGGTGGACGATGCCGGGGGCAACTGCCTCGATCATCTGGTCCGGGACGTTGTGGAAGTCGTTCTTCACGACGCCGTAGGTGTTCGGGACGCTGCTGGTGCCGATGTAGTAGAACTGGTCGGCCGCGATCTGCAGCACCTGCTTGCCGAGCTCGAGCGTCTTCCCCGCATCCGGCTCCTGCCGGGCCTTGGTGAACAGGTCGAGCTGCTTCTGCACCTCGGGCGGCGGCGTGATGCCTTCCTCGCCGTGCGTCTGGTACCACTGGGCCCAGCCGACGCCGTACCGGGCGCTGCCGTCGTTGGTGGGAACCCAGTAGTGGTCACCGCCGGTGCCGGTCGGGAGGACGAAGGTGCCACTGGTCCAGGTGCCGGCGTCGTGGTCGTTGGCCTTGACCCGCTCCTTGTAGAGGTCCTCGCTGACGGCCTGCGTCCGCAGTTCGACCCCGACCGCGAGCCACCGCTTCTTGACGAACTCGATCGCCTCGACGTGATCCGGGAACGACTCGCTCACCAGCACGGTCACCGACACCGGCTTCCCGTCCGCGCCCAGCCGCCGTCCGTCGGCCGCCTTCTTCGTCAGCCCGGCGGCGTCCAGGTGCTGGTTCGCCTTGGCCACGTCGAACTCCAGGTACTGCGTGGCCAGTTGCTCGTTGTAGTACGGCGAGTCCTTCGGCGGGGCACCCTGCCAGGCCTCACCCTGGCCGGCGTACACGGCGTCGATGATCTCCTTGCGGTTGATCGCGTACGACAGCCCGATCCGGAACTCCTTGTTCGCGAACAGGGCGCGCTTCACCGGGTCCTTGTGCGTCTGGTTGATGCCGATCACCATCGTGTTGGTGAGCTGGGTCGGCACCTCGAAGATCCGGTAGCCGCCCTTGTCCCGGTTCTGCGCCACCACCGGCTTGTTCTGGGGCGTACCGAAGTTGCGGTACTGCATGCCGAACTCGCCGTTCATCACCTTGAGCAGCTCGACCTGGGCGTCCTGGACCACCTCGACCCGGCACGCGTCGATGTACGGCAGCTGCCGGCCCTGGTCGTCGACCTTCCAGTAGTACGGGTTCCGGGTCAGGGTGACCGCGGAGCCCTTGCCCAGCGCGGTCGTCACCTTCCACGGCGCCAGCGTCGGCTGGTCAGGGTTGGTCCAGGGGTTCTGCTTCTGCGCGAACAGGTCGGTCCAGCTGCCGACGCCGGCCTTCTTCGCGAGCGCGTTCGCACTCTTGTTGTACTTGAGGTGGAACTGCTGGAAGTAGTGCTTCGGCAGCAGCATCCCGTAGGCACCCTCGCGCAGGAAGATGCCGTCGGCGATCTGGCTGATCAGCGATGGCTGCGGCGCGGTGTAGGTGAGCTTGACGGTCCGGTCGTCGACCTTCTCGATCTTGGCGAGTTTGCCGGTGTCGGGCGACGCGAACGCGTCGTAGATGCCGTCCGGGTGCAGCCCGGTGTCACACTGCACCTCGAGCAGCGTGAACAGCATGTCGTCCGCCGTGCACGGCTTGCCGTCGGACCACTTGAGGCCCTCGCGCAGCGTGAAGGTGATCTCCTTGCTGTCAGCATCGACCGTGTACTCGGCGACGTTCGCCTCGATCTCGTCGTACCCGGGTTTGCCGGTCTTGTCCGACTTCCAGCGGACCAGCGGTTCGTACGCCAGGCCGTTCCACAGCCACTGCGTGTCCTCCTGGGTCAGCATGGCCGAACGCCAGGTGCCGCCGTACTGCGCCTTGCCTTCCAGCGGCTTGATCACCGGGGGGTTCTTCGGCAGCCGCTGCTCCAACGGTGGCAGGGAACCCTTGTCCACCAGGGCTTTCAGCATCGGCGACTCCTTCTCACCAGCTGCGGCGACCTGCCCGCCGGAGCCGGCCGGCTTGGTGTCGAAGAAGCCGCAGCCGGGGACCGTCGCCACTGCCAGGAGACCGAGGCCACCCTGCAGCAGCCGGCGCCGGTCGAACGTGCGTTGCTCTCGGGACATGGTCACTTCCTGCCTCACTGCTCGACCGAGATGTTGCTGAACTGCGCGGTCCCGTAGTCGACGAGGTCGTTGTCGATCTTGCCGCCGTCGATCGCGAATCCGATGTAGAAGGTCCGGCTCGGCATCACGAGCTTCTCGTAGCCGAAGCGGTCCCACGTGGTCTTGTCGGTAGAAATGAAGGCCTCGAACTCGACCTCCCTGGCCTGCGGGCGCTCGCGCCGGAGCAGCCGCAGCCAGTACTGCTTGGTCGGGTCGAGGTAGCTGTCGTCCCATGGCCAGGGACCGACGCTGGGGATCGGTCCGTCGGTCTGGATCCGGATCGCCTGCGCCTTCATGCCGCCGTCGTCGGTGACGTCCGGCGCTCCGCTCGCATTGTCGCCGACCGTGCCCATCCCGCCGGCCACGCCGAACCCGACGCCGCCGTACATGAACGGAGCGGCCGGGTCCAGGCTGTCGCGGATCATCAGGCCGGCCGTGATGCCGTTGGCAACCTTCGCGAGGTTGTCGAGCCGGGCGGAGATCTGGGCGACCGATCCGGCACCGCCGACCTGGAGCTTGCGGTAGACGTAGTGGAAGTTGCTGGATCGGCCCAGAATCCGGCCGGAGCCCTTGATCGTGAGGATCCCGCCGTCGAGGCTGCCCGACCCCTGCACCACCGGCTTGCCGACCGAGGCGGACGTCCAGCCCGGAGTACCGGCCTGAAGGTTGACGTGCACCGGCACCGCGGTCGACTGGGTCGCTGTCCCGTTTTGGTCCGTCGCCCGCGCGGTCAGCCAGTAGGTGCCGTCAGCAACGTTCTTCCACTCGATCTTGTACGGCGCCTTGGTCGCGGTACCGATCAGCTGGTCGCCGGCGAAGAACTCGACCGTGGCGAGCTCGCCACCCTTGTCCGCGGCGGCGTCCGCCTGGACTGTCACGGTCGGAGCGGTCCGGCCGGGGATCGTCTGGTTGTGCCGCGGGCTGGTGATCCGCACGCTCGGGTTGCCGACCGGGTCGGGCACGATCGAGTTGAGGTAGTTCTCCAGGTAGGTGTAGCCGTTCGGCGCGATCTTCTGCGCGTCGGACGGGTCGTTGGGGTCCAGGCCGTTGGCCTGCTCCCACCAGTCCGGGATGCCGTCGTGGTCGGAGTCCAGCGGTGCCTCGGTCTGGACCAGCGGCGGGAAGCCGCCGACCTCCTTCTGCGAGTTGATCAACCGGCCGGTGCCGTTGCGGACGTCGTTGACGACCCGCTCGTCGACCGCGTCCCGCCGCGGCAGGATCGCACCGGCGTTCGCCAGGACGGCGTCGTACGCCTTGGCCGCCGGCTCCGGCTCGAACGTCCCCGGGATCGGCTGCGGCTCGGACAGTTCGACGATGCCGCCGATCGGGTACCTGATGCCACGCCGGTTGTGCGCGGTGACCTCGGGATAGCCGTCGACGTGGTTGCCGGCCACGTACCACTGGCCGCCGCGGTTGGCGCTCAGGATGACCGGTGCCACTTCGCCCACGGTGGTCGGGCCGGGCTTGTAGTAGTTGCCGACGATGTTGATGCCGTTGGCCCACTCGCCGCCGTACACAGAGGTGTAGCCGTGGTCGTAGACCACATTGTTGAAGTGGTCGACCTCGAGGTTGATGCCCTCGGTGTAGCCGAACCGTGGCTGCCGTCCGCCCTGGTGGGCGATCAGGTTGTGGTGGTAGGTGTTGCGCTCGCCACCCCAGATACCGCCGTACCCGTGCCGGTTCTTCGGGTGCGCGGACAGCGCCAGGCCCTCGGAGACGATGCACCACTGGATCGTGACGTCGAAGTTCCCGTACGGCGACAGGCACTCGTCGACGGCCCAGCTGAACGAGCAGTGGTCGATGATCAGGTTGCGGATCTCCGGGCTGACCGAGCCCGGCACGTTGGTGTTGAAGGCGTCGTCGGCGATCGCGTTGCGGTCGCTGAGCCGGAACCGCACGTAGCGGATCACGATGTCGTGCGCGCTGCCCTTGATCCCGGTCCCGTACCCGGAGACGCAGATGCCGCCGCCGGGGGCGGTCTGGCCGGCGATGGTGAGGTTGTTGCCGGCGATCAGCAGCTGGGACTTCAGCTCGATCGTGCCGGACACCCGGAACACGATGGTCCGGTCCGAGCCGGAGACGCCCTCGCGGAGCGATCCCGGGCCGGAGTCGGCGAGCGTGGTCACCTCGTACACAGATCCGCCGCGGCCACCCTTGGCCCACTTGCCGGCGCCCTCGGCACCGGGGAAGGCGGGGAGCTGATCGTCGGCGGCCGCGGCGCGTGCCGTCGCGACGGTCTGGGCCGAGGCCGTCGGGGCGTTGCCGATCCAGGCAGCGGCGCCGACGGCGGCGGTCGTTCCGACGAACGTGCGCCGGGTCCAGCCGGAGGAGATTTCGGTCATCGTCCACGCCTCACTTTGGGCCTCACTTTCGCAGGGGCGGCTGCCGATTGAGCACCAGATGTGAATATCTAGTCGGCATCGAATGGATCGACGGCCTCATGGTTGCCGAGGTTACGAAGGAGTGTCAAGAGCATGACGCGGATGATTTGCAATCGTTTGCAGTCACGAGATCGCTCGTCGGCAATCGTTTGCACCGAAGTCTTGCCGGAGCCTTCGCCCTGATGGTTTCCTGTCAGCCATGCCCCTTCGCCCACTCCCCCTCGGTGCCACGAAGATCACCGGCGGCTTCTGGCGCGAGCGCCAGCAGATCAACCGGACGTCGACGATCCCGGCCGCCGGCATGCGGCTCGAGGAGGCCGGAACTCTCGGCAACTTCCGTCGCGCGCCCGGACAAGAGCCGCCCTTCGCCGGGAAGCTCTTCGCCGACACCGACGTCTACAAGTGGCTCGAGGCGGTCGCCTGGGAACAGGCCCGGGAGCCGGCCGACGATCTCGCGTCCTGGCAGGCGACTGCGAGCGCACTGGTCGCACAGGCACAGGAACCGGACGGCTACCTGAACACGCACACGCGACTGGCACTCGGCGGCCGGCGCTTCGCAGACCTGGAGAAGGGACACGAGCTCTACTGCGCGGGCCACCTGCTGCAGGCCGCGGTCGCCCAGTCCCGCGCCACCGGCGATCGCACGCTGCTCGATGTCGCGTGCCGATTCGCCGACCTGCTCTGCAAGACCTTCGGGCCCGGGCGCTTGGAAGGCGTCGACGGTCATCCGGTGATCGAGATGGCGTTGGTCGACCTCTACCGCGAGACTGGGACGGCGTCGTACCTGGAGCTGGCGTCGTACTTCGTCGAGGCGCGGGGGCGTGGGTTGCTGGTGCCGCCGGGGCACCACGGGGCGGCGTACTTCCAGGACCATCTGCCGGTGCGCGAGGTACGGACACTCGCGGGGCACGCCGTACGTGCGTTGTTCCTGGCCTCCGGAGCGACCGATGTCGCGGTCGAGACCGGCGATGCCGAGCTGCTCGATGCGCTGCGGGAGACGTGGCAGACGATGGCAGACAGCCAGACGTACCTGACCGGTGGCGTCGGGTCGAGGTGGTACGGCGAGGCGTTCGGCGACCCGTTCGAGTTGCCACCGGACACGGCGTACTGCGAGACCTGCGCGGCCATCGCCAGCGTGCAATGGAGTTGGCGGCTGCTGCTCGCGACCGGCGACAGCAAGTACGCCGACCTGATCGAGCGGACGCTGTACAACGCGGTGATCTCGGGGGTCTCGCTGAGCGGTGACAGCTTCTTCTACGTCAACACGTTGAAGGTGAGGCAGCACGCGTACGCCGACGACCAGCGCTCCGCGGTTGCGGGGAGGCAGCCGTGGTACGGGACGGCGTGCTGCCCGCCGAACGTGATGCGCACGCTCTCCTCGCTCGACCAGCTCGTGGCGACGTCGGACGCCGACGGGGTCCAGGTGCACCTCTACGCACCGGCTGTGGTGACCGCTGAGTTGCCTGTTGGCAGGGTCGGGTTCGAGGTGGCGACGCGCTATCCGTGGCACGGCCGGGTGACGGTGACCATCACCGAGACGCCGACGGAGCCTTGGACTCTGGGTCTTCGCGTCCCTGCCTGGGCAGATGGTTCCAGCGTTTCCGGACCGCTACGACGGCAGTGGTCTGTTGGCGACCAAGTGGTGCTGGAGCTGCCCGTACAGGCGCGGCGTACTGAGCCGGACGATCGGATCGATTCGGTGCGCGGGTGTGTGGCGATCGAGCGTGGGCCATTGGTGTACTGCTTCGAGCAGGTCGACCAGGACGTCGTACTGGATGAGACGGCTGTGGTGGCGGGCGAGCTGGTCGAGCGGGAACGGCCGGAGCTTCTCGGCGGGGTGACGACAGTCGAGGTGCCGGCGCGGGATGGGCAGACACTGACCGCGATCCCTTACTACGCGTGGGCGAATCGGACGGTCGGTCCTATGACTGTGTGGGTCGATGCTCGTTAGCCAAGCGCTCGGCGACAGAGCGGTCGGTGATGAGTACGTCGACCCATCCACCCAGCAGCGCGGCGCGGATGGCGGCGTACTTGCGCATGCCGCCCGCGACGCCGACGCTGCGGAGGTCGTCGCTGCGGACCTGAGCGGCCGACAGACCGAGCACCCGCTGGTCGAGCTCGGAGCGGACCGGTTTGCCGGCCTCGTCGAAGAACCGCAGGCAGATGTCGCCGACCGCACCCTGGTCCCGCAGGACCTTCTGGTCCTCGACGGTCATCGCATTGCCGCTCTCCTTCAGCAGCGGAGACGGCTCGAGACTGCCGATCCCGACCAGCAGCAGCGTGAGTCGCGACCAGGCATCCATCACCTCGGTGACCACCGGGTCCTTCATCAGCGTGCGCTTCGCGCTCACACTGCCGACCAGACCGGGCACCGGCAGGAGTACCGGCGCTGCGCCGGTGAGATCCGCCAGCCGGCCGACCAGCCGGGCCGCGCGGGCCTGAGCAGCCGGGTTGCCAACGCCACCGAGGACTTGGACGACCTCCTCAGCCACCTGCGTCGACCGCGGCGTCATCGACTCGACTGTGGCGAGCAGCGTCGAACTCCAGGACGAGATGCCGATCCGGTCACCGCCGGTCAGCGTGGTCTCCAGGTACACCGACGCGGCCGCGCCGAGCGCCGGGATGATGTGCGCGTCGTCCTCACCACTGGCGTCGACGACGATCACCTCGCGCAGCCCGTAGCGTTGCTCGATCGCGTCCTCGAGCTCGGTGTGTACGCCGCTCGGCGGGATCACGACCGTACGAACGATGCCGGCCACCACGGCCTGCTTCAGCAGCCGCGACACCCGCGGCTGGGAGATGTGCAGCTGCGCGGCGATCTGCGGCTGGCGCACGCCCTGCTCGTGGTACAGCTTCGCGACCTTGGTGAGCAGCCGCAGCTGCTCAGCCGACGGCTGCCGCCGGACCCCTTGGCGTGGGCCCTCTCCCGCACTCGCCGTCGTCATGCTCAGCATGCTAGTGGCTCGTCGAGGGGCGGTGGTGCGGCTAGCGGTGGTCCAGTCGTTCGCTGGCAAGGCGGAGGAGGAGAGCAATGCGGAGCATTGCGCGACGACGACAACGCCGCCAGACAACGCGCTCAAACGTC